>JAFZIK010000039.1 GCA_017554405.1 Clostridia bacterium | reverse complement strand
GATAGTTATAGGATTCATATTTTATCTGCTCCAAAGGAAAAAGTTTAAGCAAACGGCTTAAAACAAAAAACATACAATACGCCCCTACCGTATCGTTCTGCGGTAGGGGCGCTTTTCAGTATTGACTATTTTTAAACCCTCGTGTGTATCACTTCGGCTTTGCCGGCTAACTTAACCTTTATTCCGGGCGGGATAAGAACGCTGTTTCCGGCTTTAAGGTGCATCGTTCCCGTGGGGTAGGACATATCGAGCTCGCCCGAGGTAAGGATGAGCGATACCGGCGCCGCGTCGTCGTAAACGCCTAAACTGCCGTCCATAGTTATAAGCTCGACTTTAAAGGCATCGCAAACGCCGAGCTCGCGGACGGTGCCGAAGGGATAGAGCGTCATCTCCCCGGTATCGCCGTAGCGCAGGTTGTTTTTTCTTGTTTTCATAACTTCGAGCGCGCGATCTATCTGAAGCGGGCGCGGTTTGCCCTTTTCATCCACCCTGCCGTAATCGGATATGATATACTCGCTCTTGCTGTTGTTTGAGATCATAAGCGCGGTAATGCCGCCGCCAATAGCAAAAACAACGCCGGGCGGTATAAAGAAAATATCGCCCTTCTGAACGGTCACGAAATTGCATACCGCGGCAAGCGAGCCGCCCTGAACGCGGGCTTTAAGCTCATCGGGCGTAACGTTGCGGGAAAGCCCGTATACCATTTCGGCGCCTTTTTTGCAATCGGCGACGTATATTAGCGCTATTTTGCCGCAGGGCTCGCCGTGAGCGTTTGCGTATTCATCGTCCGGGTAAACCGTAACGGGCAGACGTTCGGCGGTGTTTATGAGTTTTATCTCCACCGGGAATTTTTGCGGCGGCATTTCCCTGCCCTCAAAAAGGCGCGAAGCTATACTTTTAAGCCCGGTATCGGCGAGTCCGCCGTTTTTGATAACGTTTTCGCTCCTGCCGCCGGCTTTGAGCATATAAACCGTGCTTGGGTTTTCCCTTTCGTTTTTCATTACCGGGGTCACCTGCTCGCCGGAAAGATCATGAGTTTTAAGCAATAACGGATACATAAGTTCCTCCCCTTTTCACCTTATTTCATATCGTCTATCGGAAGATAAAAGCTATCCATAAATTCATCCATAAAGATTTCGGCTTCAGGTAAACCGAGATCTTTTATCGCCTTTACGGTGGACTCCTTCGCCGCTTCAAACTCGCGGTTGCCGCTCACCGTTTCTTCAATGCACTTTATAAGCGCGGATATCTTATCCGCCGCTTTTATTATTTTGGCGGTTTCCTCATCCGGAAAGTAAAGCGGCAAAAAATCATCCCGCAGGTCCTCGGGCAGAAGGGATATAAGCCGGTTTTGCGCCACCGATTCAATATCCTTATAAACCGATTTGATATCCGCGTTATAATACTTTATCGGGGTGGGCAGATCGCCGGTTATTATCTCCCCCGTATCGTGGAACATCGCCGCAACGGCAACACGGTCGGGATCGACCGCCCCGCCAAGGCGGCGTTTTTTAATGAGCGCCAGCGCGTGCGCGATAAACGCGACCTCCAGACTGTGCTCGCTTAAATTCTCCTGCCGGGTATTGCGCATAAGCCCCCAGCGGTATATATTTTTCATTCTCGAAAGTATCGCATAAAAATGACTTTTCATATTATTTCCCCGTTTTTTTCGTCTTTCCTTGAATATTATAACATTTTTTGGTATAATATCAATAAAATAATTAAAAGAAGGTGAATTTATGTCTTTTTCAAAGGATAAGGTCGCGATTCTCGGCAAAAAAAGCGGCAGAGGCATATTCACCTTTCTGATCGCCGCGGCCTGCGCGGCGGCGGCTTTTCTGCCGTATATCATAACCTCGGGCGGGTATTTTACCCTTGCGGGCGAGTTTGATTCAAATATAATACCCTTTTATAAATCCTGCCACAGCGCTCTTCGCGAGGGAGCGCTTTATAAGGTCTTCGGCGCATATTCATTTAACGTTATCTGCAGTCCGTTTTTCCTTATTACCCTTCCCTTTGATAACGGTGTTGTGCCTTATCTTATAGGACCGCTTTTTATACTTAAATTCGCCCTTGCCGCGCTTACCGCTTACCTTTATATAAGCAGGTTTACAAAGCATCCTCTTTCCGCCTCAATAGGCGGTATCGCCTATGCCTTTTCGGGGTTTGCGGCGGTATCTCTTTATTACGGAACGCTTTTTGAAGCGATGATACTTTTTCCGCTTTTGCTCCTTTCTCTTGAACTGCTTATGACCGAAAACCGCCGCGGCGTTTTTGCGCTATGCACGGCGGCGTGCGCCGCAGTTTGCCCGGGCGGCTTTTTCGCGATGGCTTTATTTGCCGCCGTTTACTTCTTCATCAGGGCTTTATCGGGGGCGCTGAGACCCACCGTTTTGCGCTTTTTGAGTTTGGTGTTTGAAGGTGCGCTGGGGCTTTTTATCGCGGCGGCTGTTCTTTTTCCTTATATAAACGCGGCGGTTTTAAGAACTTATGATTTCCCGTTTGGAACGGACGGTATCGTTTATAAAAACGCCGGGCTTTATCTGAAAACTGCGGCGGCGGTCTTCTTCCCGCCCGCAAGCCCCCAAAAACCGCTTTTCGGGGCTTCGGTTTCATCGGACACCCTCGCGCTTTGGATACCGCTTTTCGGCATTGCGGGTGTTCTTGGCTATCTTAACAGCCGCAAGGGCGGTTGGCTTAAAGCAATTACCGCCGCCGGCGTCTTAATACTGCTTATACCTGTTTTAAACGGCGTTTTCTCCGCCTTCGGCAGCGGATTTTCGGCTCGCTGGCTTTATATGCCGATACTCCTTTTCGCGCTTATGACCGCCGTTTCCTGCGAGGACCCGGCGGCTGATCTCGGGCGCGGGCTTCTTACCGCGGGTATACTTACCGCGGTGCTGTCGGCGGTGATAGGTCTTTTCCCGCGCGAAGAAAACGGCTATATAGTGCCGGGTCTTTTTGAAAACTCCACCGAAGCCTCGGGCGTTCGGCATTATATTATTATCTGCGCCGCCGCGCTTGTTTGCATCCTCGGTGCGGCGCTTGCCCTGCCGCTTAAAAAGCATAATCTTAAATACTACCTGCGGGTGTCTGTGGCTCTTGTATCGGTCGCCGCGGTTATCGGCACAAGCGTTTTTATATGGAGCGCCAAAAGGACCGCGCTTTCAAAAGAGACTGTGGTCAATCACCTTATCGAAGAAAAACTCGATCTGCCGGATACCGGCGACTGCCGCACCGCCGTTTGGAGCGGCGCGCCTAACACCGGGATGTATTTAGGGCTTGATTCCACCGACGTTCCGCTATCGGTTTCTACCGCATCCTTAAAAGAATACTATGACTTTGTAGGCGTTACCGATACTTCAAATATAGATATACCCGAGGTCAACTCCCTTTTATCGGTAAAATATCTTATAAGCGATAAAACGCTCGGCGATTTTCAGGACAGCACAGGCAACCCGATAATGCCCGGTTACACCTATCTTGAGACCGAGGACGTTTACCGCGTTTACGAAAACAATTATTATATCGGCTACGGATTCTCATACGATTACTATATAACATACGACCTCTGCGAAAAACTGAACGGCGAAACGCGCGCGAAGTTTATGCTTAAAGCGTTGCTTTTGACCGAAGAACAGGCAAAAAAATACAGCGGTATCCTTACCGATATAAGATATGCCGGGTCAAACGCCGCCTGTTTTGATCTCGGCGCCGATTGCGCCGCGCTCGCCGCCACCGCGGCAACCGGTTTTAAAACCGAGAAAAACGGATTTTCGGCGATAGTCCGGCGTGACGCAAAGTCGCTTGTATTTTTCTCTGTTCCCTACGATCCGGGCTGGACCGCCACCGTTAACGGCAAGCCCGCCGAGATCGAAAGGGTCAACTGCGGCTTTATGGCGGTAGCCGTGGACGCCGGGACGAGCGTTATCAGGTTTAACTTCACCCCCGCCGGGCTTGATACCGGAATTTATATTTCGCTTGCGGCACTTATCGTTTTCCTGTTATACTTCATCGCCGTAAGCATATACTTCTTCCGCAAAAAAGCCGTGGCGTATTATCCCGAGGGCAAAGAACTGCTCGACCGCTGGGTCAAAGAAGATACCCCTGCTGAAGACGAATTCTACGGCGGCGGACAGACGCTTCTCGATATGCTTGACGACGCCCCGCAGGATAAAACCGGAAGCGGATTTTCGGTAAAAACCGATCTCTTTGACGAATGACCTTAAAATATGCGGCGCCGGGTGCTTTTTTGAGCACCCGGCGCGGTTTTTACAGTTTAACGGTTTTTATCCGCTGTCGCTCTGCTTCATCAGCCACGTATCGGTGGCAGGTGAAAAGGCAGACCTGCGTTTCCCCGGCGTATTGTTTTAAGAATTCGAGCGCCGCGCAAAAACGCCTGTCGTCATACTGGCTGAGCGCGTCGTCTATTATAACGGGCAGCGGCTCCTTTTCGGTTATAAGCTTTGCAACGGCAAGTCTTAAGGAAAGATAAACCTGATCCTTTGTTCCGCGGCTTAAATATTCAAGCTCGTGCCTGCCGAAAACCCCGCTTTTTTCCGCCGTTATATCAAAATCTCCCGAAACCGTAACGGCGCCGTATGCTCCCGCTGTTATCGCCTTAAAGTTTTTAAGGGTCTCCTCTTCAAGTATGCCGCCGAAGCTCTGGCGGGCGGTTATAAAGCTTTCCTCTAAAACGTTATACGCAAGGGTTGCCGCATCGTAAAACTCCTGCTTGGCGGCTATCCTTCCTTCAAGGTCCTCTATCTCGCGGCGCAGGTCTTCGGGATCGCGCATACCGCGAAATCCGGTTTTAAGCTCGGTCTCAAGCCTTGTAAGCAGATTCTGAAGCTCCGATTTTTCCTCGGCGAGCGCCTCCGCTTCCCGCTTTTTAGCCTCGAGGTCGACCGGCGTATCGCCGCTCTCATTATTTGAGAGCTTCTCTCTTGCCTCGTCATAGGATATACCGCCGAGATCCCGGCTTAAATAAGAAAGGCGGAGCTTTGCCTTTTTTTGCTCATCCGCTAAAGAATAAAGCTTTTCGATATGCGCTTTTATGCTTTCTATATCGGTATCCTCCGCAAAGCCGAAGAATTTAAGCAATTTCTGCCTTTCAAGTGCGAGCGCGGCAGTCTCGCTTTCGATATAGTTTTCTTTTTCCTTTATCTTCTGTTCGCCGCTTATGCCGAAGTTAAGCGCGATATTATAGCTTTCGGTTTTTGCCTCGATATTACTTTTTTCGCCCTTTAACATCATTATCCTGCCCGATAACGCCGAAAGCTCACCGCCAAGCGAATCAATCTCGCTTTGTATCTTTTGCGCCGCCTGCGGATGCGCGGGTCTTATGATGAATCCGAAAACGGCGAATATCGCGCCCGCCGCCGCGGTTATTACCGCAACCGCTTTGTTAAGCGGCGTAAACCAGAGGACCGCCGCCGCGGCAAGCAACGCCACGCCGAAAGCCATAAGCAGTGGGTTAAACGGCTTTTTGGCGTTCTTTGCCGCACTCATATCTTCTTTAAGAGCGGCGATTTTTTCTTTGAGAGAATCTTCCTCCTGCTTTACCGAAAGTATCTGTGCATCGCATTCCTCAGCCTGTTTTTTGGCAAGATCTATTTTTTCGCGTATCTGCTCGGGCGTGCTGTCCGTCATCGCCGCGGCTTCGCGCAGGGATTCCAACTCCCCTTTTGCGGTCTCTATCCGGTTTTTGATATTATCAAGCTTTGAAAAACCGAACTCGAACTTTTTAAGGAACATTTCATCGGCTACCGTGCCGTCGCTGAGAGTCAGCTTTTTCGTAAGCCGGTCAAGCTCCTCCTTGGTATCGAGATACTCTTTGAGTTTCTGAGCGTTTTCGATATCCCGGGCGCGGGAGAGCACCTCGCAGGCGGCGTTATACCGCTTTGTGAGCGTGCCGAGTTTTTCGGCGGTATCGGACATCGCCGCCAGTATCTGCTGTTTTTTCCTGGCGAGTCCGTCACTTTCCGAGAGTGCCTCTTTAAGCGCGCTTAATTCGTTCATATCCGCTACCTGGCTACCGGTCCTGCCGGATTTTGATATAAGCTTTAAGCGGGCGTCGTCAATGCGGTTTAAAACCTCGCGGCAGGAAACGTCGTCCCCGCCCGAGAGCGCGGCGTTTGAAAGCTTTTGGTTGATTTCGCCCTGCGCGTTCGGGTCAAAAGCTATATCGGGCGTGTTACCGATAAACACCGAACGCTCAAAGGCGCCCACGCTTATGCCGAAAAGCTCCCGCCCTATATCCGGCGCGCAGGGCTCGGTCTTGCCGGCGGCGGTATCGGTAAGGGTCACTCTATCGGTAGCATCCGATTTTCTGAACTGCCTTTCAATGCAGTATTCGCGCCCGCCGCGTTCAAAGAATATCCTGCCGCCCGCCTGAGAGCCGTCAAACGGGGTATATTTATCGCGTATGCTCATAACCTGACCCGCGGCGCGCTTGCCGGTGCCGTAAAACATCGCCTTAATAAACTCGGTAACGGTGGTTTTGCCGGCCTCGTTTTCGCCGAGTATCACCTGCATACCGTCAGTAAAATCGAGGGTGTAATCCTTTAATCCGCCGAAGGCGTTTATATAAATGCTTTTAATCCTCATTATAGCCCACCTCCGATGAAAACGCCTTTAAGCCTATGTTGAGCGCGGCGCGGATCTTATCCGCCTCCTCCGGCTTTTCGGCTATAAGGGCGAGCATTTTTTGAACGAAAATGCCTTTAAGCGAATTCTCGCCTTTGAGGGTATCAAGGTCTTCAAAAACGCCGGTTTCATCCTTAACTTTGGCAAAATAGACCGTTTGCATAAGCCTGCCCGCTATCTCGGCGGGGTCAAACCAGCATCCGTCCGCCACACTGCCGGTAAGCACTATCTTATAAAGGTTATCCTCAAAACCGGCTCCGTATTTTTCCGAAAGGAACGCTGTTATCTTTTGGGCCGCGGCGGGATTATCAGAACAGTCCGAAACGTCTACGCTCACATTTTCGTGGTTTCGTATCGAGGTTTTGTAAAAGCGCATATCGGCGCTTCCCTTATCCACTTCGCCTATGTAAACGCCCTTATCGCCGAGCTCGTCAAAGCCGAGCCCTTCGGGACAGCCGCAGTATGCAAAAGAAGTGCTGCCGCGCCTTTGTATCTTCGAACGCTTATGGATATGCCCGAGCGCGATATAATCCATACCGCTGTTATCTATAAACTCGCCTGTTATGGCGTTGTAATCGGACCCGGCGTCGCTTGTTACCTCGCCGTGCTGGCACATGACGTTTACCGTATCATCCGAAACATCCGCGGCAAAACGCCGCTCACCCTTAAGATATACCTCGGAAAACGACCTTCCGCAGACCTTTGCGTTAAGGTCTTCAAAGTAGAAAAAGGAATCGTTTTCGGGCAAAACGTAGAGGTTCTTCGGCAAACTCTGTTTTTTAAACGGCGATTCGGCGTTTAAGGGGTCGTGATTTCCGGCGGCGAAGACCACCTTGATTTCGGGAACGCTTCCTATGCACTCGAAAACCCTTGCCGCCATTTGCGCGGGAACGGTATTTGAGCAAAACAGATCGCCCGCTATCAGGATGATATCCACGCGGTTTTCCTTTGCAAGCCCTATTATTTTTTCAAAGGTAAGCAGTGCTTCAAGCCGGCGCGACTGGCTTTTTTCGCCTATGCCGGTCTCTGCGGCGCCGATATGGATATCGGCGCAGTGAAGTATCCTTACGGCAGACATCTTTATCTCCCCTTGTATTTATTCGTTTATTATTCTAACATTTAAAAGCGATATATTCAAGTATAAAACTGCGGATGCCCCTTTTTCGGGACATCCGCAGAATTTTTTACGGTTTTTTACGTTTTTGATATTACCGCCGCCATTACCGTGATATCATCGGTATGCCCGTCGCTTCGGCGGCGGGCGGCGCAAAGGCAAAGTCTATCGGCTAGCTCCTGCGCGCTCCCGGAGGAAAAACGCTCGAGTTCATCGCGTATCCAATCGGTGCCGTCAAAGGCGGCGCCGTCCGAAATAAGAACGATTATATCTCCCGCGAAAAGCTTTATGCCCGCGCGGTCGAACGATACGTCCGAAAGGATACCTATGGGCATCGAGGTGCTGACCGCCTTACCCGTTCGCCTTTGCCGGCGCACGACAGTGGGCGCGGCGCCCGCTTTATAAAGCTCCACGTTGCCGGTATGAAGATCGATGCTTGCTATATCCATAGTGGCAAGCGATTCATCGGCGGATTTAAACAGCATCGAGCAGTTGAGGATCCTCAGCGCGCAATCGAATCCGAAGCCGGATTTTATAAGTCTGCCCATAAGCCCAGCCGCCATTGCCGAATCGACCGCCGCCCTGCCGCCGGTGCCCATACCGTCGCTGAGGATCATTATAAAATGCCCCTTACCGTCAAAAAACGAGCTGTAGGCGTCCCCGCAAAGCTCGCCGTCACCGGCGCTTTTCTGGCAAATGCCGATATCCACCTTAAGGCAGGGTCGTTCGCTTATGCTTATAAAGGTCTCGCCCGAGGCTTTTTTTATTACCGGCGGCGCAAAATCGCGCTCGCAGGCAAGCGATATGACCCGCATTATATCCCTTTTATTGAGAACTGTATCGCTTGATTTTATGAGCCTTAAGTTTATCTTCATACGCCCGTATTTATCGACCGGAGCACTGCACTGATCGGCGCAAACTCCGATGTTTTTAAGCGCCGTTACCGCGGTGACCGCCGCCGAATTATCAAACCTCCAATCGGATGAATATTCATCCGCCAGTTCATCGAGCATACCTGCAACGCCCTCAAACTGATCGGTGACCGCCTGCCTTATGGCGCTAATTCTGCTGTTTGCCGCCACGACCGAAGCATATTTTAAATAGTTTTTGTTTACGGCGTTTTGGAATTTTTCCGATCTGATACATCTGCCCTTAAAATCCTCCGGCAGGCTTTTTTGCCCGGCGGCGCCCTCTGCTTTTATCTGCTTTATGACCGAAAAAACGGCGTTAAGGGTGCCCTCGCGCTGTGCCTGCCAGCAATGGTTTCGCATTTTACAGCCGGCGCACGCCTCGCCCTCGATCCTGCCGAGAACGCTCTGAAAACCGGGCGTGTTTATACCCTCAAGGCGTGCGGCCACCTCATCGACCGTAAGTTTTACGTCCTTTATACCCGCCGCGGCTTCACTAAGGCGCATGGTCACCGCAAGATTAAGATCGTTATTCACGCTGATATCCGGGAAACAGGTAAATATTTTGCCGAGATATATCCCTGCGTTTTTGGGGATAAACGCGAAGGCGATACAGCCGAGTATTATCTCGGCGATAAAAGCCGCCGATTTTGCGGCGGGTCCCCAAATCACCGCGAAGACCGCGCCGCACACAAAAAACGCGCAAAGCTGAACGTATTTGCCGTATGAGGCAACAAGCCCCGCGGCAAGGGCGCAAACGGTAAAAGCAAAGCAGATATCGGTATTCTGCCCCGCAAAGAAAAACAGAGTTGATACCGATATCGCCCCAACCGTTCCCGCAAGGGTCCCGCCGTATTTTGATACCGAAAGTATAAGAGCCACCGCCACTATAACGCTTAAATTTATACCGAATGCCGATATGCCGTAGATACCCGAAAGCACCATACTTATAACTATAAGCAGGCAACCGAGTTCCTCGCCGGTAAGCCCTTTATATATCCGGTTAATAAAGGATGATACCCTGCATATCACCGCGGAGGATACGGCGCATACCACCGCTTCAAGAGCGAGAAACAAAAGGTCCGCCTTAATACCGCTGAGCGTCGCCGCTCCGGTAAGCGCCACCGAAAGGAAGGATATAAGCCCCGCAAAGGGCGGGCTTCGATCCAGTTTTTTATAAAATGACAGGATAAATCTAATGCTGAAAACCGCAAACGCGGCAACAACGTAACGGAAACCGGTAACGCTTGAAAGCGATAGCAGATAACCCAAAAACACTCCGGCGGCGGCGCCCGGCAAATACGCCGAAGGACACCCCGCCGCAAAGGCGACGCCGAACGGAGTATATTTTTCAAAAAACACGGTGCGGCAGAGTATGAATCCCAATACCGCCGATAGCGCGTGATATATTACCGCCGCCGTGATATCCGCCCTGCCTATTTTTCCGCCTGCCGATAAAGCTTTAACTTCCTTCATTCTTCACACCGCCGTTTATATATGGTTTATTAGATTATATAACGGCGGCGGCGTTTAATTTGTCAAACCCGCGGGGCGCTTTTTGCCGTTTATTGTTTTAAGGGATACTCCGGCTTCACCTAAGGCATTTTTTTAAAAAAACGGGGAACAATAAAAGCGAAGGTGATACTGTGAACAGATTTTTTAAAATAATAATAATCGCTCTTACCGTTTCCTGCCTTTTTTGTATGTCGGTGGCGGCGCTTTCGCGCATGGGGTCGGTGGGAGACGAGGTAAGCGCAATACAAAGCGCCCTTAAAAACAAGGGCTATTATACCGGTAAGGTGGACGGCATATTCGGCTCAAAAACGCTGGCGGCGGTAAAAAGCTTTCAAAAGGCGAACGGGCTTACCGTGGACGGCATAGTGGGGCCTAAAACGCTTAAAGCGCTCGGCATATCGGGAAGCTCAAGCAGCGCCGGTTATTCATCAAACGATTATAACCTGCTGGCAAGAATAATATCCGCCGAATCGCGCGGCGAGCCGTATTTAGGACAGGTGGCGGTAGGCGCGGTGATACTGAACCGGGTGGAGCACCCCTCTTTCCCCGATACGATATCGGGCGTAATTTATCAGAACGGGGCGTTTTCCTGCCTTAACGACGGTCAGTTCTATCAAGCGGTATCCTCCAGCGCGTATAACGCCGCGCGCGACGCGTTGAACGGGCTTGACCCGAGCGGCGGCGCCATATATTATTATAACCCGAAAACCGCAACAAGCACCTGGATACGCTCGCGCCCGGTGATTACCGCCATAGGCAATCACGTTTTCTGCAAATAGGGGTCCGCTTATTCGGTAGAGAAGGCAAAAACGCGGTCTACTGCCGGTAGAGCGCGGCTTTTTTCTTGACAGCCGCCGCATAAAATGATAAAATATATGCGGCGGTGAGACGGTTGGAAGATAGATCTTTAAGTTGTTGTTTTACGGGTTACAGACCGCAGAAGTTCCCCTTTTCGCTTGAGCGTTCCGACCCGCGTTACATAGACTTTGAAAACCGCCTTATGGGCAAGATCACCGAGCTGATACAGGCGGGCTTTGATACCTTTTATTCCGGTATGGCGATGGGCTTTGATATAATTGCGGCGGAGTGCGTTTTAGCCGCTTCTGACGCGGCGGCGGACCGTTCTGTTCGGCTGATTTGCGCCGTTCCGTTCCTCGCGCAGGCGCAAAAGTATCCGCCCGAATGGCGCGCGCGGTATAACCGCGTAGTTCTTTCCGCCGATAACCTGATACTCATTTCAAACGATTATTATACGGGTTGTTACCAGGATCGCAACCGTTTTATGGTAAATAACAGCGATCTGGTGCTTACCTGGTTCAGCGGAAATCCGGGAGGCACAAAAAACACGCTCGATTACGCGAGATCGATCTCCCGGAAAATCATAAACCTTTATACGGAGTGATAATATGACCGAAGTTACACCCGCAAATATACGGATGAATTTTGCCCGCAACCTCGCATTTTACCGTAAGGCGGCGCGCAAAACGCAGATGGAGCTGGCTACCGAGCTTAACTATTCGGATAAATCGGTTTCAAAATGGGAGCGCGGCGAAGGTCTGCCAGACCTTGAAGTCACGGCGCAGATAGCAAACATATTGGGCGTAAGCGTAAGCGACCTTATCGCCGATAAATACAAACGCAGGATACTTATAACCCGCAACAAGGCGATCATCACCTTTTTATCAGTAGGCGTTGTATGGCTGATCGCCGCGATAGTTTTTTTCCTTTTGCAAACCGCCGCCGAGGGTCTGAGATCCTGGCTCGCGTTTATATACGCCTTGCCGGCAAGCGCGATCGTTTCGATAGTTTTCAGCGCTATATGGTGGCGGCGGACCCACGTGTTTTTAAGCGTATCGCTGCTTATCTGGTCGCTCTGCCTTTGCATAACGCTTTCCTTTGGCGGGATAAAGCCGCTATACATAATCATTATCGCCGCAATACTGCAGCTGTTGGCGTTGCTGGCGTTCCTAATAAAAAAATAACTTAAGGTGTAAATATCATGAGTGATAAAAAAAGAGTTTTAAGCTGTATACAACCGAGCGGTATGCTTACCCTCGGCAATTATCTCGGCGCACTTAAAAACTGGCTTTATATGCAGGATGAATTTGACTGCACCTATGCCGTTGCCGATCTGCACGCGATAACCGTGCGGCAGGATCCGCAAAAGTTCAAGGGTCAGATATACTCGACCTATGCCCTTATGCTGGCTCTCGGGCTTGACCCGGAAAAGTCCACGCTGTTTATCCAGTCGCATTTGCCGGAGCATACCACCCTTGCGTGGCTGCTTTCAAGCTGCACCCAGTTCGGCGAGCTTTCCCGCATGACCCAGTTCAAGGCAAAGTCGGCACAGCACGCGGATAATATTAACGTGGGCCTTTTTGCCTACCCCGTGCTTATGGCGGCGGATATTCTGCTTTATATGCCGGATTTCGTCCCGGTAGGCGCCGATCAGAAACAGCACCTTGAAATAGCCCGCGATATCGCCATGCGCTTCAACCGCGTTTACGGCGAGGTATTAAAGGTCCCCGAGCCGTATATACCCACGGTGGGAGCCCGCGTTATGTCGCTTCAGGACCCCGAAAAGAAAATGTCCAAATCCGATGAAAACGTAAACGCGTTCGTTGCTATACTTGACGACCGCGATACCGTTATAAGAAAATTCAAACGCGCCGTGACCGACAGCGGCTCGGAAGTCCGCTTTTCCGAAGATAAACCGGGCGTTTCAAACCTTATAACGATCTATTCCGCCGTTACCGGCAAGTCTGTTGCCGACGTTGAACGCGAGTTCGAAGGTCGTGGTTACGGCGATTTCAAGCTTGCCGTAGGCGAAGCGGTAGCCGATGAGTTGGCGCCGATAAAAGAGCGCTACGAAAAGATCATCACCGATAAGGCGGAGCTTGAGCGCATATTCCGCGAGGGCGACCGCAAGGCAGAGGCGATAGCCAGAAAAACCTGCTTTAAAGCTATGAAAAAGATGGGATTTGTTTTATGAGATTCCCGCTTGTTGGCAACGACCGCGTCCGCGGCGCCATAGATAATATGCTGATATCGGGCAAGATACCCCACGCCGTTCTGATAGAGGGTGAAGAAGGCCTCGGCAAGACCACCCTCGCACGGTATTTATGCAAAGCGATACTCTGCGAAGGCGAGGAACGCCCCTGCGAAAACTGCGCGGGATGCCGCCTTTTTGAAAGCGGCAATCACCCCGATATGGAATCGGTGGAACCGATAAAGGACCGGAAGACTGTTTCGGTGGATCAGGTGCGCGATATAGTGACCTCGGCGGCGATAGTCCCGCAAAAAGCGGCAAAACGCGTTTTTCTTATAGATAACGCCGAGCTGCTTACCGTGCAGGCGCAGAACGCCCTTTTAAAAATACTTGAGGAGCCGCCCGAAACGGTGGTCTTCGTTCTTACCTGCCGCTCGCGCGCAATGCTGCTGCAAACGGTTATTTCCCGCTGTTCGGTGCTGATACTCGCCTCACCCGACGAGCAGACCGCGGCAGACTGTATCTGTTCGGTTTCAAAGCGCGACCGCGAGGAGATCCTAAGCGCTTACAGAAGTTCCGGCGGCAGTATCGGCTTAGCGCTCAATATACTTAAGAAAAAATCGGCGAGCGCCGCCGAAGACACGGCGAAAGAGTTTATTTCAATACTCAAGGGCGGCAACCAGTATGAAATGCTGAAGCTTTTATTCCCGCTTGAAAAGGATCGCGTTAAGACCGCCGCGTTTTACGGCGCGCTCGAGGTCATTCTGGTCTCGCTGATAAAAGACAGTTCCTCCGCAACGCTGGTGCGGCGGTATGAACGGCTTTATAACACGGTTCAGGAGCACAAAGTGCTCTTAAAATCAAACGCAAATCTATCGTTATTGCTTACCGCCCTTTCGGCGGCGGCTATGACAGAAAGGTAATTTTTATGGTAAACGTTATATCGGTAAAATTCAAGGATACCGGGCGCAGTTATTATTTTGACCCCGGCGATCTTGAAATAAAGACGGGCGATACCGTTATTGTTGAATCGGCAGGCGGACTGAGCATTGGCACCGTAAGCGCCGGCGTTCACCCGGTAGCCGAGGAAAGCATAGTTAAAGAGCTTAAAAAGGTTTTAAGGATCGCGAGCGAAAAGGATTTCGCCAAGGTGGAGGAAAACCGGCAAAAGGAAAAGGAAGCCTTTGCTATCTGCGAACGCAAAATATCCGAGCATAACCTGCAGATGAAGCTCATAAGCGTTGAATATTCTTTCGACGCCGCCAAGATAACATTTTTCTTTACGGCGGAAGGCCGCGTTGACTTCAGGGATCTTGTAAAGGACCTTGTTGCGCAGTTCCACGCCCGCATAGAGCTTCACCAGATCGGGGTGCGCGATGAAGCGCGTATGCTCGGGGGGCTGGGCGTTTGCGGCAGACCTTACTGCTGCAAACAGTTTTTAAACGATTTCGAGCCGGTATCCATAAAAATGGCAAAGGAGCAGGGGCTCTCGCTTAATCCCACCAAGATATCCGGAAGCTGCGGCAGACTTATGTGCTGTCTCAAATACGAGCAGGATGCTTACGAGGAACTTATGAAGATAACTCCCCCGATCGGCTCCACCGTTAAGCACGAAGGCGAGCTTGGCACGGTAGTAGACGCAAACCTCATAACCGGCAACCTGATGGTTAAGCCAAAGCGGGAGGACGGCATCCCCTATAAGACCAACCGCAAGGAAGTAAAAATCATATCGCGCGGCAAAAAAAAGGCGGAAACGGAAGAAATTGAAGAAAAAGAAGAAATATAACTTGCTTTTTTGCCTATTTGTTGTTAAAATACTTAAAGAGCGAAATAACGCTTGATTTATGTGTTATAAGGCAGGTGTAAATAATGGCTTACAAAATTTCAGATGAATGCATCAGCTGCGGTGCTTGCGCGGCAGGTTGTCCCTGCGAGGCAATAGCCGAAGGCGATGCTCACTACGAGATCGATGCAGATAAATGCATCAGCTGCGGCGCTTGCGCGGCAGGTTGCCCGGTAGAAGCAATATCCGAGGAATAATTACATAGATTTACCCCCGACCGTTTGGTCGGGGGTATTTTTATCAGACAGCAGATGACAGATATCAGATGTCAGCCAATAGGAACCTTTATATAATGCGGCTTCGCCGCGCGGAACGTCGGGTCGCCGTTCCCTACAAAACACCAATTAAATTGACCGCACATTGTAGGGGCTGGCGACCCCGACAGCCCAGTAATGCCCGAAGGGCATTTCACGGCGTAAGCCATTTCACGCGCACCGCGCATTTCGTGCCGTGAGGCATTTCATTTTAAAGCGGGCGGATGATATCCGCCCCTACTTCTTACCTATTACATATTACTTATTACCTAATCTATCGTTCCGCCGCCAAGCACGGTGTCGCCGTCATAAAGCACTACCGCCTGACCGGGGGTAACGGCGCGCTGAGGGGATAAAAACCGAACGGCTACGGTATCTTCGCCTGTGGGTATGGCGATAGCGGGTTTAAGAGCGCCGCGGTAGCGCACCGCCGCCATACAGTTTACTTCACCGGTCGGCAGGTCGCCGGATATCCAGTTAAAATCTTTTGCGTTAAGCTCGCTTGTAAAAAGTTCTTCGTTCTTACAGAGCACCACGCGGTTGTTTGCGGTGTCGATCTCCTTAACGTATGCCGGCGCGCCGAGGGCTATGCCAAGTCCTTTTCGCTGACCTACCGTATACTCTATAATTCCCTTATGCCTGCCTAAAACATTGCCGGCGGTATCAACAAAATCGCCCTCGGGGTAATCGCGCCCGGTGCGGCGGCGGATGAACGCCGCGTAATCGCCGTCCGGTATAAAACATATATCCTGGCTTTCGGGTTTATGCGCACTTATAAAGCCCTGCTCGGCAGCGATAGCGCGGGTCTGCTCTTTAGAGATCTCGCCGAGCGGAAAAAGGGTATGCGTAAGCTGTTCCTGAGTAAGCGAATAAAGCACGTAGCTTTGATCTTTTTCTGTGTTTTTTGCGCGGCAAAGCAGGTATTTTTCGCCCGCTCTTACTATGCGTGCGTAGTGACCGGTCACGATATATTCACAGCCAAGCGCCTTTGCCCGTTCGTATAAAGCCGCAAATTTAAGGTGTCGGTTGCATTCAATACACGGGTTAGGGGTGGCGCCCCGCTCATATTCGGCGACAAAGGGTTCAATTACCGATTTTTCAAAATCGCTTTTAAAATTGAAGGTATGATGAGGGATGCCGAGCCTGCGCGCAACACTTTTGGCATCAAGTACGTCGTCTTCCGAACAGCAGGTCTTATCGCCCGCAATGTTCTCGCCGTCAAAAAGCCGCATGGTAACGCCGATGCAGTCATACCCCGCCTGCTTTGTAAGATACGCCGCAACCGATGAATCCACACCGCCGCTCATGGCAATCAGCGCCTTTTGCATGCCCGTCCCCTCCTTACCGTTTCAAATAACGGTTTTGATAATTATACTAAAAAACCGGCAAAAAAGCAAGTTGATGTTGACATTTGCAGGCATATAAGCTAAAATTAACGGGCACACGTGTTTATTCGTTTCCGTAGCTCAGCCGGATAGAGCGTCCGCCTCCTAAGCGGTTGCTGACCTTCCGCCAAACTGAATATGTTTCCGTAGCTCAGCTGGATAGAGCACTCGCCTCCTAAGCGAGGGGTCGGAGGTTCGAATCCTCTCGGGAACGCCATAAATGGCTTAAACACAAGGTTTCTTGTGAGTAAGCCATTTATCTTTTTGTGCAGGATTTTTAATTTGTGCAGGATTCTGCGATAATCATCACTAAAATTTGCTGTGCAGGATTTTCGCATTTTCTCAACCAGCTGTGCAGGATTTTTGGCTTTTTGTGCAGGGTTCATTTTTAATACCTTCTTCTTGCAGTTTTTCAAGTAATCGCGACAAAAGGGTTTTATTCCTAAGAAGTGCTTTAATCTGCAAATCAACATCTTCTGTTTTTTCTTCGGAAAACAGAGCATCACCCAACTTTTGCGCATTTTCAATGCGGTCTTCCTCAAAAACATGAGCGTATCTGTCGAGCAACATCTGTGTTGTGGCATGACCAGTGTCGGCTTGAACCGCCTTATAATTCCCACCCGACAGCTTCAATTTTAAGCTGGCACTTGTGTGCCTAAGGCAGTGGAAAGTAACATTCTCAATGGCAAGTTCATTACATACCTTTTTTAATCGCTTTGCAATGAGATTAGCATCGACAGGGTCACCGTTTTGTTGAGCAATCACCAGATTATAATCATGGTAAACACTGCCGAGATTTGCTCTGTGCTTTTCCTGTTCTTCCTTCCAAGTCATAAGAATTTTAACCAACTGTTTTGGTATAAAAATTCTACGAACCGAAGAAGCCGTTTTAGGTTGTTTTAAAACGAGTTGCGTGCGACTGTCTTCCATTGTCGGAAATGCAAAATAAGTGTTTGTAATGTTTGAAGCAGAAAGAGACACTCGTGATTCTCGCGCAAGGGATTGCTTAATATCGACAAAAGGATTGCTTCCATCTAAATGGACATTTCCCCACGAAAGTCCCGTTATTTCTCCTACTCTGCACGAGCAAAAAACGGCAAGTTCTATTGCTATCATCAAAAATCGGTTTTCTTCATTGTTACAGTAATTGACCATGCTATGGTACTCAGCAACTGTTACTGCTCTTCGCGTCGTTTCACTATATTTAGGTAAATCTATCTTAGTGAAGACGTTTTTTTCAAGCAATTCCAATTTCACCGCATAGCGAAATGCCGTTCGGAGCAATTTTACGATTTTTTGCCGTGTCGCATCCGTTACAAATTCACTACGCGGTTTATAGAATTTTGACTCAACGGTGTGAACCTTTTTCAAAGCTCGAACGTAAGAATTTGCCCTATCGGTTGTAATGTCTTGAATGCGCCAATTTCCAATAAGCGGATTAATATAATTCGCGATAAGCGCCGTTTGTGAAGAATGCATGGATGCCGACCATTTTTCGCCTCCATACTCTTCACAAAACTTTGTAAGGAGTTCCGAGACCGTCCTTGTTGATGTTGGTATTAATGTGCCGTGCTCCTTTCGATATTCGAGTTCGCGGAGCTTTTTTTCCGCATCCTTCTTTGTATCAAAGGAGAAACCCGTTGGCATCTCTCCCTTTTTTTCGAAAAATCGAAAATAGTATTTGCTTCCTCGTTTTGTAATTTTTGGCATATAAAAACCTCCTTTCTTAGCTCGCCCGTGCGTTCAGAATCGCATCATATGCGGAAGTGTATTTATCAGATAGATACTCCTCCTGACCGCTTGCGCTTACTTCAAGCCAGCGCTCAAAAGCAGCGCGTGGGACCTTAAACTGCCTTCCGATTTTAATGGAAGGAAACCCCTTCGCCTTCATTAGGGCATATGCCCTTGAATGCCCAATATCGAGTAGTTCCATAATGTCTTCAACATCGTATACAACTGTTTTTTTCTTAGTGTCCATAGTAAAAATCTCCTTTCATATTTTTAGATATAAAAAACCCGTCGCACAAAAAGTCATAAATTATAAGGAGACTAATGCGACAGGTCCATTAACATATTAAATTGAAAAAGCATCAATTAACGTGTTTTGGTTATCATCTCCTTTTATCTTCACCAGTTCTTGTGAAGTGCCCTCATTATAACACATTTTTTCCAGCATTGCAAACGCTTGACCCCGTTTCTATAGTAGAAAAAATCGCGCAAAAACGGGCTTTTTAAGCCACTTTTGAACCTTTTTTGAACTAAAGCTTTAGATATGAAATTTGAGCGTTCAAATTGGCACTTTTAATTCTTAAAAAAGTGAAAGAAAATTCTTTGTTTTTTCTTCATTTTCTATTTTTCGCACAAAAACCGAGCTTTGAACATGTGCAGTTTTACAGGGGATTTTTGATGTTTTGTGATAGAAAAGCAAAACCGCCCCCAAACGGGAGCGGTCTTGCATCCATTTTATATATTTACTCTGAGGCAGTCCCACGGACTGACAGTGAAATAATAGTTTCTATTTTATAAAATGTCAAGAAAACAAAGAGAAACCGACCTACATAACGACCAAAAGACCATACCTGATTTCATTTTCAAATACAGAATCACACATGGTCGAAAAAATAGTTTATGGACTTTTTCCTCTTAATCTTAAAAAGAGTAAAAAGACATATGTTATCTATTAGTGCTACGAAGAATCGAAAATCGCAGGTTTTATAACTTTTGTCGAAGGGATTGAAATAAAGTGTAACGGATACGCCAAAATAGAACATTTGTTATCATTCCTTTCTCTTTTTGTAGCAATGCATTGTCTGAAAAGTTCTATTGTTTTTTGCTGTTGAGGACTTACGGTGCTTTTTGCTGACAAAACATATTCATTAGGAGCACAAAACGGGCAAATCCCGTGCTTTGAAATTTTGTTTATTAGTTCGACTTTTTTCTTTTTGTCGGAATCGGTTGCTGAACACAAGATTCGTAAGTATTTATTGATTGTTGACGGGCGCGACTTTGGATATTCTTTTTTTAATATTTCTTTTGTTCTTTTCTTAAAATTATTTTTCGTCAAAACTTTTCCCGTGAGTCTAAACTTATCGAGAGTATAATTAAACAAACCAACCCAACTTGCGGGATAACGGAGAACGCCTTCGGCGCTCACCATTTTACCAAGCGTTTTTCTTCTCGCGGTTTTGCGGCACTCAACTTCAATGCGAACAGTTGGCTTTAATCTTTCTTGTTCGTCTTTAAGAAGCCGTGGGTCGTCACTTTTGATGTATGCCTTTAATACCAGCCCATTTTTGAATCTTCTGTAATCTCCGTTGTCTGAGTATATGGTTTTTACGCTTTTGCCTTGGTTCGGCTGCTTCTGCATCCAGGAAATCATTTGTGCTGCCTCGGCTCTTGTTTTGAAAGTGAATTGCTTATAAACATCCAGCCTCGAAACAAAGGAATCCGCTATTTTAAGTTGCTGACCAGCAGCCATCCGTATTATTTCTTCAACTTTTTCACGAACACCATTATACTGCTCAAATCGGTAAGGAAGTGCGTTGCTACCGTTTGCGACTTTGCTGGCCGAAAACGATGCCATAAGCAAATGTATGGCAGGTATGTATATCAGTGTAACAGAGTCCTTGTAATATAGGAAAGAATCGTATTGCTTTTCACTTTTTTTCGGACAGTATTTCCAATTTGACAAATCAAACCCCGAATCAAAGTTATACCAACAAAGCGATATAGTATCTATACTGACGTCAGGCCGTACGAGACTTTTCATGGATTAACCCCCAGTATACAAAAATGGACAAAAGTGTCGAAAGTATAAGAGATGAATTGAAAAAAATCAAGTAGATTTCGAAGTATTTTTTAGATTGTTTTAATGTATAAAATTAAGACGAGCAATTCGCCCGTCAAATTACTATTGTAAATATGGTTGTTTGTATGGTCGAAAATATGGACATAAATATGTGTCTAATTATGGACATATATATACATACTATAACACATACCCAACGACTCACTTACAGAAAATTAACCCGAGAAAACTGTTTTTAAAATCGTCATCCTCCATGATATGCTTTTTTAAAAATCGGTATAAAAACAGGCTCTTTTGGGGGATGTACATATACCATATCGGTCAAAAATCGTTTGAGCAGAATTCTAAATCGTCTTGAGATTACGGCAATCGTCCAAGCGACTATTTTTTAGAATAAAAAAATTGGTGGGTCATTTTGTAAGCAGGCCTTGAATTTCCGCTTCAAGTACGCTACCATGACTCCAAAAAATAAAGGAGCATTTTACTTATGACCGACCAGCATACCGACCTTTTCAAAAATCTGAACATCCAGTTGCCAGACTCACTCCCTGCCGAATGCCTTAGTAAATCATTTTTTACGATTATCTTATCAAACTGTTATTTTGAAAACTTGGAAACACCCGAGCTTTTGCGGCAATCTTTCACGGCAGGATATTTGCTAAGGGTTTTACTGGAATCACAAAGAGATATATTTTACAATATGACCTATCACGCATCGTCAAATTTTTCGCAAGTTGAAGGTCTGTTGGTCGGTGAAGGTAGACCCAAAGCCGCCGAGATTCTTAAAGATTCTTGTAAATCAGCAATTAATGATTACTTCTCTCTTACCCATCACTTTGAGCGCTGGCAGGACGAAAGCGTTGATGAAATAATCCGCTTCGTCGTTTTCTTTTTTAATCTCGGTTATGAAGTGTGCCACGGCAAGGTTTATCACTCGGTTCCTGTCCGCCAAAAATAATATTCTAGAAATAAAAATAAGTCGTTTGCAAAATAATAATCGTCACTTTGAAATTTAAGGTTTCAAATCGACGATTCATTTTTTAATTACAGTCAAAAATTTTGCTTTCGCTAATTTTTTTATTGAAATGGCTTGAATGACAGCATCACCTATGATATAATATTACGCATATAAATATTCTTGCACGAAAGAGGTGCCTATTATGGCTGCAAGTTATAAAAAACTATGGAAGCTACTCATTGACAAAGATATGAAAAAGCAAGACCTTGCCAAAGTTGCTCATATTTCAAACTACACCATTAGCAAGTTGGCAAAGGGTGAAAATGTGACGACCGATATCCTCGGTCGTATTTGCCAAGCTCTTGATTGCAATATTGATGATATCATGGAATTTGTTGAGCAGTAACTGTCCTTTTTATGGGACTCTCTGCTCGGTATAATATACCGTGATAAGATGAGGAGGAATATATAATATGAATGAAATAACAAATGTGGGTGTAAATATTTCCGAAAAGGCAACTTTGATTTGGAACGTGGCGGATATGCTGCGCGGTCCTTTTAAGCCGCACGAATACGGTCTTGTCATATTACCGATGACGGTAGTAAAGCGTTTTCACGACTGCCTGCTCCCGACCCACGACAAGGTGCTGGAGCAATATGAGAAAGTCAAGAACCTCGAAGTCATCGACGGTTTCCTGACCCGCGCTTCTGGTTATCAGTTTTATAACACCAGCAAGTTCACCTTCCAGACGCTGCTCGCTGACCCCGAAAACATTGAAACCAACTTCCGCGACTACCTCGCGGGGTTCTCGGCGAACGTGCAGGACGTCCTCGCCAAGTTCGAGTTTGATAATATCATCAAGCGCATGGTGGAGAGCAACACCCTCTACCTCGTTATCAAAGAGTTCGGTTCCCAGAAAGGATACCTCGGACCCGATAAGGTCAGCGCCGTGGATTGCGGATACGTCTTCGAAGACCTCGTCCGCCGCTTCAACGAATCTTACGGCGAAGAAGCGGGGGCGCACTTCACCTCCCGCGACATCATCTATCTGATGACCGATATCCTGCTTGCCGATACCAAATTTAGCGGTCAGAATATCACCGTCTACGATATGGCGATGGGCACGTCCCAGATGCTCTCCTGCATGGAGGAGCGCATCCACGCTCTTGACTCGGAAGCCGAGGTTACCTGCTTCGGGCAGGAGTTCAACCCGTCGACCTTTGCCATTGCCAAAGCCGATATGATGATACGCGGCGGCGACCCGAATAATATGCGGTTCGGCGACACCCTCTCCGAAGACCAGTTCAAAGGATACACCTTTGACCGCATCATCTCAAATCCTCCCTTCGGCATCGACTGGAAGCGTGAGCAGAAGGCGGTCGAGGCCGAGGCGAAGCTCGGCGACGAAGGCCGTTTCGGTGCGGGACTGCCCAAAATCTCGGACGGTCAGCAGCTCTTTGTCCTCAACGGCATTGCCAAGCTCGCAGAGGACGGCAAAATGGCAATTATTCAGAACGGTTCGCCGCTCTTCGCAGGTGACGCTGGTTCAGGGCCCTCCAACATCCGCCAGTACATACTGGAAAACGACTGGTTGGAGACAATCGTCCAACTCTCGACAGACCAGTTCATGAACACGGGTATCGCCACATATATCTGGGTGCTCAATAAGAATAAACCGTCCTACCGAATGGACAAGGTTCAACTTATCGACGCTTCTCATTGCTTCGAACCGAGACGCAAGTCCATCGGTACCAAGCGCAATGATATTACCGATTTCTGCCGTGACCTTATCGTAACTGCTTATGGCGAGTTTGAAAATAAAATTTACGGTGATAAAGACGGTATTTACTGTGAAAGCAAAATTTTTGATGCCGTTGAGTTTGGTTATAACAAAATTGTAGTTGAGAGACCAATAAGATATGCTTTTGAGTTCACCGAAGATAATTTACATATTTGCGCTACTGCTTTTGCGGGCAAAAACGGTTGGGGTTGGAACGGCAGTGAGCCGTTCGGTGTTGAAAACCCTGAAACAGTAAAAGCTTTTGTTAAAGATGTGTCCGATAATTTCTTGGGCAAAAAGTTTTTATCCCTTAAAAGTTTTGAATCAGCAATTAAACCGTTTGCCGAAAAATATGGAATAAGCAAAAAAGGTCTTTCCGATTTGGAAATGGCCTTATCAAAAATCGACCCCGATGCCGAAATATATGTAAATCCCAGAACAAACAAAAAGGTTGCTGACCCCGACTTGCGTGACACCGAAAATGTGCCGCTGACCGAGGATATTGACGCTTACTTTGCCCGCGAAGTGCTGCCGTATGCTCCCGACGCCTGGATTGACAGGAGCAAAACCAAGGTTGGTTACGAAATACCGATGACGCGTTATTTCTATGAGTATCAGGCGCCCGAATCCGTGGACAGCATTATGGAACGCATCACCGCTCTGGAACAGGATATTTCCGAGGGCCTCAAATCTCTGTTCCATAAGGAGGGCTGAGTATGGCAAGAGAAATGAAATACAGTGGCATTTCTTGGATTGGTGATGTGCCAGAAGAGTGGATGGTCGTTCCTGCATTGTATGCGTTTTCGGAAATCAAGTCAAAGAATACCGATGGCAGGATTACGAAAGCATTAAAGTTTTTTAATGGAACGATTATACCCAAATCAAATTTTGATGCCGAATCAGATGAATATGTTGCCGATACTATCACCAGTTATACAATTGTTGAGCCAAACACCATTATGATAAACGGGCTTAATTTAAACTACGATTTGAAATCTTTGCGAGTAGGGCTGGTAAAAGAAACAGGTGTAATTACCTCTGCATATTTGGCTCTTAGACCTGATGCCGAAAAGATTCTCCCTCGGTTTGCAACATATTTGTTCAAGGGATATGAGGCAAAAATGGCGTTTCATAATATGGGAGCAGGTATCAGAAAGACGTTAGGATTCAAAGAGTTCAGACGTCAACCTATCATAGTGCCATCAATTTGTGAGCAGACCCGAATCGTCGATTATCTTGATGCCGAATGTGCGCGAATTGATGCCGTTATCGAGCAGACCCGCGCTTCCATTGAGGAATATAAGAAACTGAAGCAATCGGCCATCACTGAAGCCGTCACCAAAGGCATCCGCAAAAACCGCCAGATGAAAGACAGCGGTATAGAGTGGATTGGTGAGATACCAGAGGAGTGGGAAGTTATTGGATTGCGCTTTTTGTGTGGGATGCAAGCTGGGAAAAATCTTGCTTCAGAAAGCATAGCGCCAGAAGGGCAGTATCCCGTCTACGGTGGAAATGGCGTTCGTGGTTATTACTCAGAATACAATACCGAAGGTGATTATCTTCTTGTTGGTCGCCAAGGTGCTCTTTGCGGGAATGTGCATAGAGTTTCTGGACGGTTTTGGTCAACTGAACATGCGGTAATCACAACGCCGACTGCCTTTTCAGAAATTGGGTTCCTCTATTATTTATTGGTTGGAATGAATTTGAACCAATATGTCAATAACACCGCAGCACAACCAGGATTGACCGTTAATCAAATCCAAGGAGTTAAAACCTGCCTTGTTCCTCTCCAAGAACAGCGAAAAATCGCTCAACATCTTGATAAAAAATGCGCCGAAATTGACGGTCTTATTAAACGCAAAGAACAATTGGTTTCAGAACTCGAAACTCATAAAAAGTCCTTGATTTTTGAGTATGTCACAGGCAAGAAGGAGGTTTAACATTTGAAAAATAGCAATTACGTTTTTTTAGGAGTCGGAGTAGCTTATATTATTATAGCAATTATGCAAGCAACAACCAAAGATTCATTAAGTATATCACTATACTTTACAATTGCATCCATTGCTCTTGAACTTACACTACTTGAAATGATTAAAATTATTTTAAGACAAAGAAGTGAAGAAATAAAATTTCAAGAGAATGTGAAAAAGAATTATTCAAAATTGTTAGAAAGAAAAATCGCTGCCTTTAATCCGTATTTATCGTTAAAAGCGGTAGTTGATTCGTGTAAATTTGAAAAGGAAAAGCTACCAGACAATACAGTATTGGAAAAACAAAAGAAAACCCAAAAAATGCTTACTAAAATAACAAATATTCTATCGGTTTTTCAAATGATTTTTTGCTGTGTGCAGATTATTATTACACCACTAAAACTTGTTCCATACAATTCAACCACAATGAGAATAATAAATGTTGAAACTTTATTATCTTTTGCATTTGTTTTTATTTCATATTTTTGTTCTTCATTTGATTTCAAGCGCAAACAAGATTCAGAAATGATTGACATTGAAACAAACACCGCAAACTATTATCTGACTGTAATTGAAATAATGAATGACGATAAAGAACGGGAAAGCAAAAATCAAAGTATATAAATATTTTCTAATCTTTGAATATGTTATAGACAGGAAAGAGGTCATATAATTGCCAGAAGGAAAAATACCGAACAATAATTTTGATGATTTCAAAGCGGTATCCGAAGCATTTGGTAAAATTGCTTTAGCTGTGGCAAAAACCTTAAACGAAAGTGCCCCTGCAATACATAAAGCAGTTGAAATGGTTCAAGAATCCCTAAGTGGGCTTTCTAATGCTTTGGCAAAAGCAATCCAAGTCGTAAAAGACAGCACCCCTTCAAAAGAGGAAATACAAAGGTTATCAGAAATATATGAGCAATGGGGTAAATATGGCTGGACAATACACCCTCTGGCTCCGATAGATTATTATGATAGTTGTCCTGATAATCATATTGATGCGGATAGATATGCCTTAAAGATTTGCACTAAAGAAAATACAATTGCTCTTTTAAATATGCTAAGAAAACAGGATTTGCCTAAAAAAGATTTTGAAGAAGCAGTTGTTTGTTATAGTAATAGATGTTATAAATCCTGTGCCATGATGTTGTACTCTATAATAGACGGCAAAATTATAAAACTTCAAAAATATTTTGGCGAGAATACGGACCATCTTATAGTTTGTGGCAAAAAAGGGATATCTTTTTTAAAAAAGAAAGTCAACGAAAAAACCAATATTAATAACACGGTGTTTTTTATTTTGTATTATTCATGCCTAATCAACTGTCTGAGTGTGTTTTTTGAAGAAGGGTATAACTTCACATTAAAAACCAATATAGCAAATAGAAATCTTATTGACCATGGGATGACAAATAGGCCAGTAAGAAGGAAAGATTGCCTGAAATTATTTTTACTCTTATATAATCTTACAGAGCTAATTAATGGATTAAAAACGGAGGAATCGAAATGCCAGTAACCGATACCAAAGAAAAACGCTTTGAAGCCGACATTGAAACTTTTCTTGTCTCGGCTAAGGGTGGATATACAAAAACGACCGATACATACGACCCGTCTGTCGGTTTGTATGTCGGTACCTTTATCAATTTTATACAGCGCACCCAGCCGAGAGAGTGGGCACGGTTTGAAAAAAGTTGCGGCAGCGACCCTGTAAAGAAATTTATACTTGCTTTTAATAATGCCTGTGATTTGGACGGGCTTGTGTCTGTACTGCGCCATGGGTTTAAGCATCGCGGCATCACCTTCCACGTATGCTATTTCAAGCCAGAATCTCATCTCAATAAAACGGCAAATGAACTCTATGAACAGAATATCTGCAACGTTGTTCGGCAGTGGTATTACTCTGCATCAAATAAAAACAGCGTGGATATGGTGCTTGTTGTAAACGGAATCCCTGTTATCGCTCTGGAGCTTAAAAACCAATACACAGGTCAAACTGTTGATAATGCCAAACGGCAGTGGATGTATGACCGTGACCCGCGCGAGCTTTGCTTCCAGTTTAATAAGCGGATTCTTGCTTACTACTGCGTTGACCACACCGACGTTTATATGACGACCAAACTGGCAAAGGGTGATACATATTTTTTGCCTTTCAACCAGGGGTCGAACGGTGCGGGCAACGATGGCGGCAAAGGCAACCCTGCCAACCCAGACGGTTACCCGACTGCTTATTTGTGGGAAGAAATTTTGCAGAAGGACAGTATGCTTGATATCCTGCAAAAGTTTCTGCACCATGACAAAAACAATAAGCGCCTTATATTCCCCCGTTATCATCAGCTTGACGTGGTCCGCAAGATGATTGCCGACGTTCGGGAAAACGGTGCGGGCAAAAACTATCTGATTCAGCACAGCGCAGGGTCTGGCAAGTCCAACTCCATTGCTTGGAGTGCTTATCGGCTTGCCTCGTTGCACGACGAGAAAAACAACCCGATATTCGCTTCTGTTATAATCGTAACCGACCGAACGGTGCTTGACGCCCAGTTACAGGAAACCGTTTCTGGATTTGACCATACGCTCGGCACGGTGGAAACCATTGGCGAGGGCAAGACCTCCAAGGACCTGCGCGACGCCATCAACAACGGAAGCCGCATTATCGTAACCACCCTTCAAAAATTCCCTGTTATATATGAAGAGGTAGACGATACAAAGGGCAAGAACTTTGCCGTAATCGTTGATGAGGCACATTCTTCGCAGACGGGTTCTTCCGCTATAAAACTGAAAACAGCGCTTGCGGATACCGAACAGGCTCTTCGTGAGTATGCCGAAATCGAAGGCAAAGCCGAGGATGAGATTGACAGGACCGACCGACTTGTCCAGGAAATGATTGTTCACGGTAAGCATAAAAACCTTTCATTCTTTGCATTTACGGCAACGCCGAAGGGACAGACACTTGAAATGTTCGGCACCGAGTATGCGGACGGGTCCTTCCATCCGTTCCACGTCTATTCGATGAGGCAGGCAATTGAAGAAGGTTTTATAATGGACGTTCTTCAGAACTATATGACATACAACACCTGCTTCAAAATCGCCAAGACTATCCCTGATAACCCCGATGTGCCCGCTTCCCGTGCGGCAAAGGTTATCCGCCGCTTCGAGGAGTTGCATCCCTATAACATCTCCCAAAAGGCGCAAATCATTGTGGAAACCTTTCTTGCCACCACCTCACACGCCATAGGCGGCAAGGGCAAGATGATGGTTGTTACTTCCTCTCGCCTCGCGGCAGTTCGTTATTTCCACGAGGTTAAAAGGTATATATCAGATAAGAAATACAACAACGTTGAAGTGCTTGCGGCATTTTCGGGTGCTATAAAGGACGGCTCCGAGGAATATACCGAGCCGAAACTAAATACCCGCAAGGACGGCAGTCACATTTCCGAAGACCAGACGAAAGCCGAGTTCCACAATAATTTTAATGTACTTATTGTCGCCGAAAAGTATCAGACGGGCTTTGACGAACCGCTTCTCCACACGATGATTGTTGATAAGAAGTTGCGCGGGGTTAAATGTGTTCAAACACTTTCCCGCCTGAACCGCATCTGCGAAGGAAAAACCGATACGTTTGTTCTTGACTTTGTTAATTCTGCCGAGGAAATCCGAGATGCGTTCCAGCCCTTCTATCAGGAAACCTCGCTGGCACAGGAGGTCAACGTTGACCTGATTTATCAAACGCAGAAACAGTTGCGCGAGTACCGCATCTACAGCGACAACGATATCGAGGCGTTTGGTGCCGTCTACTTCTCAAACAAGAAGCAGGACGAGAAGATGATGGGCAGAATGACCTCGGCACTTAAACCTGTTGCCGACCGATACAACGCCTTAAAGGATGATGAAAGATATAATTTCAGGCGCTTAGTGCGGTCGTTTATCAAGTGGTATGGGTATATATCGCAGGTTTGCCGTATGTTTGATGCGGATATGCAAAAGGAGTATGTTTTCTGCTCGTATCTAATAAGGTTACTGCCCGCAGTAACAACCGATATGATTGACCTTGAAGGTGCATTGAAACTTGAATTTTACAAGCTGGAAGAGACGTTCAAAGGCGGCATTGAATTGGCGAATGTGGGCGGCGAATATGAGCCCGCCAAGGGCAAAGGCACAGCAACACCCGAACCGAAAGAACCGCTTGAAGAGGTTATTGAAAAAATAAACGAACTGTTTGGCGGAAACTTTACCGACGCCGACCGCGTGCTTTTGTATGCGCTGCATGACCGACTGGTGGGCGATGCGAAACTTCGCAAAATCGCCAAGACGTCCGACCCACAGGTGTTTGCCGAAAGCATCTTCCCGAAGACTTTTGACGATGTAGCACAGGACAGTTATGTAGAGCAGACCGAGGCGTTCACTACCTTGTTCCAGAACAAGAGCAAATATAACGCTATCATGTCCGCATTGGCAGAAATGCTGTATAAAGAATTTAATAAAAAATGAAATGACAGAAAAATTAAAAACACGTTTTTAAAATTTAAGATTTCATATTCGCATTTTTAATAATTCTTTTTCACTATACAAAAACCAGAGCGATATGCTCTGGTTTCTGTTTAAGTAAGATTTAACTGCACCTTGATGCAGCGCTCGACCGCAGCAAGAGATTCCTGCGAGAGATAGCCCTTGAGTTGCCCCCGCTCCAAAATGTCTTTGGGGAGCAAAGTCAACTGTTCAGCTAAAGCAAAAGTGCGCCTCGGAAACGCATTGCTTTGGATTTCACATTGACACGGTAACCTTCTGTTGACGTTGCTTGAACACGGAACAGCTTGGACAACTGGACTATGTTGACAAGCCGCGTTGTTTGCCACAATCACGTAGTAATGTAAGCCCGCGTGGGCGTGGGGGTTGAAGTCGCTGTGCGGGACTTCGCAAAGAATTATACTGCCTCTAGATACTTTACACATTTGAAATTCCTCCTAAAAAATTAAAAATTTGGTATCTAGAATCTCGTATATAATGATTTTTATTTCAAGAAAAACGCCTCGGCTTTTTGTGCCGAGGCGATGTCTTGGTCGTGAGGACCAGTGGAATCATTAGTGCCGACTGGACTATGAGCAGTGGGTATGCGACGGTTAGATACTTAGATGCCGCAATTTGCACGGCGGATGCAATAGCGATACCAGCAAGTGTCATCGATACGAATGCTTTTAATGGTGTAGGAATACGGTCGCTGAACATCATCATTAAGAGAATAACCACGCCAATTGCCCAATATAGCGAGCAGGACTTTAAAAACAACGGTATCACGGCATCCACTACAAACAGAGCCATATAAAACAAAATCATTGCTTACCTCCAAATCATTACCTTGTCGCCATACTGCTCGGCGACCTCGTTAAGCGAAACATCACCCCAGCAGACAACCCCGATAGGCGCCTTGCCTTTTCTCGCGCGAGAGTTGTCTACGGTAACGTCAAGTATGAACATTTTGCCATTATAACGAATTATGTTATATGAGTGTGCGCTCCCCGCCTTGGTAATAACGTCGATGACGAATACTTCGACCTGCTCCTCGTGAGCATCCGCCCAAACGAGTACACAGTCTTTAACCCAACAACTGAAATCGAAACAGAGTCCTCTATATCGGGATTCTCCGAAAAGAAAACCGTCGAGGTCAAAAGTCTGAAGACCCATAAAATATTTTTTGTCGCCGTCGTAAACAAAATGCTCGATGCCGAAATTATCGAGATGCTGCAGCAGGTCTTCAAGAGTGGAGCAGTCCCCGAATTCGCTCAGTATCCATTTTTGTGCTTTTGGACTTATAATCCCGCATACATCGGAATACCACCCGCTCGTTTGTGTCTTTCGGAGCTGATAAACCGACAGAGCCGTGCATCCGACAAGAAGCACGCACACTACCGACCTACCGACCAACACAATTCTTTTTTTCATCTTTTTTCACATTCCTAACTTTCCTATAAAATGTGCTTGGTTTCAAGTCAAGCCGTCGCATTGCCTCGACTGCTGTTATACTACCTTTTTGCCACTCTGAAATCACCTCGGCAAAATTCGACCGAACTATAGGCTTCCGACCAGTATAGACCCCGTTTCGCTTCGCAATCTCAATGCCTTCACGCTGACGCTGGAGAATATACTCACGTTCAAGCTCCGCAATGGCTGCGAAAACGGTAAGCATGAACCGCCCAGTCGGAGTCGTGGTGTCGATTGCTTCTTTTTTTGAAATGAACTCGACCTTTTTCTCGGTCAGGCGCTCGACTAATTCGAGCAAATCTTTTGTATTGCGAGCAAACCTTGATATCGATTCGACGATAACTGTATCTCCGTCTCTGACATACTCCATCATCTGCTTGAGAGCGGGTCGGTCAGTGTTCTTTCCACTTATACGGTCGATATAAACCTGCTCGACACCCAGACTTTTCATAAGTTCCTCTTGACGAGCCGTATTCTGTTCCTCAGTGCTCACTCTGATATATCCAATTTTCATATGCACCTTCCTTTCTCATTCTCAATAGGGTGGGTTTGCATTTTGGCATATTTCAAAACCTTGTATTTGACCTTATTGGCATATTATTTCATTGTGTCATTTGGGTGTACCCCAATGGCACGGCTATCCCAAGTCTTCATCGTCAGAAAAGTCGTCAAGTTTATCTGAAATTGCATCCAGCATAAAGCGGAGCATATACCTAACGCCGTAGACGAAAGCGGCAAGCTCACTTTCCGCACAAAAAGAAATGTTCGTTGATACATACTTTTCTATAATGCCGTGATACTCTTTCGGTATCGCCGCCAGCATTTCTTCATGTTCCTTTTGTGATATTTTGAATTTTTTGTATAATCGTGCGTTTCTTTTAAAGCCGCGTTCGACGGGGAGAATATCCCCAAAATACAACTTTTCAATAAATGATTTTTTCATAGCTTATACCTCCTATGCTTTTTATGTAAGTCGGCGGGTCTGGCTGCCCCGCCGTATATCATAAGGAGAAATATATATGAAGGAGGAATTTTAAAAGCTTTTCTTTTGCCAGATAAGAAAAGACCTACATACCGACCTCCGCCAAGGCGATATGTAACATTAAGAAAGCGGTTTTTGCATCCATAAAAAGCATTATGTGTAAAATAGTGTTGATTTTATAAAAATATTCGTGTAAATATACGCGAATATTTAACGGATTTTAACACTAAACGACACGAATGCTTTTTTCACCTTAAAATTATGTAAGGTCGGCAGGTCTGGCTGCTCTGCCGAAGACGGAGGAATATATATTAAAGGAGGAATAAAAAGGTCTTTCTTTGCCAGATAAAAAAAGAGGACTCACATACCAATACCGTAAAAGGTAAAGTATGTAAGTCCAAATATAATAATATGTGAGGATTCAGTTTTAAGCCGCTTTTAACTGTATTAATTATACCATAATATTATCAATACGTCAACACTTTTTTGGAATAAAACCGCAAAACTTGTAAAAATATAAAAGTTTTTCGGGTTATAACCGCAAAACTTATTGACTACACGGGCGTATTATGCTATACTGTATCCACACGGAGGTGCTTTATATGATATTCAGAGAAACTTATGTTAAAAAAATAATGGCATTTACCGACACACCTTTTGTCAAAGTACTCACAGGCGTCCGCCGTTCAGGTAAGTCTACCATTATGCAAATGATAATGGATGAACTCAAAAAGAAAAGTGTTCCCGAGGGTAGAATAGTCAGCATGCGGTTTGATTCAATGGAATATGAGGGAATGACCGCCAAGCAGTTATACGATATACTAAAAGCCAAACTGTCAAAAACAGAGAAAACTTATTTGTTCCTCGATGAGGTGCAGGAAATAAACTCTTGGGAAAAGACGGTAAATTCCATAAACACCGATTTTGACGTCGACATATATGTAACGGGTTCAAATTCACGTATGATGTCATCCGAAATCGCCACGTATCTTACGGGTCGATATGTTTCATTCCGCATCTTTACGCTTTCTTTTGCCGAGTATCTGATGTTTAAGAAACAGTATGCCACTCTCGAAGACACACACAAGGAACTCGTTAATTATATTAAGTACGGCGGCTTCCCTGCCATACACTTGCAGGAATATCCTTTGGAAGATGCTTATACCATTGTTCGCGATATTTATAATTCCACGATTTTTTCCGATATCGTAAAACGAAGTCAAGTCCGCAAGGTAGACCAATTAGAACGTGTAGTAAAATTTGTTTTTGATAACGTCGGCAAGACATTTTCGGCAAAATCGATATCTGACTATATCAAATCAGAGCACCGCACAATAGATAATGAAACGGTATACGGCTATCTTGAGAAACTTGAAAGTGCCTATATTCTTCACCGTTGCAGCAGATATGATTTGCAAGGCAAAGAATTATTAAAAACACAAGAGAAATTCTATCTTGCCGATAGTGCTTTCAAGTATAGCGTATTAGGTTACAGCGACCAAAGTGTTGCCGCAATGCTTGAAAACGTTGTGTATCTTGAACTACTCCGCCGCGGTTATGAAGTTTGTATCGGCAAAACGCAGAATGGCGAAATTGATTTCATCGCTACAAAGCAAAATGATAAACTCTATATTCAGATTACGAAGGAAATCAAGTCCGAAAGCACCGAAAAGCGGGAATATGAGCGTCTACTCGAAATCAATGATAATTACCCGAAGTATCTGCTTCGCACAGACGATTTCGCAGGTGGCAATTATCAGGGAATCAAGACGATGCACATTGCCGATTTTCTTCTCTCGGATGAGTACTGATTTGTGCAGGATTTGTGCAGGAAATTTTTGAATCTAATCAAAAATTGGCTAAATCAATTAAAATCACTTGAGAAACAAAATCCCCGAAAACCGCATAAAATGGGGCTTTTCGGGGATTCGCGTGAAATTGCGCAGTTTATTAAAAAACAGAGGGCAGTTCTCCTAAGCGGAAGGTCGGGAGTTCGAATCTCCCCGGGAACGCCAGCAAAAGGCGCTTGCGAATGCAAGCGCCTTTTGCAATGATGTTTGCCCTGTCGGGCAAATGATGTGTGTCTGCGACACATGCTGTTGCCTTCGGCAATGATGTGTCCTGCGGGACATTGGGGCAAACATCACATCATTGATCGCGTAGCGATCTACATCATTTCGGAGCGAAGCGGAGATACATCATAAGGCGCTTTGCGCCGTCATCATTGATTTTTTCATTCAGATATGATAAAATTCAAAAAAAGGAGGGCGTGGCAATGAAAGAAAACAAACTTGCTGATCTTTCCATGGACTTCTCCGTTCAAATAATAAACCTCGTCAAAGATTTAAAGTCCAAACACGAATCCGTTATATCAAATCAGATCGGCAGAAGCGGAACGTCTATCGGAGCGAACATATACGAAGCAAATTATGCTCAAGGCAAGAAAGATTTTGTGTCCAAGCTTGAAATTGCGCTTAAAGAAGCAAGCGAGACCGGTTATTGGTTAGAACTGCTGCATCGAACAGGATATATAGAAGATTCTGAATATAAATCTTTGAGTGATCAGTGCACAACCATTCGCGTGATGCTGGTATCATCATGCAGAACCGCTAAGCAAAACATGGAATCAATTTGACAAACGCGAGTTGAGGAGATGATCGTATGATATTTGCACCAGCGACAAAAGAATTAGTAAAGGAATGGAGGTATACACATTCTATGTATGCTTCTAAATTGAAACCGAACAGGATAAATGCTGAAAAAATAGTTAAGTTTATCAAAGATAGGTATAATGTTAAAGCGGTTGTTAATCACGAATTATTAAATGGGATTAGTAATTGTATTGTTGAAAATAGCTTTACTTCACAAAAGCTAAAGGAAGATTCCAAGCCTCGTATTGTTGCCTTTACTATAATAAAAGATGAAAAAAGTTCTACACTTTATAATAGCCAAGAATCAATGTGGGATAAATGTCCGATTTTTGTAGCGATTGATTTGGAAACTGGATATCTTCAAGTTGAGGGTAGTTGTGAATTATATGACGAGCTTTTTGCTTTTCAAGGATTAGATAAATGGGATATCGAAAATATTGTTAGGGTTTCTGATTATATTTCTTGCATTAGAAAATATAACATAAGTTTATATGAAGGATTAACAAAGTAATTAAACAAGTTCTGGTTTGCCTGGATAAATGGATTGTTGACGTGCTACTTTGGGCTATTCCGTTGGTTTAATAACTATATTTTTCGATTTAATGAAATTGCGTCTAAAAGCTAGAATTTACGCCATTTTTACTCTTGGGCTGTTTTGTCTGTTAATCACATAACAGACCGGATCCCGCTAAGGTATCCGGTCTGTTTTTTGTTGACATATTCCCCGAAATATTTGCCGACACACTGCGAAAGACCGTAGAAATACTGCTCGAAAGGCGCAAAAAAGCCCGCACAGATTCTCTCTATGCGGGCTTGTTCTTTCTACCCCGACAAACCGGAATTTGTCAGTTTTTTTGGAGTATATCCAATGTATGATGGGATGCTCCAATCAGATCCTGCCTTTCACAGATCGCAAAATGATAGTCCATCCACTTACTAAACGTTTCATCGTCCATCGCGTCGATATATTCCCGTTTGTAATTCGTCGCACCGTCCGTGGCGACCAGTTTGATCCTTTTTACAGGCACCGCCGCATTTAGCTCCGCGATATCCTCCGTACGCACCAATTCAAATACTTCCTTTGGCTCACTGATACAATGCCAGTCGGAGGTCAGCATATTGAGATCCATCACCTCGCGCAGATGGTTCATACCGAATACGTACTGTATGACGGTAGGTTCATTCATACAATACGCCACTAGGATATGACCTCGCGGCTTTGTGACACGCACTGCTTCAGATAGTGCTCTCAACTTTTCTTCTTTCGTATAGAGGTGATACATCGGACCGAGCAGCATAGTTAAATCGAAAGAATTATCAGGAAAAGCGGACAGATCCAGAGCGTTTCCCGGCATTGCCGTGATAGGTTCCGTACCGTCAAGTTTAGATCGGAGTATTTCCAGATTGTGCTCAACCAGTTCAACTGCGGTCACTCTGAGCCTTCGCTTTGCCAGCGTTACGCTGTAGCGCCCCGTGCCGGCTCCGATTTCCATAATGTCTGGATTTGAAACGCCTTCCAGACACTCTTCTATATATTTCATTGTAGTTAGGTATTCTACCTGCCCGTGACGGGAAAGGAGGCGCCCTTCTTCATCATAAGCGTTATAATACTCTTCAAGATAATTCATATTTCTACCCCCGCAAATCCCGGTTTGTCGATTTCTTTTCTCTTATTATAGTATAACTCACCGTAGTTATTATTCGTATTATTCGGAAATACCGTTTAGCTCAACGAGCGTATCCTCAACGAGCTGATTGCCGCCTTCGGGGGATACGATACTGCTTTCCATAACGGCGCTGTATCCCTTGCCTTTTACGGCGCGTTTTGTTGGCAGATATGTGCCTGAATCGCAGTGATACTGCGCGGCAAGCTGAACAATAAAGGTTTGAATAAATGGCGAACGCGCCTGAATTCTGTGCTGGTAGTCCATAAACAGCTCAAACTGATTTGAGGCAAACGCAATATCGCCTATTCTTATAATATGTATCTCGGTTTTGTGAGCCTTGTCTTCGTTCTGGGTCTCATACCGATTTATAACGTATTTATCTTCCCTAACCTTGCAAAGGCGGCTCGTGTATTTTTTGAGCGCCTCCTCGGGGCTTACGGTTTTATCATAAACCAAATTCTTTTGATCTTCAATAAGGCGCGCCTTATACTTCTCGTAATCTTCTTTGCTTACATAAATCTTCGCGAGGTCTAACGTTTTAGTTTTATGAACGACCTTTGCGTCACTGTATTTTTCCTTCCCGGCCCAGGAATAGACCTCGTCAAAACTGTCGCAGATCCTGATCGCTATATCACGGCGGTTTTGCATCTCGTAAGGCGCAATAAGGCGGCTATCCTCCGGGATATCCGAAAACTTTAAGGCGTATCTGCGCTCTTGCGCCTTATGATAATGCAGTATTCGCGGCGACATATCACCCGCCGCGGCGCATTGCGGCAGGATATAAAGATCTTCGCCGTAACGCTTTTTTAAGATCGTGCGAACGTCATGCCAGTAATCGGCGGAAAGATAATCCTCAACCTCGCAGTTTTGCGACGGACAGGGAATGTTTATAACGGCGCCGGTCAGTTTTTCATTTTGGTCAAAGGTGAACATAAAGTTGGAAAAATGATCGGGTCCCGATTCATAACCCGAAAAATCGGGAAGCTCGGTATGCCCATACATTTTGGTTGTGCCTATTCTTTCAAGTTCTGCTTTTCTTTCTTCACTTAAAGAGAGTTCCGGATCGTATACAACGCGGCGATGATGCGCGACCGCGGCATAACCGTAGCCGTAAGCGATAAGCCCGTTCTTTCTTTTTTCAAACGATTCGCAAACCGCTTCGGCGCACATCGAAGCAAAGAATTCCGTATACTCGTAAGAGTCGGCTATAGTGACGCCGTCGTGCGGGATATCGTTTATTGATCCCCAGTGCCGGCAGTCAAACTGAATGGGTGAAGTGTGCGCGTGGGTGGCGCTCATAAGTATTTTCGCCGTATCTATTTCGGGATCGCTTTTTTTGACCTTTTCGCAAACAAGGCTTAAAACCCCGGCGACCGTATCGGTCGTATCGGTCGAAAGAAATATCACGTAGTCGCCGTTGTTTTCAACCGTCAGCGCGGTAGCCATAATGGGATCAAGCACACCTTTTGATATGCGGGTATAGTGCTGACCTCTGATTATTACGGGCTTATCTGTAGAAACGTCTCTGCTTGCCCAACCGATTTTTAACATACTGCTTTACCTCTGCTTATTATTTTTCGGTTATTCAAAATGTGTCGGCATGGTCTACGTAAAAAGGAAGCGGAAACCAGTTGCCGAATTTGCCGCCTAACAGTCCGTCCAACTCAAAAAACATTCTTTGCGCGCTGTTATGTGAAAGAGCGGTCGCGGTTACGGTTTCATCGATATCGACCACGGTGACGTTATTGTTTTTAACAGAAATACCGATGCATTCACCGTCTATATTGAAAGCCGCTTCGCCGTCGGTCAGGCGCACGGTCTTTGATTTAAGAGTTAGCAGCACCGAAAGCACCGATTTCCAATCAAGAACGCAAAGCTTTTTATCGTGCCTTATAGAATAATCTTCGCAAAAGGCTGATAAAAATTCTATTTTACCGCGTTCAAAAGAGCCCACGGGAATTGTTGTCTTATCGAGTCCTTCAAACATTTTTTTTAATACCGCCGCGTAATCAGATTCGTCCTTTAAAACGAGTTCGCCGAGTATGCCGACGCTGTATCCTATCATTTTGCCGTTTTTATAAATGGCGTAGGGCTTATCTCCCCAACTGTTTACTATTCGTAAGAACTCGTCCTCGCTCCTTTTAACACGGCAGGGCTGTTCATTGTGTAATTTGCAGGCAATCTTTATTTCATTTTCCATTTGATTTGTTATTTCTTTATATGAGATGCCCGATACGTCAACATCCGCCAGAGCGTGTTTTACGTTGGCGGCGGAAACCGTAAAGTTATAGACTATTCCTCCGTTTTCAAAACCGAAATAGCCGTATCTTTGCCTTTTGCCCGAAAGGAAAAGAATTTGAAGACCGTTTTTCCTTGCGTCTTCAATGGCAAATTCCATAAGAGCGCTCATATATCCCTTGCCGCGCGAATCGGGATGGACCGCTACCGAACCGACCCCGCCGGCTTTAAGGGTAAGCCCGCAATAAACGATATCGATCTCTTTTATGGCGACTACAGCTTTAATGCCGCCGTTCTCCTTTATTATATAGTGCTTCGCGCCGAGCCCGTCCACTTCATCCGCGTATACCTTAGGAAGATAACTCTTGAAATCGTGCGGCTCATAGTCATAAGAAAATACATAGTCTATAAGCTCGATTATTTCTTTCTTATCGTTTTTTGCTGCGAGAGAACACTCAACCATTTCCCGTTTCACCCCTTACGGAAACAATATATAATTTTACGGAGCTTATGTCAATAAACAGAATCGGCAAAAATAAAATAATGCTATTATAAAGGCGGATTATGCTTGAAATATAACCTTAAAAATAATAAAACATTAAAAAAATGCTATTTTATAGCCAAATTGTCATTGCATTATTTTGCCGCAAGTTCTATAATAAAATCAAATCTTTGATAAGGAGATAATCTCAATGGAACTTGGAGTAATAGTATCGCTTGGCAACGCTGAAGATAACTTCAAAAAGCTTAAGGAATACGGGTTTACCACCTGCCAGTTAAATTCTTTTGACGTTTCCATTATGACAGAGGAAACCGCAAAAAAGGTTTTGGCGGCGTCAAAGGAATATGGTATTCGCGTTTCGGCGCTGTGGTGCGGCTGGTCCGGACCCTGCGTCTGGGATTTTTATTCGGGACCGCACACGCTGGGGCTGGTGCCGCCGGTGTATAGGGAAATGCGCGTAAGAGAGCTTAAAAAGGGCTCGGATTTTGCAAAAATGCTCGGTGTTGAGGATATCGTTACTCACGTGGGATTTTTGCCCGAGGTTCCAACTTCCACCGAGTATCATACGCTCATAGTTGCTTTAAGAGAATTGGCGGAGTATATAAAGGGCAACGGTCAGTATTTCCTGTTTGAAACCGGGCAGGAAACGCCGGTTACCTTAAAACGCGTGATCGAGGACGTGGGAACGGGCAACCTCGGTATAAACCTTGACCCCGCAAACCTCATTCTTTACGGTAAAGCAAACCCCGTTGACGCGCTTGACGTATTCGGCGAGTATGTCCGGGGCGTCCACGCCAAGGACGGATTCTATCCCACCGATTCACATAAACTCGGCAGGCAGGTTCCGCTCGGCGAAGGCAAGGTCAATTTCCCGCTGTTTATGAAACGGCTCAAGGAAGTGGGCTATACAGGACCGATCACCATTGAGCGTGAAATACGTGGCGAACAGCAGGTTAAAGATATTCTTGCCGCTAAAGAACTTCTTGAAAAACTTATGTAAAAGGAAAAAGGAGAATTATTATGCTTAAAGTTGCTATTGTCGGCGTTGGCGGTATGGGCGGCACCCATTTTAAGATCTATAACAATTCGGATGAATTCAGTCTTGTTGCCGCTTGCGATATAAGGGCTGATCTGTTAAAGGAAAGAGTGGGCGAGCAGAACATCAGAATGTATACCGCCTTTGATGAAATGCTCAAAAACGAAAAGGTCGATATAATCGATATCTGCACTCCGAGTTACCTTCACGCAGAGCACGCGTTAATGGCGCTTAACGCCGGTTTTAACGTGATATGCGAAAAACCTATGGCGCTTGATACTGAGTCCGCAAAGCAAATACGACTTGCGGCAGAGAAAAGCGGCAAATTCTTTATGGTGGCGCACGTTGTCCGTTTTATGCGTAAGTTTATGTATTTGCAAAACGTAATAGAAAGCAAAAAATACGGCAAACTCCTGCGGCTTGATTTAAAGCGTATTTCCACCGTTCCCACATGGACCTGGGAAAACTGGATGTTGAGCGAGGAAAAAAGCGGACTTACTCCCTTTGACCTTTCTATCCACGACGTTGATTTTATGCAGTATCTTTTCGGTCAGCCGAAGGATATCCAGTGTGTTCATTATAAGCTTAAGGACAATAACGATTATATCATTGCCAACCATATTTACGACGGATTCGTAGTTTCCACCGAGGCCGCGTGGTATAAGACCGATATACCCTTTATGACTACCTACAGCGCCGTTTTCGAGAACGGCTACGTTAACCTTACAAAGGACGGGATAGTAGATAACGGCGACCTTATCGCCCTCGACAAGTTGGACGAGGTCATGGATACTGGTATCAATATTTCAAACGTAGACGGTTACGCGGCGGAGATATTCTACTTTGCGGACTGCGTGAAAAAGGGCATAGAGCCGCAAAAGATCACGGTTCAAAGCTCGTTTGAGAGCGTAGAGTTGGTTGAAAAAATGAAAAAATGCTGTATCGAAATGTGATCGGTTATGAACAATATCGTTTTATATGAAAAAATACCGAACGATTCTTTCCCCATAAGGCTTATAGATTATCACGATATGCCTTATACCTTTTCTTCCCACTGGCACGAGCATCTTGAAATGCACTTTATCAGAAGCGGCGGCGGCAAAGTAAAACTCGGGGAGAAGGCGTTTGACGTTACCGAGCGCAGCTGCGTTATCGCAAACCCGAATGAAATGCACCAGGGTATAAGCGGCGAAGCCGATTATTACTGCATCATAATCCCTCCGGAATTCCTCGAGGGCAACCACGTTATTTTCGAATCGGTTTTTTATGATGAAAACGTTTGGAAGTATGTTGACGAGATATATCGGCTCAAAAAGGATTTTTCCGGCGTTAACGCGCTCGCCATAAAGGCGCAGACCTGTTTGCTCTTAAAGTATCTTATCGAAAACCACAGCGTTAAGATCCTGGATGAAACCATTTATCAGAACCGCCTTAAAAAGCTGTCGGCGATCAACGGCACCGTAAAATATATCCACGATAAGTATGCGGAACCGTTATCAACAAAGATCCTCGCCCAAAGGATGCATATAAGCGAGGGGCATTTTTGCAGTATTTTCAAGTCCGCCACCGGGATCAGCGCAAATGAATATATAATGAAAGTGCGCCTGAAGAAAGCGAAGCGCCTTCTGCGTTATTCCGATATGAATATTACGGAGATCTCCAATTCCTGCGGCTTTAACGACCCTAATTATTTTACACGCGCCTTCAAAAAGCACGTCGGGATTACTCCGAAACAATTCAGAAATGAAAATAAGCAAGGGGAAAAATGAAGAAAAAATACTTATAAGCGACTATGACGGAACCCTGTATCAAAGCGACGAATATTTTTTGAAAAATATGATCGCATTAAAAGAATCCGTGAAAAAGGAAAACATATTTGCAAGCAAAGCACCCTGCTTATTGTGTGTTTTTCAACTTTTTAATATAATATGTGCCCGCACAGATTTTCTCTGTGCGGGCTTGTTTTGCTCTGCTGAGCGGCAGTGCGCTATGTTATTCAATTTATATCTATGCCTTTATATTCTTCTTTAACTTGCCTGTAGCTTTCCAGATCACCGATATCGTATCGCCTGCCCGGCATTTTGTATGCGTAAACATCCGTTGTTTTACTGAGCCAGGCAATAAAGCTCCCGGGCGCGTCTACTCCGCAACCGCTTGCAATTCCCTCTTTGACCAACGGCAAGTCGGTTGATTTATAGATATAAAACGGCGGCGCACACCACCGGCTTTTAGGTTCTGCCGGCTTTTCTTCCATGCCGATTATCCTATCGTTCGCATCTATATCCACTACGCCGGACTTACATAGTCTTGCTTTATCCGGCTCATAGTAGCGCATAATGCAGGTGCTGTGATGAACTGGTTTTGCCACTCTTGATTTTAATATATAAATATGATATATTCTACTATGGTGGATTGTAGGCTGTTAAAGGCTTTAAAAATCGCGGACGAGGGGGAATTGTTTTAATTATGCAGATAGCTATCTATTCCATGGTATTTCTCGGCAGTGCGCTGATGGTGTTCAACATTTACGGCTTTATCAGTTTTACGCGCAAGGTAAAAACCGTTGAAGCGGAGCACAAAAGCGGCAGAAGCTTTGTGCTTAATATTCCGATAGCTTTACTTATAATGTTTTTGCTCGGGTATCTTACGGTAGGTATTTTCGGCAGTCCCGATCTTATAGTATCGGGCATACTGTTCGGCGGAAGTATATTCGTTTTCATAATCTACGTTATGCTTGAACACATTTTGAAGCGTTTATCCGAAAGCAAAAAACTTGAAGCAAGACTGCTTGCGACTGAGGAGACCAGCCGCGCGAAAACCGAATTCCTCTCCGGCATAAGCCACGAAATGCGCACGCCGCTTAATATAATACTCGGTCTTGAAACCATGACGCTCAAGGACGGTTCGCTGAATGCCGAAACAAGGGAGCGCATAGAAAAAATCGGCTCCAGCGCCCATTACCTTTTAGGGCTTATAAACAACATCCTCGATATAAACAGCATAGATACCGGCGAGTTTTCGGTCAAAAACGAGGAATTCGCCATATCTGATATCGTATCGCAGATAGATATAATTGCAAAACTGCACTGCGAAGAAAAGAAGCTCAAATATAAAAGCACGGTCATCGGTAACGCGGACGGGGTCTTTTTCGGCGACGATATGCGATTCAAACAGATAATCTTCAGCCTGCTTGATAACGCGGTAAAATATACCGATCCCGCCGGAACGCTGGAGTTTATCGCAGAATGCAAAGATAAGGAGAATAAGACCCTTCTCTGCTTTACGGTAAAGGACAGCGGCATTGGTATAGACCCCGAGTTTTTGCCGAAGATCTTTGACTCTTTTTCAAGAGAAGATACCAGCATGACAAACAGTCACGGCGGTTTAGGTTTAGGTCTTTTCGCGACCAAAAAGCTGGTCACCACACTCGGCGGGACCATAACCGCGCAGAGCGAAAAGGGCGTTGGCTCGGCATTTACGGTGACCCTGCCTGTTGCCCGCGTTAAAGACGATGCCGCGCTATACGAAAAGGTATCGCTTGAAGGCAGGCGCATACTTATCGCGGAGGATATCGCGGAAAACGCCGAGATAGTAGCCGATCTGCTTGAGCTTGAAGGCGCCGAAAGCGAGCACGCCGAAAACGGCAGGATAGCGGTTGAGATGTTCCGCGGCAATAAACCCGGTTATTACGACGCGATACTTATGGATCTGCGTATGCCGGAAATGGACGGGCTTACAGCCACAAGAGAAATAAGAAAAACCGACCGCGAAGACGCAAAGACCATTCCTATAATCGCGCTTACCGCAAACGCCTTTGAAAGCGACGTTAAGGAATCGTTAAACGCCGGAATGAATCTGCATCTTGCAAAGCCCACGGATTGCGATAAGCTCTACCTGGCGCTTAAAAAGGTGCTTTATGAAACCGAATCGGGGAAAGGCGCGTTATTATGATGATCACAAAACAGATACAAAAACCGCATAAGGTGCTGGTAGTCGACGATCAGGAGCTGAACCGCGACATACTCGGCATGATACTTGAAGACGGTTACGACGTTATCTACGCCTGCGACGGCGTTGAGGCGCTTGCCGCTATAAAAGAAAACGCAGACAGTCTTTCGATCGTTATGCTCGATATAATTATGCCGAATATGGACGGCTTTGAGGTCCTGCGCCGCATGAAGGCGGACGAACAGACGAAGAGCATCCCGGTTATAGTTCTTACCGCCGAGAAGGATGCGGAGCTTGAGGCGCTGCAGCTCGGCGCGGCGGATTTTATAACCAAGCCGTTTGATCTTCACGAGGTCATCCTCGCGCGGGTGGCAAGGATCATTGAGTTAAGCGAGGGACGCCAGCTGATATCCTCCGCCGAACACGATAAGCTTACTGATCTATATACACGCAACTTCTTTTTTGAATACGCGCAAAGACTTTATACATATCACTCCGAAACGCATTTTGACGCGGTAGCCGTTAATATCGAGCAGTTCCACTCGGTAAACGCGCTGCACGGGCGCGATTTCGGCAATATTATACTCTCCGCTATGGGCGAGGAGATAAGGGCTTTTCTATCCGAGACCGAGGGTATCGCCGCCCGCTTTGAGGCGGACAGGTTTGCGATATACTGCCTGCATCAGCCGGATTACGGCGCGTTGCTTGACCGCCTGCAAAACAAGGTGGACTCGGCTTCAAACGGCGTTCGGGTGCGGCTTCGCATGGGCGTTCGCGAATGGGGCGAGGGGCTTGACCCCGTTATAATGTTCGATCACGCCCGCGCGGCTTGCGCTCTGGCGCGCGGCGACTATCATCTCTCGCTTCAGGTATACGATAAGGAAATGCAGGAAAAGGAACTTTTCTACCAGCGGCTTCTTAACGATCTTCAAACGGCTGTGGACGAGCGCCAGTTCGTTGTATTCTATCAGCCGAAATATAACATCCAGTGCGATCCGCCGCGGTTATCGAGTGCAGAGGCGCTCATTCGCTGGCGCCACCCGGAGCTCGGTATGATATCACCGGGCGAGTTTGTGCCGCTGTTCGAGCGCAAGGGGCTTATCAGTATTGTTGATTCCTTTGTATGGGAAAACGCCGCCGCGCAGGTGGCGGACTGGAAGCGCAGGTTCGGCTTTGAACTGCCGGTATCGGTAAACCTTTCGCGCACCGATACCTTTGATTCAACCCTTGTGGAACGCCTTGTTAAGCTTGTTGCGGATAATCATCTGATTTACAGGGACTTAAAACTCGAGGTAACCGAATCTGCGTATACCGAAAACGCATCGCAGTTCTTAGGGGTTGTGGAATCCCTGCGCAAAGCCGGCTTTGAAATCGAGATGGACGACTTCGGCTCCGGTTATTCTTCGCTCAATATGCTTTCGTTAATGCCGGTGGACGTTCTTAAAATGGATATGAAGTTCGTGCGCAACATCGAAAACGATGCTACCGACCGCAGGCTCGTTACCCTTATACTCGATATTGCAAAATATCTTAAGGTCCCGGTTGTTGCGGAGGGCGTTGAGACCGAGGGACAGTTAAAAATACTTAAAGACGCCGGTTGCGATATAGTTCAGGGCTATTATTTCTCGCGTCCCCTGCCCGCGGAAGAATTTGAAAAGCTGATACAAAAAGAAATTGAGATAAAGAGGGATAGGATATGACTTTAAGTGAATTATATGCCGAAATAGACGGCGACTTTGAACAGGCAACAAAGGTGCTGCGCATTGAAAAGCTCATAGATAAGCATATAAGAAGGCTTCCTGCAAACACCATTTTTGCCGAGCTTGACGAGGCGGGAAAGGCTATGGACGGGGTGCGCCTGTTTGAAAGTGCGCACGCGATCAAGGGCGTTTGCTCAAATTTAGGGCTTGTTAAGCTTTCAAATTTAGCCGCCGAGATCTGCGATGATTTCCGCCCGGGCAACGCGCGTAAATATACCGACGATCAGATCAGGCAAAAGATAAGCGAAGCGGACGCACTTTTTGAAAAGGCAAAAGCGGGCATTGCAAAATACGAAGCATCCGCGCAGTAACTGAAGGAATGAGAATATGAGCAGTAATATAAAATCCAAAGACAAAAAAGTTTATCTGACTGCCCTCGGCGCCTGGGCGCTGGCATTCGGATGCGCCGTAGGTCAGGGAGCGTTTCTTATGCCCGGCGGCACCTTTTTGCCGAGCGCGGGCCCTATCGGCACCGCGATAGGTATTGCCCTCGGAACGCTTATCATGGTAGTGCTCGCAAGGAACTACCACCTGCTTATGAACCGCTATCCGGACAGCGGTGGCACCTACACCTACACCAAAAAGTGCTTCGGCTACGACCACGGTTTTTTAAGCGCCTGGTTTTTGATTCTTTGCTATATTGCCATACTCTGGGCAAACGCCATAGGGCTCCCCTTCGTTTTACGCAGTTTTGTAGGAAGCACCTTCCAGTTCGGCTTTGATTACGAGATAGCCGGCTTCCACGTATGGTTCGGCGAGATACTTATAGTTTTTGCCGTTCTTATCACCGGCGCTCTTATATGTCTTCGCCGCAAGCTTGCCGAAAGCGTAATGATAATTATGGGCGTCCTGCTTTTAACAGGCATATCGGTATGCTTTATCGCCGCTCTTTTAGGGCGCGATAACAACACCCCCGCGTTTGAGCCTGCGTTTTCATCAGATAACGCTCCGATCATCGGTATATTCACGATATTTGCTCTTGCTCCCTGGGCGTTTGCCGGTTTTGAATCGGTCTCCCATTCGGCTGAAGAGGCAAAATTTCCCTTAAAAAAGACCTTCCGTATTCTGGTTATCGCGCTTATAACCTCCGGCGCCGCGTATATAATACTGGCTCTGCTTTCTTCAATGGCGCAGCCGGAGGGCGCCGCCAACTGGCAGGAATACGTAAGCGGTCTCGGCTCGACCTACAGCGAAGGGGTCACGCGGCATCCGCCATTCTTTGTTGCAAACGCATTTTTAGGCAGGTTTGGCAGATACCTTATGTGCTTTGCCGCCGCCTTCGGAATATTTACCGGCGTTATAGGCAACTATATAGCGCTAAGCAGACTGATCCATAAAATGTCGGAGGACAGGATGATCCCGGAGTGGATCGGCAAAACCGATAAGCGCAACGTGCCGCGCAACGCGATACTCTGCACCCTTGCGATCTCTACCGTTATTCCCTTCTTCGGCCGTTCCGCGATAAGCTGGATAGTGGACGCCACCACCGTTGGCGCCACTATTGCATACGCCTTTACCTCCGCTTCGGCGCTTAAGACCGCAAGGGAGGAAAGATCCCGTTCGGGTATCGTTACCGGCGTTGCGGGACTCGTTATTTCGCTTTTCTTCGCCCTTGCTTTTCTGATACCTAACCTTATATCGGTCCAGACCCTGCAGACCGAAAGCTATCTTATACTCGCGACCTGGTGCTTTATAGGATATCTCGTTTTCCTTTATATGCTGAAAAAGGATAAGGAGCGCCGGCTCGGCAGATCGAACGTGGCGCTTATAGTTATGCTCGGGGTCATCATTTTCACCTCCACGGTATGGATGCGCCAATACTCTTCAAACGCAGTAGATAACGCGGTAGAGCCGATAAAAAGCTATTATTCGGAGCATGAGGTGAACGCGGCTGAATCGGAAGCCTACCTTACCGAAATAATGGATAAGGCAGACAATGCTACGCATATTGCATCGGTGGTGCAGGTAAGCGTTATAGTGCTTACCATTATCACCCTGTTTACTATCTACGCGATCATTCAAAAGCGCGAAAAGCAGATCGAGGTTGAAAAGGCGCTCGCCGAGGAAACGAGCCGGGCGAAAACGAGCTTTTTATCCAATATGAGCCACGAAATAAGAACGCCTATGAACGCCATAATAGGGCTTGATAATATTGCGCTGCGCGATCCCGACCTTACGCCGAGAACGCGCGAACACCTCGAAAAAATAGGCGCCAGCGCAAAACACCTTTTGGGGCTTATCAACGATATACTCGATATGAGCCGTATCGAATCGGGGCGCATGGTTTTAAAATCCGAAGAGTTTTTGATGCGCGAGCTTATAGATCAGGTCAATATCATAATAAACGGGCAGTGCCTTGATAAGGGTTTGCATTATGAATGCAATATCGTAGGAAGCTTGAGCGATTACTATATCGGTGACGATATGAAGCTTAAACAGCTGCTTATAAACATCCTTGGCAATTCGGTAAAGTTTACCGAGGCACCGGGCGAGGTTTCGCTTACCGTGGAAGAAACAAACACCGAAGACGGAGAATGCCGGCTTAAGTTCATTATGCGTGATACCGGTATAGGTATGGATAAAGAGTATATACCCAAAATATTCGAGGCATTCTCGCAGGAGGACGCTACCACCACCAACAAATACGGCGGAAGCGGTCTCGGAATGGCGATAACCAAAAACTTTGTTGATATGATGGGCGGCAATATCGACGTTCAGAGCGAAAAGGGCGTCGGCTCGGTATTTACCGTAACCGTTAAGCTTGAACGTTCACAGCGCAAATATATAGCGGAATCCGCGCTCAGTATACCCGAAGGTCTTCGCGCCGCCGTTATAGACGACGATGAGATCGCCTGCGAGCACGCCGTTGTGGTGCTTAACGGACTTAATATCGAGGCGGACGCCTTTACCTCGCCCAAAGAGGCGTTGGAGGCGATAAGCAAAGCATATAAAGAAAACAAGCCATACCGGCTTGTTCTTACCGATTATAAAATGCCCGATATGAACGGTCTTGAGTTTACTAAAAAGCTCCGCGAGTTCGATAGCGGCGAAACGGCGGTCATCCTGCTTACCGGCTATAACTGGGATATAATAAGTGATGAGGCAAGGCGCGAAGACGGGGTCGACGAGATCATAGCAAAGCCGCTGTTTTCCGATAGTTTGCTTCGCACTGTCAACGCCGTGTTAGACCTTAAAGGCGATAACGAAGCCGAGGAAATACCGGAAGAATCGGAAGAAAGCCTGCTTGCCGGCAAACGGATACTTATGGCGGAGGACGTTGACGCAAACGCCGAGATACTCGCAGATCTACTCGATCTTGAGGATATCGTATCCGAGCGGGCGGAAAACGGGCAGATCGCCGTGGAGATGTTTTCCTCACATCCGGCGGGCTACTACGACGCGATACTTATGGACGTGCGTATGCCTGTTATGGACGGACTTACCGCTACCGAAAATATACGCGCGCTCGAGCGGGAGGACGCTAAGACGATCCCGATAATCGCTATGACGGCGAACGTTTTTGACGAGGACGTTGAGCGCTCGCATAAAGCGGGTATGAACGCGCATCTTTCAAAACCGATCGAGCCGGAAAAGATGTATCATACCCTTGCGCACCTGATAGCCGAAAACGAACAAAAATAAAGTAAGGTTTTTACTTATATAATTCTACGGAGATGATTTAATGTTTATGTATTGGGACCCCACGTATATTCTTGTTATAATAGGCGCGCTTATCTGCGCCGCCGCCTCGCTCAACGTAAGCAGGACCTTTAAAAAGTATAACAAGACCTTCAATTCCCGCGGGCAGACCGCCGAGGAGGTAGCGCGAACGATACTTAACTCCGCCGGGATACTGGACGTTCGCATAGAGCGGATAAGCGGCTCGCTTACCGACCACTATTCGCCCAAAGAAAAGGTCCTTCGCCTTTCGGAGGACGTATACGGTTCCACCTCGGTTGCGGCTATCGGCGTTGCCGCGCACGAGTGCGGGCACGCGATCCAGCATAAGGTAAACTATGCCCCGCTGACCCTTCGGTCGCTTTCGGTGCCGATAGCAAACTTCGGCTCGATACTGTATCTGCCAATCATAATCCTCGGTTTTATACTCGGGAATATGGGGCTTGCGCAGATAGGCGTTCTGCTCTTTTGCCTTATAGTGCTTTTCCAGCTTATAACCCTGCCGGTAGAGTTCAACGCCTCGCGCAGGGCGATAACGGTGCTCGCGGAAAGCAACATCCTTTCACCCGATGAGCTTGTAGGCGCCAAAAAAGTGCTTACCGCCGCCGCTATGACCTACGTTGCCGCGCTGTTTTCTTCATTGCTTCAGCTGCTGCGGCTGGTCCTTCTTACCCGCGGCAACCGCAGGGATTAAATAATTATATAATAACACGGGGCAAGCCGTCGTCTTGCCCCGTGTTTTGTTTTGGCGTTATGCGTTTTCATCCTTATTAAGATATATGCGTTCAAATTCCTCGGCGGGCAGGGGGCGCGAGAAATAGAAGCCCTGCGCCATATCGCAGCCGAGTTCCTTTAACAGCTTCAGCTGTCCCTCGGTTTCAACGCCCTCGGCTATCGCCGGGATACCGAGCGCCTTTGCGATATCGAGGATGACCTTTACTATCTGGTAATCCTTCTCGCTCTTGCAGATGTGTTTTATGAACCCTCTATCCATTTTAAGAGCGTTTATCGACATAAGCGACAGCATATTGAGCGAAGAATAACCGGTGCCGAAATCATCCATTTCGATCTCATAGCCCTTTTTGCAGAGGTCGTCTATGACCGCCATCATACTGTCAAGGTCCTCGGAATACGCCGTTTCGGTCACCTCAAGCATAAGGCACTTTTTATTCAGTCCGTTACTTTCGAGCATACCGTCAAGCGTTTTGGCTAAATCGGGGTCGTAAAGATCGACCCGGGAAAGGTTGACCGAAACCGGGATGATCGCGCCGTATCTGCTCTTCCAGGCGGCGATCTGCCGGCAGGCCTCTTCCCATACGTAGCGGTCAATATCCCTTACCCGACCGTCCTGCTCAAACAGCGGGATAAAATCGCCCGGAGGTATGAGGCCCAGTCCCGGATGCTGCCAGCGCACCAGCGCTTCAACGCTTTTAAGCACCGGCTCCTCCCCGCTTATATCGTATTTGGGTTGATAGTATACCTGAAGTTCACCTTCGGATATCGCGCGGCCCAGATCGTTTTTAAGGCGCTGCTTATAGTTTTCGCGCTCGCGCACCTGCCCGTCAAACACGATTATACGTTCGGTGTGCTTACCGCGCGCGAGATTACAGGCGATCCTTGCCTGCTCCACCTGCTGGCGCGGATATAATCCGACCTCCCAGGGCATAACGCCCATACGAAGCCTGATGCCCGTGCCGGGCGCAAAGTTATCTACCGCGCCCTGCATCCTGTCAAACAGATCGTCATAGTTATCGAGGTGGGGGCAGTATATTCCGATATGGTCCGCTTCGGAACGCACCGCGATACCGCCGCATTCGTTTGCAAAGGCGGATACCTCGTCGCCGAGCGTGCGAATAAGATTATCGCCGAACTCAAACCCGTGGATAGCCCTTACCGAATGGAACTGTTCAACGTTTATAACGATAGCGTCCATCGGCTTATGGGGATCCCCGCGATACATACGCGCGGCGTATTCAAAGAAGAAGTTTTTACTGTAAAGACCGGTGAGCGGGTCGGTCTCGGTAGCGGTGATAAGGTCGCGGCTTTCGTTTGCCTTGTCCCTTGCGCGGAAGTTAAAGAATATGAGAAACAAAATAAACAGAACGATGATCACAAACAGCGATATAACGGTTATGATGTTCTGCATTATCATTTCGCCGAAAGTGAGCTTTGCATCCTCGGTATAATAATAGGAGAGCGCGGAGCTTACAGAGGAATCCGGAATAACGTCGGCTACCTTATTGAGTATTGAATAAAGAACCGTGTTATCGCGGCGGACCGCAAAGTTGTAATCCATTTCAACACCGGTGGAAATGGCTGTCAAGCCGTATTTTTTGCAGAGCTTTGAAACGTTGTTGAAGCGGTAGTTGCTCATAAGGATGCAATCGGCTTTGCCCTCGGATATCGCCTTTAAGCACTCGGGCGTATCCTTGAATATCAGGGGTCGCCACTCCGGGAAATGATCCACAAGGAACATATTATAGTTCGGGTTGCCCGCGTTTACCGCGACCGTAACGTGCGACTTGCTCAAAACGGTATTCTTAACCGATTCAAGAACAATAGCCGAAATATCGGTCCGCATGATCGGATGGGTCATAAGATAGCCCTGGGTCTCACCGTCATAATCGGTAAGGTTTGCCGGGAACATACAGTCTACCTCGCCGCGTGTTAGCGCCTCCATAGCGGCGGCGGCGGTCGGATAGGCGATAGGTTCAAAATCAATGCGGGCGTTTTCAAGGCAGTTTGCCGCCATGCGCAGATAGTCCTTCAGCGCGCCGGTAAGCTCGCCTGTTTTCGGGTCCTTTGCGCAGAAGGCAAGATAGTTATCCTGATAACCCACGCGAACGGTCCCGCGCTGCTCGAGCCAATCGAGTTCCTCGGCGGATAAAAACAGGTTAACGCTCGCCTTTTTAATATATTTGGTATTTAACTTCTGATTATAAAAAGCATCCTCGCTTTGTATGCGGTTCATCGCGGAATTTATCTCTTCCAGAAGATCGGGGCGCTCTTTATTGATAGCAAAATAAAAATCGGAAGCGCCTATCCTGCATATCGGCGTTGCCTCGTTTGCATCGTAGTAACCGTCGATGGAAACGTAAGCATCGATATCGCCGTGCTGTAACCTTCTGAGGGTCTCGCTCTCGTTATATTTTACCTCAATGACCTCGGCGGTCACGCCGTTTGCCTCTGCCCACGCTTTAAAATAGTCTACCTGGATACTTCCCTTGTTGATACCTATCTTTTTGCCGTTTAAGGTGGAAAAATCCTCATAGGATATCTCTTTGTTATCGGGCGCTATGAAAAGGTAGTATTCCTCAAGCCCCATAGGAAGCGAAGAAAAGAGCATATGCTCCGAGCGTTCCTCGGTATAAGATACGTCGCCCAAAATGTCGATCTTGCCCTCTCTCAGCATCTGCATAAGGTTTGACCAGCTGCCGTTTACGTATTCGTAGGTCCAGCCGGTAAGGGCGGCTATCTTTTGCTGATACTCGTAAGCGTAACCGGTGCGCCTGCCGTATTCGTCGGTCTGATTGAAGGGGGATTCAAACCACCCTACCCTTACAACCTTGGCGGGCTTTTCATCCTTGGCTAAAACCGGCGTAAAGGCAGGCAGAAGCATAACGGCAACCAGCACCAGCGCCGCCGCTTTTTTTATGCCCGTTATTATTTTTTTGCCGATCTTACAGTTTCCCATTCGCTTACCCCTCGGCGCTGTCAGGATCAGTCTTGTGCTGACGCTTGATCTCATACATTTTCCTGTCTGCCCGGCGAAGAACGTCGTAAACACTGCGGTCGTTTTCCTTATCGAAGGAGGCAACGCCCATGGAAATATGCACCTGCTCCCAGGCGTTTTCATATGAACTGTTAATATTATAGACCGCTTGCTCGAACTGATCGATAAGCGCATCCATATTCTTATAGGATTCGTTAAGCAGTAACACCGCGAACTCATCGCCGCCCACCCTGAATACCGGGCTGTGGTGGAAGGTGTTGCATATCGCTTTGCTTGCGGTTTTAAGGTAAATATCGCCTTTTTCGTGACCGTTACTGTCGTTTATGGTTTTAAGATTGTCGCAGTCAAATATGCAGATCGCATATTCGGGTTCGCGTCTTCCTTTGTCTATATCATTCTGCAGATCGCTTATGGCTGCCATGAACGCGCCCTGATTCTTAACGCGGGTGAGGGCGTCAACAAACACGCGGTTGTTGAGATAGCTTATGTTTTCGCGCGTGTTCATAGCAAGCCGCTTAAAGGTTTTTGTAAGCCTGCCCACCTCATCGTCTTTTTCATAATCGAGCGTGAAATCATAACTGCCGTTGCTTACCTTATCCGCGGCTTCGGTAAGCTGCTTTATAGGTCTTGTTATGCGCCTTGTATAAAGCATTGTAAAGATGATCGCCGCTGCGAGCACCGCCGCCGCAAGCACCGAAATATTAAGTATAAGCGCGCGCCAGTTGCCCTCGGTCTCATTTACGGGTGCAACAACGTTAAGCCGCATACCGTTGCTTAACGGGAACCAGGCGCCCACCTTTTTAACGCCTTCAAATTCATATTTAAAGAAGGTGCTGTCGCTCTTGGCGCCTTCCGGCAAAACGGGCATGGTGTCGGGGGTAAGCTGGGTTATATCAATGGTGGGATGATAGAAAAGGTTGCCCTCGGCGTCGCTTAAAAACGCATAGCCGTTACTGCTCGGGCGGATGCTTTCGACCTGCTCCTTCATGGTGGAATAATCTATCTCTATACCGACAACGCCAACAAAGGTTCCGCGCCAGTAAATAGGAACGTTATAGGATATCACGCGCCAGTTGATGGTATCGGTTATATAGGGCGGCAGCCAGATCGCCTTACCCTCGTATTTAGGAACGGTGAACCATACGAGGTTTGAAGTATCCGAAGTATCGTATTCGGTAAGGTCGGTAACGGTATGGCGAACGAATCCGTCCCCGTTAACGTCTACATACCAGAAGCCGACAACGTTCTTTGAAATCTCGGGGTCAACGCGGTAATAATAAGTAAGAACGCCGTTTGTTTTGGAGGCGGTCTCATCAAAATAGGCGCTCACGTGCTCCATATGGAGCGCAAGGTCTTCATCGCTGAGGCCGTCAAGATCGGCTTCGGCAAAAGCCGCCACCTTGGTCACCGATTTTTGAACGCTGTTGAAATAGTAATCAAGGTTCTTTTCGCCCGTTTCGCACAAAAGCTGCAGGAGCTGATCGAATTCCCGCTTCTCGCTGTTGCGTATTGAAAAAACCGTAAGAATGGTGACCGCCACCACGGCGATTATCACCACGCATACGGTAACAAAAGTAAATTTGGTTCGCAAGGAGCGCATAATTTTACCACCCTTATAGGAAATCGTTATACGGTATAATTATATATCTTTTTTGACAAAAAATCAAGCCGTTATCACGGCATTTATGACAGCTTTTCCGCATTCTCCGCAAGGCTTATATCAAAAAAACGGCTTATATATTTGCGGCTGCGCCGCACGTTTGTCTAACGTCTGTCATATAACGTCTGAAACGGGATGTCGGCAAGCGCCATCCCCTACGGAACAGATTACAGATATCAGATATCGGATTTCAGACTATACGTGCGCTACGCGCATTTATATATCGCGGCGAAGCCGCTCCTTGTATCTGATATCTAATATCTGACGTCTGGCGACTGAAAAAGCCGCTACCCGGCAGGGTAGCGGCTTTGTTTAGTGCACACATTTTCCCGAAGATATCATCTTCGGAATCGGAGCATTATTATGTTTTCCGCGATTGAAGATGTGAGCACTAATATGAGAAATCAGATCAACTCGATTATTGCCATCTCTGCGGCGTCACCGCGGCGCGGACCGGTTTTTGTAATGCGGCAGTAACCGCCGTTTACATCCCGATACTTCGGAGCGATCTCGTTAAAGAGCTTAACAACGACCGATTCCTTGGTAATAAACGCCATTGCCTGGCGACGGCTGTGAAGATTGCCCGTTTTTGCGAGTGTGATATATTTCTCCGCCATAGACCTGACCTCTTTAGCGCGCGTTACGGTGGTCTCTATCTTGCCGTTTTCGAGCAGATAGGTAACCATTGCGCGAAGCATAGCGGTCCTGTGGTCACTGGTCCTTCCGAGTTTTCTTGTTCCCGGCATGTGATATCACTCCTTTATTCATCGTCTTTCTTGAGGCTGAAGCCGAACGAATCAAGCTTGGCTATAACCTCTTCAAGAGATTTGCGGCCGAGGTTCCTTACCTTCATCATATCCTCTTCGGACTTGTTGGTAAGGTCTTCAACCGTGTTGATGCCGGCGCGCTTGAGGCAGTTAAAGCTGCGAACCGAAAGATCGAGCTCATCGATAGTAAGATCGAGCGCCTTTTCCTTCTCGTTATCGCTCTTTTCAGCCATAATGCTCTTGGCATCGTTAACACCTTCGGCAAGGTTAAGGAACAGCTCAAAATGCTCAATGAGTATTTTAGCCGAAAGCGAAACCGCTTCGTTGGCGGCTATAGAGCCGTCGGTCCAAACCTCTAAGGTGAGTTTGTTTTTATCAACAACGTTGCCCACGCGGGTGTTATCAACGTTGAAGTTGGCCTTTAAAACCGGAGTATAAATAGAATCTATCGGAATAACGCCGATAATATTCTGCGCGGATTTGTTCTGCTCCGCCGAAACGTAACCTCTGCCCTTATCGAGCGTCATCTCCATATTGAGCTTGGCGCCCTCGTCAAGAGTAGCGATATACATTTCGGGGTTAAGGATCTCAACCTCAAAATCCGCCTTGATGTCGGCAGCGGTAACAACTGCGGGTCCCTGCGCCTCGATATATATCTTCTTGGCGGTATCGGAATGCAGTTTGGCTATAACGCCCTTGAGGTTAAGCACGATCTCGGTCACGTCTTCCTTAACACCGGGTATGGTGGAGAATTCGTGGACCACGCCGTCTATCTTAACGTTTGTTATCGCAACGCCGGGGAGTGTGGATAAAAGCACCCTTCTCATACTGTTGCCAAGCGTTGTTGCGTAACCGCGCTCAAGCGGCTCCATAACAAATTTGCCGTATTTACCGTCGCTCGACAGTTCGAGTGTTTCGATTCTGGGCTTTTCAATTTCCAACATTTAAAAGCTCCTTCCCTGCATCAGTATTATTCTTTTTATCCCGCTTTGATGCGATAAGCAGGATAAAGCAGACGAGAAACATCTGTTACCTCGAGTAGAACTCAACGATGAGCTGCTCATCAACGGGAGCTTCGATCTGCTCGCGCTCCGGAAGAGCTACGACCTTAACGGTCATATTCTCACGGTCGACCGAAAGCCATTCGGCTACGGGACGCGCGCCGTTTGCTTCAACGATAGCCTTCATCTTTTCAAAGCCCTTCGCCTTTTCGCAAACCGCAACCTCATCGCCTGCCTTAAGCAGATAAGAAGCAATGTCTACCCTGTGGCCGTTCACTTCAAAGTGACCGTGACCTACGAGCTGACGCGCTTCCGCACGGCTTGATGCAAAGCCCGCTCTGTAAACAACGTTATCGAGGCGGCTCTCCAGAATGCGGAGAAGGTTATCGCCCGTAACGCCCTGTTTTCTCTCAGCGATCTCAAAATAATGATGGAATTGACCTTCCTGAACGCCGTAAAAACGTCTTGCAGTCTGCTTTGCGCGAAGCTGCATTCCGTATTCTGACGACTTCTTTCTGCCCTGGCCGTGCTGACCGGGCGCATAACTGCGAACGCCGAGCGAACATTTTTCAGAATAGCAGCGCTCACCTTTGAGGAAAAGCTTTTTACCCTCGCGGCGGCAAAGTCTGCATACTGCACCGGTATATCTTGCCATCTGTTACACCTCCAAAAAATACAATGTAATTAAACACGTCTGCGTTTGGGCGGACGGCAACCGTTATGCGGGATCGGGGTAACATCCTTGATCATGCTGACCTCAAGTCCTGCCGCCTGTAAAGCGCGGATAGCGGCTTCACGGCCGGCGCCGGGGCCTTTAACATAGACTTCGACAGTTTTAAGACCATGCTCCATAGCGTTCTTAGCCGCAAGCTCGGCAGCGCTCTGCGCCGCAAAGGGTGTGGACTTTTTAGAACCTCTGAAACCGAGCTCGCCGGCGGACGCCCACGAAAGAGCGTTACCCTGCGTATCGGTTATGGTAACTATCGTGTTGTTGAAGGTAGACTGAATATGAGCCGCACCGCGTTCAATGTTTTTCTTTTCACGACGACGACGAACGCCGCCTTTTTTAGCAGTAGCCATTAGTTCTTACCTCACTTATTTCTTCTTATTAGCTATCGTTCTCTTCGGACCCTTGCGCGTGCGCGCATTGGTCTTGGAGCGCTGGCCGCGAACGGGAAGTCCCTTGCGGTGGCGAACGCCGCGATAACTGCCGATTTCAATAAGACGCTTGATATCAAGGGCTACCGTGCGACGACGGTCACCTTCAACCTGAAGGTTATGATCGATATACTCACGGAGCTTTGAGATATCCTCGTCGGTCAGATCCTTAACGCGAACGTCCGGGTCAACGCCGGTGTCGGCAAGGATCTTTTTGGATGTTGTAAGACCTATACCGTAGATGTAAGTGAGTCCTATTTCGACCCGCTTCTCGTTGGGAAGGTCAACACCAGCAATACGTGCCATAGAATATTAGCACCTCCATTTTTTCTCTGCTTGCTTAACCCTGACGCTGTTTATGCTTGGGGTTTTCGCAAATAACCATTACTTTACCTTTGCGCTTAATGATCTTACATTTTTCGCAAATCTTTTTTACAGAAGGTCTGACTTTCATTTGGATTTTACCTCCTAAATTCTTTCTCTGCTTATTTAGAGCGCCAGGTTATGCGCCCTTTGGAAAGATCGTAAGGCGACATTTCAACCGTTACCTTATCGCCCGGCAAAATGCGGATGAAGTTCATCCTGAGCTTGCCGGAGATATGCGCCAGTATCTGGTGGCCGCCCTTTATCTCTACCTTAAACATTGCGTTGGGCATTGCCTCAACAACGGTGCCTTCAATCTCTATCATATCTGATTTTGACATAATTTTCCTCCAAGATTGCCTTAATGAACAGTTTAACTCGCGGGATACGCCTTTAAGGGACGCGCGATGCACACTTCGCGCTGCCCGGTATCCCCGGTCTCTTTTGGCTTAACATATGCCGCTTACGCCTTTGTCATGATCAAAGGACCGTCGGGCGTTATTGCGACCGTATGCTCGAAATGAGCCGAAAGTGAACCGTCCTTGGTTAAAACAGTCCAACCGTCCGGTAAAACCTTTACGCCGAAGCCTCCGGCGTTGACCATGGGTTCAATGGCCAAAGTCATCCCGGGAAGCAACCGTATTCCGTGACCTGCCGTCCCGAAATTCGGCACTTCGGGGGCTTCGTGCAGATGAGTGCCTACGCCGTGACCGACAAAGTCCCTTACCACACTGAAGCCGTTTTTCTCCACGTAGGATTGAACCGCGTTTGAAATATCACCGATCCTGCCGCCCGGAAGCGCCGCCGCGATACCCTTATAAAGGGATTCGCGCGTGACCTCCATCAGCCGCTTCGCCTCGGGTGAAACATCACCGCAGGCAAATGTGGCGGCATTATCGCCGTGGTATCCGTCAAACTTCGCGCCGAGGTCTATGGAGACGATATCCCCCGCCTCGAGTTTGCGCTTTTTTGACGGTATCCCGTGGATCACCTCGTTGTTGACCGATATACAGGCGGTAGCGGGATAGCCATCGTAGTTTTTGAAGTTGGGCTCTGCGCCCTGACTTCTTATATACTTCTCGGCTATCTCATCAAGCTCGGCTGTAGTAACGCCGGGCTCTACCGCTTCGCCCGCAATCTTTAATGCTCCTGCCGATATTCTGCAAGCTTCAAGCATAACCTTAAGCTCGCGACCGGTTTTTAGAACCACCATTTTATATCACCGAAAGCGCCTTTAGCACGAGCGCCGTAGTGTCCGCCACCTTATCCTGACCCTCGACCTCAATGAGCTTGCCCTTTGCCTTATAAAAGCTCTTGAGCGGCTCGGTCTGGTCATGATAGACCTTAAGTCTGTTAAGGACGGTCTCGGGCTCATCATCCTTGCGGATAACGATATCTTCGCCGCAGGCGTCACAAACGCCTTCCTTTGCCGGCTTTTTATACTCGGTGTGGAAGCTTGCGCCGCAGGCGGGGCAAACACGCCTTCCCGACATACGGTTTACTATCTCGCCGTCGTCGACCTCGATAGAGAGGGCGGCGTCCACCGCGATTCCCATTTTATCAAGCGCTTCCGCCTGAGGAATGGTGCGGGGGAATCCGTCGAGTATAAAACCGTTTTTGCAGTCGTCAGCGCCAAGGCGCTCGCGTATTATGCCTATCACCACGTCATCCGGCACAAGCTCGCCCTTATCGGTATAAGCCTTTGCGCGAAGTCCCATCTCGGTGCCTTCTTTAAGAGCGGCACGGATGATGTTGCCCGTGGAAATGGTGGGTATGCCGTATTTTTCGGAGATTATTTCCGCCTGGGTGCCCTTGCCGGCGCCCGGCGCGCCTAATAAAATCAGTTTCATATCGATCACCGAAAATACTTAATCAAGGAATCCCTTATAGTGGCGCATCATCATCTGCGACTCGAGGTTCTGAACTATCTCGAGCGCAACGCCGACCATAATGAGGACCGATGTTCCGCCGATTGAAATGTTAACGCCGCCTAAGTTGCTTACCAGTATCGGAAGTATCGCAACAACGCTCAAGAAGAGAGCGCCGAGGAGGGTAATCCTCGAAAGTATCTTTGCGATAAAGTCCGAAGTGGACTTGCCGGGACGGATGCCCGGTATGGCGCCGCCGTTTTTGCGAAGGTTGTTCGCCATTTCGATCGGGTTGAACTGGATGGTTGCGTAGAAATACGCAAATGCGATTATCAGTATGAAGTAAAGTATCGCGTAAAACGTTCCTCTGGTGCTGAAAAGCGCCAGGAATTTAGCAAACGTTTTCTGCTTCTGCTCCGCGCTCATAAATCCTAAAATCATGGTGGGGACCATAAGGATCGAAGAGGCAAAGATTATCGGCATAACGCCCGACATATTAACCTTGATCGGAATATGGGTGTTCTGCCCGCCATACATCTTGTTACCAACAACGCGCTTGGCATACTGCACGGGGATCCTGCGCTCCGCGCCGGTCATCCAAACGATAAACGCTATGACCACGAGGAAAGCAACGACTATTCCGCCTGCCAATACGTATTGCTTCAGCTGGAACGCCTCACTGTAGAGCCAGATGAGAAGGTCATCGCCGCGGGAAAGAATACCGGCAAACAGGAGTATCGAAATACCGTTGCCTATGCCCTTGACGTCGATCTGCTCGCCGAGCCACATTACGAGCGCGCTGCCCGCCGTGAAAGCAAGCACTATAACGAACGCTTCAAATATGACAAGTTTGCCTGTTAAAACGGTAAGAAGCCGACTGTTCTTTAAATAGAAGAAGTAAGCTACGCCCTGGATAAGCGCCAGAACCACCGTTGCATACCTTGTTATTGAAGCGAGCTTCTTCTGCCCCTCCTCACCCTCTTTTGAAAGGCGCTCAAGAGCCGGGATAGCAACGCACAACAGCTGGATGATAATCGAAGCGTTGATGTAAGGCGTTACCGACATTGCGAAGATCGCGCCGTATTCCATACCGCCGCCGGTGAGTATCGACAGATAGCTGAAAAACTCATTACTGCCGCTGCTTGCCAAAAGCTGATTAACATCAACGTAAGGCACCGGAATAAACGAGCCTACGCGGAATACCGCTATGATGAAAATGGTAAAGAGTATCTTGTTGCGTATCTCTTTAACATTCCACGCGTTCTTCATTGTATCTAACATTTTCATTATCAGATCACCTCTGCCTTTCCGCCGGCGGCGCCGATTTTCTCAGCGGCTGCGGCTGAAAATGCATTGAGTTTAACCGTAAGCGCCTTGGTAAGCTTACCGTTACCGAGCACCTTTACGGGAAGACCTGTTTTGCTGATGATCCTTTTTTCCGCCAGAGCTGCAGCGTCAACAGTAGCGCCCGCCTCGAACACCTCGAGTGCGCCAACGTTAACAGCCAGCCATTCCTCGGCAAAAATATTGTTGAAACCACGCTTAGGGATCCGGCGCTGAAGCGGCATCTGACCACCTTCAAAGCCCGGTCTCATACCGTGACCCGCACGGGCCTTTTGACCTTTATGACCCTTGCCGGCGGTTTTGCCGTTGCCTGAACCGTGACCTCTGCCTATTCGCTTTGACTCTTTAGTTGAGCCGACAGCCGGAGCCAATTCATGCAATTTCATTGTTGTTTGCACCTCCTTGCAATTTTGCGGTTTAACTTAATTACTTGCTCTCGACAATCGAAACCAGGTGCGAAACCTTGTTTATCTTGCCGCGGGTCTGTTCGTTATCGGGCTGAACAGAAGTATCCCCGATTTTACGAAGACCGAGTGATTCTACCGTAGCGATCTGGTCCTTTTTAGAACCGATAACGCTCTTTACGAGCTTAACTGTAAGGCCGGCAGCCTTTTTCTTTGTTGCCATAATGCTGCTCCTCCTTAACCTAATATTTCCTTTGCGTCCTTACCGCGAACAACAGCAACCTGTTCCACGTCGCGTAAAGCCGAAAGTCCTGCCACCGTTGCACGAACCACATTGCAAGGATTGTTTGAACGAAGCGCTTTGGTGCGGATATCCTTGATACCAACCGTTTCAACGACCGCACGAACGGCGCCGCCGGCGATAACGCCGGTACCGGGAGCGGCGGGCTTAAGAAGCACGCGCCCCGCGCCGAATTCTCCGATTATTTCATGAGGAATGGTAGTGCCTTTAAGAGAAACCTTTATAAGATTTTTCTTGGCGTCTTCGATTCCCTTGCGGATAGCATCCGGAACTTCGCCCGCTTTGCCGAGACCGTAGCCGACGATACCGTTACCGTCACCCACGACCACTAAAGCGGCAAACTTCATGATTCGTCCGCCCTTAACGGTTTTGGAAACGCGGTTTATGGAAACAACGCGCTCCTGTAAATCTAATTTTGATGCGTCAATATTAGTAGCCAAAAGTCCTCTCCTCCTTCTTAAAATTTGAGGCCGCCCTCACGGGCACCTTCGGCAAGTTCTTTGACACGGCCGTGATAGATATAACCGCCGCGGTCAAATACGACCTCGGAGATCTTTTTCTTCTTAGCGCGTTCCGCTATGAGCTTCCCTACCTTGCGGGCGCCCTCGCAGTTGCCGCCGGAAATGCCGAAATCCTTTTCGTTAGAACCGGCTGCCGCAAGTGTAACACCCTTTTCATCGTCTATAAGCTGGGCGTAGATATGGGAATTGGAGCGGAATACATCAAGGCGGGGTCTCTCGGCAGTGCCGCTGATCTTGGAGCGAACACGTGCATGGCGTTTAAGACGCGCTTTGTTACTGTTAGTTTTGCTAACCATTTTTCATACACTCCTTTATCATTTCTTAGCGCCCTTGGCAGCTTTGCCTTCTTTACGGCGGATGTGCTCGCCGGCGTATTTGATACCCTTGCCCTTATACGGCTCGGGCGGACGCTTGGCGCGAACCTCCGCGGCAAACTGGCCAACCTGTTGCTTATCTGCACCACTGATTATTATCTGGTTTGCAGACGGGACTTCTACTGTGATACCCGGCACCTCAGGCATGATCACCTGGTGCGAATATCCGAGGTTCATAACGAGGTCCTTACCCTGCTTCTGCGCACGGTAACCTACGCCGTTTACCTCAAGGGTTTTACTATAGCCATCAGTAACGCCCGTCACCATATTTGAAATGAGTGTGCGCGTAAGGCCGTGAAGTGAGCGGTGAAGCTTATCGTCGCTCGGGCGGGAAACGATTACCTCGCCTTCCTTGACCTCAACCGATATCTCGGGGTTAAAGTTGAGCGAAAGCTCGCCTTTGGGTCCCTTAACGGTGATATGGTTGCCATCGAGTTTGATATCAACACCCGCCGGAATTACTACCGGCTTTTTTCCTATTCTCGACATGTGCTTTCCCCTCCTATTACCACACGAAAGCCAGCACTTCGCCGCCAACGTTTTCGCGGCGTGCCTGCTTATCGGTCATGATACCTTTAGAGGTGGAAAGGATGGCTACGCCGAGGCCCCTCATAACCTTCGGCATATCCTCTACGTTTGTGTAGATCCTCAAACCGGGTTTT
>JAFZIK010000038.1 GCA_017554405.1 Clostridia bacterium | reverse complement strand
TCCACTTCTACAACTATCAGCGCATCCAACTCAAAACAAAACTGACACCGATGGAATATCGGTGCCAGTTCGTTGCTTAAAAACTTAATATCGTGTCATAGGGGGCTTTTTTGTGCTGTCCGTACAAATTGGGGCAGTTCAAAAGGGGAGTTGGGAGTTTTAAAATCACTAATTATTGCCCGCTAAGCTCTCCGTAGCTTGCGCCCTTAGTGTAATAATAACCGTCCGAACCTTGATACGCATCATAAATGCTATAACGATTATAACCGAAGGACCCCGGGTTGTTTTTCAGATCTTGATATTCATCCGCATCAAAACCATAATAAGGATACGATGCGATGGCCCAACCTTTTTCCGCATCGCTGTAATAGAGCTGCTCACCCTCCATCAAAACATAGTCAGCATAATCAAATGAGCCGTATACATCGTCATGATACTGACTGTAGGGAATTACGTAAAAGCTTGTTGCTATTACGTCTTGGCTGGCGAAACGAACTACTTTAAGCTCGAGGTTGCCTAACTTGTTCATCGGAATCTCCTCCAAAAATAAATTTACAAAGTAATTTTAACACTCGTGGGGCGAGTTGTCAAGAAAAAATGCTCTATTGGTTATCAAGTTTTTTCATTTCACTAAGCGCAAATTTTACAACGCCTGTTACGTATGCGATAATAAGGCAGATCGTAAGCACGATAAAGGGGCTGAACGCACGTATAACAAAGTAATATTCAGGGAGAACGTAACTTACTGTAAACATCATAATAAAGTATACCGGCTGGCAGCAAACGTATATCCTTTTTGCGAAGCTTCTGCCGTGAGAGGTAAGGAAAGAATCGCGCGTATCGGTTAGTGAAAGCGCAAAACAGCAAGCCGAAATCGCCATGATCGCAAAGCCAACCGTATGCCCGGTGTATATAAGAAGCTTAAAATGCGCAAGCAGGTTAAGCTCCGCCGCGGCAAGCAGAAAACCGACCGCGAAAAACACCGGGAACAGCCAACGATTAATATTAAGTATCGTGTTTGCTTTATAGCGGATAAACATACCTATAAGCATATACGGCAGCGCTCTTGTTACCGTGCCGGCGGGTATATAATTATAACCAAAATGAGGGAAACCCGCCAATCTTGAAAACTCGCCGGAGAAAAGCGTAACGCATACTAAAATCAAAAACACGGGTATGTAAACATATGGCTTTTTAAGGAGCTTACATATATCCGCCGCAAGCAGGATTATTACCGCGAAAAGAAGACTTTGCATAAACCAAATACCGCCGCCTATGGAAAGAGGCCATACGTTAAATACCAGAAAATTAAACAGTATGCGTTTTCTCAGTATTTCGGGCGCCCAGTTTACTCCGAGGTAAGATAAATACGCCGCGTTAATCAAAAAATAAACTATAAACATTGCCGTAAATGTAATAAAATTGCGCTTTATGGCTTTTTTAAGCCTTTTTCTGCGCACGGCGTCGTCCGGGGTAAGGATAAAGAACCCCGAAAGGATAAAAAAGGCGGGGGCGGCAAAGTTTGAAAGGGTTTGAATGTAACCGCCTGCCGCGGTGGGGAACCCGAAAAACACAAACATCACAAACGGCATAAGCAGGAGCTTAAGCGTATCCGCGCTGCCTACGCGCCTTCTTCTGGCATATATTTCGTTATAATCTGTTTTGTTCAATTATTCCACCAACCGTCGTTATTATCGTTTTTGAGAAGATCGGTTTCGATCTTAGGTGTAAGGGGCATATCCGGCAGTTTTACGTTGCCGCCGGGCAGATTGCCTTCCGCCGGCATATCCGAATACCGCCAAGCCATTTGTTCTGCTGCCGCCGCGTCGGCTTCCTTTATATCGCCATCGTTAATGCGGTAAATCCTCTTGCAGAGCTTTAAGGCGCTCGGGCGGTGGGTCGCAATAATGATGACCTTGTTCGGGTGCGCCTTTATTATGTTTTTGAGCACCTTTTCTTCGGTATCTATATCAAGCGCGCTGGTCGCCTCGTCAAGAAGCAGTATGGGTGAGTTTCTTATAAGGGCGCGGGCTATCGAAAGCCGCTGTGCCTGACCTTCCGAAACGCCTCTGCCGCGCTCGCCCAAGGTGCTGTTTATTCCGTCTTTAAGCTCATTTACAAAATCGTAAGCGCAAACCGTTTTGAGTGCGGATATTATCTCCTCGTCGGTAACGTCCTCCCGCATCATGCGCATATTCTCCGCTATCGTGCCCGAAAGAATGGTGTTGCCCTGCGGCACGTAGGCGAAAAACCGCCGCAGATCGGCGTTTATCGGAAGCGCCTCGCCGTCCGCTCCGGTCAGCGTTACCGAGCCCGACTCGGCGTCAAGCATACCGAGAAGCAACCGCATGAAGGTGGTTTTCCCGCCGCCTGATTCGGCAAGGATCGCCGCTATTTCGCCCGGCTTTGCGCTGAATTTCGCGTTTTTATAAACCTGCTTATCGCTGACGTATGAAAAGGTAACGTTGTTAAGATCCACTGCGATGCCTTCATCGGCTATCGCTTTAAGTTTCTCGTATGCCGCCTCGTCGTGCGTTTCGCGCGGCAGGTCGATAAGCTCCCTTATGCGATGCGCCGATACCGCCGAATTAAGCATGCCGGGTATTGTTCCAACAAGGCTGTTAAAGCGGGTCGAAAGGCTTGACCGCTGCTGCAGGAAAAAGGTCATATCACCGTATCCGATCTGCCCGTGCCAAAGCCTATACAGGCAGTAGCCGAACGCTACAAGCGATACAAGGGTGGAAACAAGCGTTACAAGTATCTTTGATTTTATCTCAAACTTGTTGTAATCGAGGTTAAACTCTTTAAACTTCTTTTGCCACATACGAAGCCGCTTTGAATAGTGTCCGAAAACGCCGAAGGATTTAATCATATCAAAGTTATAAAAGGTTTCAACCTCAAAGCTCATCATCTGCGAATTAAGCTCTAAAACTCTTTTTCGGTATTCCTTCATTTTGCGCATTATGTAGCGGCTCATCGCAAGCAGGAAGGGAGCCGATAAAAACGCTATCCAAGCCATCATCGGGTCGGTTTTAAAAAGCACAAAGAAGGTCAGCGCAAAGGTGTAAATATTAACTATAAGGTTAGGTATCCAGGCTATGGCGTTTGCCGCTATAGTGCCAACGTCATTATTGAAGCGGTTTAAAAGGTCGCCGCTTTTATAGGCGGAAAGCTCCTTCCAGCGCGCGTCGATTATCTTATCGAATATTTCGCCCTGTATATCGTTGTTAACGTAGATCGATATCCGCGTGAATATGCGGCTTGAAAGACTTGAAAGCAGAAGCGAAAAGACCGTCATACCCACCATGCCGCCGATCAAAAGCCATAGCTTATCGGTCTTTTGCCCAACGATGATGTTTATCAGTATCTTGCTCAAATATGCGGCACCGAGCGCCATACTTGAGCCGAAAATACCCACAAGGGTATAGAAAATCACTATTACGCGATATTTTTTTGAAAATGAAAAGATCCATTTCCAGTCGCCTAAAAACTCTTTGAAGGTGCCGTCGTATATTTTGTTTATGATAGCCTGTAAAGCGTCGCTTTTAAGCAAGCGGTTGATCCCGGTATATTTACCCTTTTTCAATGTATACCTCCGAAGTTTGCCGGCTTATTTCAAGCCGAGTTTTATATACAGGTCGGCTTCCTCGCCGCCCGATTTTATATCTTTTTTGAAGTTCTCTCCGCGAAACAGTGCGGTTATGCCGCGCGGGATAAAACGGAACGCCTGAAAAAGCCAGGCAAACGCGCCTAAAAAGCGGTATTTTCTGCAAATGCCGAAATTCGCCATACCGGCTTTTTGCAAAACCCTAAATACGCCGTGCTTTTTTATATCCGAGGAAAGCTCGAGCATCGGCTTATATTCATAAGGCGTTTTTCTGCCGAAGTTGCCGCTGTTTAACACCTTTTCCATAAGTATTCCGGCTGTAGCCGCATCCGCGCCGTCGCACCAGGTTACGGTATCAGGCAGACCTAAATAAATTTTGCACATTTTTGTAACGGTTTCGGCAAAGGTAACAAGTCCGGCGCCGTTTATAAGCGGCAGGAAGTGCTCGGCATAGCTCTTGTCGTCAAGCATAGCGTTTGCAAACATTGCCCAGTCGATCATCTGGCGGATTCCAAGCCCGCCGTGTAGGTGGTGGCGTATATGATCAAGCAATACAAGACCGTTTTCAAAATCGGGAAGCATTTTAAAGCTTTGCCCGCCAAGCGTTCGGGTAACGGCGTTTTCCATTCCTCTTATCAATGCCGGCTCGATATTGTATTCGGTATCGCTGTAACGGTGGTGGAGTTCAAATATTACCCCGCCTTTTGTATAGGTGTAATCTCTGCCGTCGAGGTAATCCCCTTTATATATGTAACCGCTTTTTTGAAGCAGTGCGCGCGCCGTTTCAAAATCATCCTCACGCACCAAAAAATCAACATCACCCATTGTGCGAAGCTGGGGCTTAGGATAATAGACCGCCGCCGCCGCGCCCTTTAATATAACAAGCGGGATACCGTTTGAACAGAAAAGTTCTGTAAGTTTCGTTTGTTCAAAGATATTGCGCATATATTGCGCGGTGCTCTGCGCCGCGGGCACCTGCCATTTTGCCGCGTAATTTTCGGGCACAGCCGGCGCCGCGAGCGCTACTACCGTTTGCGCCTCTGCCTCATTATATACTGCGTCCCAATCGGTATCTGCCGGAAAATCGGGCTTAATACCGAAAAGGGAAGCCTTTAAAAGCTCTAAAAGCGCCGCCTGACAGTTTGTTATCATCCGTTCATCCCCTCAAAGGCAACCTTTGCCGCGTTTGGGTCCAAATTGCATTTCAGCAGATAAAATGCCGTGCTCTCGCCGAGTTTTTTTATCAAACTCATAGTTTTGCTTAACTCTTTTTCGGTGGCGGGGCGGTAGGCCTGCCCTATAAGCAGAGGATATATCCTGCCGAAATCCACCCGCTCTATTTCGTTTGTTTTGCCGCGAGAAAGAATGCAAACCGATTTAAGCGGCAGCATAACGTTTTTGTTTTCGCCCTCTTTGCCCGCCCAGGGTGTGCCGCAGGCGTAAACCGCACCATCCTTAAAACGCAGTATCGGTTTATCGCCGTTAACTATAAACGCGTCTTTGAAATTTTGGAGCCAGAACCGCGTATGGGTAGTTTTGCCAACGCCCGAAGGCGCGGTAAACAAATACGCCTCGCCGCCGCGGCCCACCACCGCGCCGTGCATTAAAAACGCGTCAAACGGGAGTATGCCCACCGCGATTTTGCGGTAAGCGGCGAGAGTTTCAAGGTAGGCGTCCGAAAAATCAAAATACGGCCTGTGCTCAAAAGCCGCTTCGCGCTTTGCCTTTTCGCGTTCAAAGGCGATATCTTCAAGGTCGGTTCTTATGCAAAAATCGGGGCACTCGTCGGTCAGATAATCCTTGCAAAGCTTCGATACCCCGTCAAAAACGCTTGTTATTCCTATGTTTACGTCCGCAATCTTTATAGTAAATTCCATTTTTTACAATCACTGCTTTTTTATTCTGAGTTTATAAGCTATGGCCCCCGCGGCGTATTTGAAAAAGTGCTTGATATGAAGTATAAGAAATCTGAGGTGATACGGCGCGCACCATAAATAAACATAGGCGCGGTAGCGAAAACCTTTAAGGTCAACGTCCTTGCCGCCCTGCTTAACGGCGGTCAGAACGCCCAGTATCTGATCGGCGTGGACCTTTTCGCCTTTGGTGCAGTTATCGCCAACGATATAAAAAACGTTACCCGGCAGTTTTTTTATTATCCTGTGAAGCACGTATTCGCCGCGGCCCTTTACGTTTTCACGCTTGAACAGCACAACATCGTAACGCTTAAGCTTTGATATATCGCGCTTCTCGATAACTATTATATCCCGTCCCTCGTGAATAAGCGGAAGCATACTCACGCCAACGTTGGTGTATATAAGGCGCCCGTCGCGGAGCAGGACCTCTTCAAAACTCTGTTTGTTTTCCATACTAATCTGTAAGCAGCCCTTCGCGCAAGAGCTTGTTGAGAAAATCAACAAGGGTATGACCGATCTCATCATCGGTTGAATCGGGATATTTGTTCTTAAGATACTCGTGTATCTTCATGGGCTCGGTTTCTTCTTTTAAAAGTTCTAAAATCTCCGCCGAAGCCTTGTTAAGCTTAAGCATACCGTGGAATTTCGCCGCGTCTTCACCCACCGGGACCGCGGCAAATTCATCGCCCATATCCATTACCGTAAATTCGTATTTTAGTTTCATATAAACACCACTGCAAAAAAGAATATAAATATCTATTATAATACTACAACAGAACGGTGCTTTTTTCAAGCAAACATTTTAAAAGACCGGCCTTTTATTCAGGAGGCGAGGTCGAAAAAAGTAAAATATGCTTCCATTTTCGGGCTTCATGTGGTAAAATACTTTTAATACAGTTTTTAGTTTGAGGGGGCGGCAATATGCTTTTTAAAAAGCGCCGGCATAATCCGGCATTTAACATCGGCAAAAAAAGGTTCGATGATATCGCCGCCTTTATAACCGAAATTTACGGGTGTGATCTTCCCGAGCAGGAAATTATTGCAAAGTGTCCGGCGGAGAGTCTTGAAAGCGCGGATTTTAAGCCCTGCGCAAAGGCGGGCTCGCGCGCAAAACCCGCAAGGGCTTTAAACGTATCCATTAAAAGTCAGGCGGAAGGCGGGGCGCAGGATAAATCGCTTACCGATGCGCTTGATACCATAGACGAAAGCTTTTCCGAAATGCTTTTGCGCAAGATAGACGAAAAGGGTATGACCGACGCCGAGTGCTACAAAAAGGCAAACGTTGACCGCAAACTTTTTTCAAAGATAAGGGGCGACCGCAATTACCGCCCGAGCAAGGTGACCGCCATAGCTTTTGCCATCGCGTTGGAGCTTAACCTTGACGATACGCGGGATATGCTTATGAAAGCCGGCTTTGCGCTTTCGCACAGCAATAAGTTTGATATAATTATCGAATATTTCATAAAGAACGGCAACTATAATTTATTTGAGATAAACGAGGCGCTTTTCGCCTTTGACCAGAGCCTTATAGGCGTGTAAAAAACCGATCGTCATCAGGGCGAAAAGCAGGGGGTTAGGGCAAAATGATAATTTGTGTTGTGTGCGACGTTCTCGGAGCGGAAAACAACGGCACCACCATTGCGGCGATGAATCTTATAAGATCGCTTCGCGCAAAGGGGCATACCGTTCGCGTTGTTTGCCCGGATGAGGATAAAAAGGGTCAGCCCGATTACTATGTTGTTAAAACCCTCAACTTCGGACCGTTTAACAGCTACGTTAAAAAGAACGGCGTGACCATAGCAAAGCCCGATAAAAAAGTATTGACCGCCGCGCTCAGCGGTGCCGATCACGTTCATCTGATGATCCCGTTCGCTTTAGGCACCAAGGCGCTTCGTATGGCTAAGGACGCGCATATATCCGTAACGGCGGGATTTCATTGCCAGGCGGAAAATATTACAAGTCATCTCTTTTTAAAGAATAACCGTTTTATAAACAAATTTGTTTACCGCTTTTTTTACCGTAAGTTTTACCGCTACGTGGACGGCGTTCACTATCCAACGGAATTTATACGCGGTGTGTTTGAAAAATACGGCGGCAAGACGGTCGCTTACGTTATATCGAACGGCGTAAGCCGCGAATTTCATCCCGAAGAAGTGGAAAGAGACCCCCGGTTTGAAGGTAAGCAGGTGGTGCTTTTCACCGGCAGATACAGCAAGGAAAAATCTCACCGCGTGCTTATCGACGCGGTCGCTTTGAGCCGCCACGCGGATACGATACAGCTCGTTTTCGCTGGCGACGGTCCGCTTAAGGAAAAGCTTCAGAAACGCTCGAGGAAACTTAAAAACCCGCCGATCTTCAACTTCTTTTCAAGGCGGGATATGGTGCGCATACTGAATACGGCGGACCTTTACGTTCACCCCGCGGAGATCGAGATCGAGGCGATATCCTGCTTAGAGGCGATATCCTGCGGGCTCGTTCCCGTGATATCCGATTCGCCGCGCAGCGCCACCCGCTATTTCGCGCTTGATCAAAACAACCTCTTTGAGTGTAATAACAGCCGTGCGCTTGCCGAAAAAATAGATTACTGGCTTGATCATCCCGCCGAAAAGGCGGCAAGAAGCGAGGAATACCTCGGTTATACAGGGCAATTCGATTTTGATACCTGTATGGACCGTATGGAAAAAATGATAATCGCAGTTCACAAGCAAACTAAGGAAACGGTAAATAATGGCTAAAAAGGTATTGTATTATAACGATCTGAAAAACGATGATTTTGCGGCGGCGGCGCTGGCGCCGAAACCACTGCCCGAAAACCTCGTTTTTGCGAAAACCGGATTTTTCTGGCGTATCGCGGAATTTTTCGCCTATCGAATCATTGCAACGCCGCTTGTATGGCTGATAGGTAAAATCGGCTTCGGGCTTCGCATAAAAAACCGTAAAGCCCTTCGCAAACTGCGCGGCACCGGATATTATTTATACGGCAACCATACGCAGGATATGATGGACGCCTATACGCCCACCCTTGTAACCTTCCCGAAGTTTGCGCATATTGTTGTAAGCCCGCAGGCGGTATCCTCGGCACCGCTGAGCCTCGCGGTCCGGCTCCTCGGCGGTATCCCGATACCGGGAATCAAGCGTATGCGGGAATTTGTTGCCGCTCTTTCGCTTCGCATTCGCTGTAAACGCGCTGTTGCGATCTATCCTGAGGCGCATATCTGGCCCTGGTATACGGGTATCCGCCCTTTTCCGAACGGCAGTTTTACCTATCCTGTAAGGGACGGCGTTCCCGCGGTAGCTTTTGTTACTACCTACCGCAGGCGCAAGGTCTTTAAAAATCTGCCGCCCTGCCTTACCGTCACGGTATCAGAGCCTTTTTATCCCGATAGCTCCCTTGGCGAGCGCGAGGCAAAACAGAAGCTCCGCGATCAGGTATACGCCTTTATGTGCGGCGAAGCGGCAAAACCCGGTAATTACGCGCATTACGTATATATTAAAAAGGATCCTGAAGCAAAGGAAGCGGCAAGCGCCGATACCTGCGCCGTCTCTTGAAAAATGTCGCCTTGCAAGCGACCACCAACCGAATTATATCCTCTAAAATGTGTTTGTAAGTTCAAAGGACTTTACAAACACATTTTTTTTGGAGGTATTTAGAATGAACAACAACAAAAACGGCATTACAGAGCTTGTGGTGATCCTTGACCGAAGCGGCTCAATGGCAGGGCTTGAGGGCGATACCGTAGGCGGCTTCAACTCGCTTATCGAAAAACAGAAAAAGCAGGGCGGCGAATGCTTTGTCACAACGGTTTTATTCGATAATGAAATTGAGACTATCCACGACCGCGTGCGCTTATCCGACGTTAAGCCGCTTACCGAAAAGGAATACTACGTTCGCGGCTGCACCGCGCTTATCGACGCTATGGGTGAAACGATAGAGCATATAGCTGATATCCACAAATACGCCCGCCCTGAGGACGTGCCAGAGCATACCGTGTTCGTTATCACTACCGACGGTCAGGAGAATGCGAGCCGTAGGTTCACGAGCGATCAGGTAAAAAGCATGGTCAATGCGAAAAAAGAAGGATCCGGCTGGGAGTTTTTATTTATCGGTGCGAACATCGACTCGGTGGAAACCGCAAAGCATTTCGGCATAGCCGAGGATAGGGCGGTGAATTACCACGCCGATAAAAAGGGAACAAGGGTGGTTTTTGAAGCGGTCGCCAAAACCGTTTGCGGCGTAATGAAAAGCAGACCCGTAAGCAAATGCTGGAGCGAAAGCATAGAAGCCGACTATAAAAGCCGGAAAAAGGGCGAGAATTGAAAGCGGAAAACGCCGATAAGAACGCTGTGGCTTTTACCCTATAATTAAAAATTAATAATGTGACCCCTTGACTTTCTGCGGCAGTGTGATATAATGAACGTATAATCATTTGAACAATCGTTCAAATGATAAACGAATGAGAATGGAAGAGAATTGATGAAAACAATGCCGATTATTGTCAGGGGGTCATATTATGCCTGAATCAAAGAACGCGCCTTTGGGCGATTGCTGCGAGGAAACGGCGGTGCACGAAGATCTTATAGAAAGCGTGCGCGCCGATATGCCGGATATCGCCGTTCTTTACGATCTTGCCGAGCTTTACCGGATTTTCGCCGATAGCACCCGCATACGTATATTATACGTCCTTTTTGAAAAGGAGGTATGCGTTTGCGATATCGCGGAGCTGCTTAATATGACCGTTTCAGCGGTATCCCACCAACTGCGCTTGCTTCGCGGCGCGCACCTCGTTCGCTTTCGCCGGGTAGGCAAGGTATGCTTTTATTCGCTCGCCGACGATCACGTTAAAACCATAATCGGTCAGGGTATCGAGCATTTAACCGAGGGGTGATTGTATGAAAAAGCATATCGGAGATATATTAAAGCTTTCAGTCAGCGCCCTTTTGCTTATGTTCGGCGTTCTTTCAGGGCACGTATTCTCGCTTTCTCCGGTAATAACGTTTATCGCCTTTGCGGCGGCTTATACCGTTGCGGCGTTCGAGGTTATTGCTGAGGCGTTAGAGGGAATAAAAGAGGGCGATGTTTTTAACGAAAACTTCCTTATGAGCATAGCAAGTATCGGCGCGTTTATAATAGGTCAGCGCGCCGAAGCGGTTTTCGTTATGCTGTTTTTCGGTGTTGGCGAGCTGTTCGAGCATATTGCGACCGATAACAGCCGAAGATCGATCGAGGCGATAGCGCGCATAAGGCCCGATACCGCCCGGCTCTGGACCGAAACGGGTTACGTTACGGTTGCGGCGCAAGACGTGAATATAGGCGATATAATATCGGTGGACCCCGGCGAAACGATCCCGCTTGACGGCGTTGTGCTTGAGGGCAGTTCATCGGTGGATACCTCCGCCGTGACCGGTGAATCGTTACCTGTTGACGTTTTTATAGGCGATAACGTTTACAGCGGATGCGTTAATCAGAGCGGCGCCGTTAAGATAAGGGTAACCGCCGAGTTTAAAAATTCCACCGCCTCAAAGATACTCGAGCTTGTCCAAAACTCGGCGAACCGCAAGGCAAAGGGCGAGCGCTTCATAACAAGGTTTGCGGGTTATTATACGCCGGCGGTAGTGATACTGGCGGTAATAGTCGCCGTTGTTCCTTCGATAATAACAAAGGATATTTCTACCTGGATATATCGCGCGCTTATGTTCCTTGTGGTCTCCTGCCCGTGCGCGCTCGTTGTATCGGTGCCGCTTACATACTTTGCCGGCATCGGCAGGGCTTCAAAATCGGGTATACTGATAAAGGGCGGCGACGCGCTCGATACCTTAAGCCGCGTAAAAACGGTGGTTTTCGATAAAACCGGAACCCTTACAAAGGGCGATTTTTCGGTGGTTGCTATACACCCGCAAAAAATAGACGAACGCACCCTTTTAGGTTTAGCGGCGGCGGCTGAATACCACAGCAACCACCCGATATCCCTATCCCTTAAGGCGGCTTACGGAAAACTGCCCGGCGGCATTAAGGCAGAGGAAGTTAAGGAGATCGCCGGCAGGGGCGTATCGGTAAAAATAGGTAACAGATCGGTGCTTGTTGGCAACGGCAGGCTTATGAGCGAAAGCGGCATTGATTTTCACGAGTGCCACCAGACCGGCACCATAGTTCACGTTGCGGTAGACGGCGAATATTACGGGCATATAGTTATATCCGATACCCTTAAAAACGAGAGCAAAAGCGCTGTATCGGCGCTCAAAGGTATGGGCATTAAAACCGTTATGCTAACAGGCGACGGCGAACGCCAGGCGCTCAGTATTGCCGAAAAGCTTTCGCTTGAAGAGTTTTACGCCAATCTTTTGCCCGACGGGAAGGTTGAAAAGCTCGAGCGGTTTTTAAACAATGACGGCAAGGTCGCTTTTGCGGGGGACGGTATAAACGATGCCCCTGTGCTTGCCCGTGCGGACGTGGGTATCGCCATGGGCGCCCTCGGAAGCGACGCGGCGATCGAGGCGGCGGACGTTGTTCTTATGGACGATGATCCGAGAAAGATCGGAAGTGCCGTTCGCCTTTCCAAAAAGGTGCAAAAAACCGTTTGGCAGAACATAGCTTTTTCAATAGGCGTAAAGATAGTTATCATGCTGCTTTCGGTCCTCGGCATAACGAATATGTGGTTGGCTTCCTTTGCCGACGTTGGCGTTCTTGTTATCGCCGTGCTTAACGGTATTCGCGTTCTGTTTAAATAGCGTTATATATTCAAAAAAAGCAAAAATTGTATAATCTTAACAAACAGTTTTCCGCAAAAATATTTTTTTGCGGAAAATTTTGTTTAAATTAACATAAAAACCCGTATTTTCTGTTTTTATATACTACTTGAAAAATTGCCAATAATATAGTATTATAATACGGTAATCTTATTTTGGAGATGTATTTATGGCAAATTATTCGGTTGCGGCGCTCAAGGGCGCCATCGAGCGTAAGCTTTCCCACAATTTCGGCGTAACGCCCCAGCAGGCGTCGGATGAAATATTCTATAAGGCGTGCGCGCTTGTGCTTGTTGATATAATGCGCGACTGCCGCGCAAAATTCAGAAAGCGGGTGGATCAGACCGAGGCAAAAACGGTCTACTACCTCAGTATGGAATTCCTTATGGGGCGTTCCTTTAAGAACAATCTTTATAATTTAGGGCTTACCGAGACCATGCGTAAAGCGCTTGAATCGTATAAGGTAAACCTTGATAACCTCTATGAGCTTGAACCGGACGCGGGGCTCGGCAACGGCGGTCTCGGTCGCCTTGCCGCCTGTTTTCTTGACAGTTTATCCTACGGCGGCTATTCGGCTATGGGTTACTGCATTAAATACGAGCTCGGCATTTTCCGCCAGAAACTGGTTGACGGCTGGCAGATGGAAATGCCCGATTTTTGGCTGCCCGGCGGCGAGGTCTGGCTCGAAGAGCGCCCCTCCGCTTCGGTGGACGTTCATTTTGACGGTTATATAGACGAATGGTGGGATAACGGTCTGCACCACGTTGAGCATAAAAACTACAACAACGTTCACGCCGTTGCCTATGACCTTAAGGTCGCGGGTAAGGACGGTAAGGCGGTAGACGTTTTGCGCCTCTGGAGCGCCGAGTGCAGGGATTTTGATATGTCGGCGTTCAATCAGGGCGATTACGTTCGCGCCCTCGAACAGCGCGCTATGGCTGAATCCATTTCAAAGATACTTTACCCAGCCGATAATCATATCGAGGGCAAATCCCTGCGCCTTCGCCAGCAGTATTTTTTGGTTTCGGCTTCGGTCCAGGATATTTTGGCCCGCCATATGCGCCGGTATAACACCCTTGATAATCTGCCCGATAAGGTGGCTATCCATATAAACGATACCCATCCTACGCTCGCCATTCCCGAGCTTATGCGCCTGCTTCTCGATGAATGCGGCTATTCCTGGGAAAAGGCGTGGGATATAGTAAAGAACACCTTTGCTTATACCAATCATACCATTATGTCCGAAGCGCTCGAGTGCTGGCAGATAGACCTTTTCCGCGAGCGTTTGCCGCGTATATATCAGATAGTTGAGGAGATCGACCGCCGCTATCGCGCGAGCGTGATCGAACAAACCGGCGATTTCGCTCTCGCCGAGCGCACCGCCGTTATATCAAACGGCGTTGTCCGTATGGCAAACCTCTGCGTTGCGGCTTGCCATAGCGTAAACGGCGTTTCAAAACTGCACAGCGAGATAATCAAGGATGAGCTCTTTAACGATTATTACCGCCTTACGCCCGAAAAGTTCACGAACGTTACGAACGGCATAGCGCACCGGCGTTGGCTCTGCCAGGCGAATCCGCGGCTTAGCGCCCTTTTGGAGGTGCTTATAGGCGATTCGTTTATAACCGATGCTTCAAAGCTTTCGGAGTTTGCAAAATTCGCCGATGATAAGGCGGTGCTCGATAAGCTTTCGGATATCAAGCGCGAAAACAAACTGCGCCTTAACAAATATATAAGCGAAAACTGCGGGATAACCTTTGATCCCGACAGTATCGTTGATATGCAGGTAAAACGGCTTCACGAGTATAAGCGCCAGCATATGAACGCGCTTCATATAATAAGCGATTACCTCTATCTTAAAAACAACCCGAATGCCGATTTTACCCCGAAGACCTATATTTTCGGTGCAAAGGCGGCTCCGGGCTACGCGTTTGCAAAAGAGATAATACAGATGATCTATACCTTAAGCGAGGTAATTAACGCCGACGCCGCGGTCCGCGATAAGATAAAGGTGATTTTCCTTGAGGATTACCGCGTTACCCTTGCCGAGCTTATGATACCCGCCGCCGATATCAGCGAGCAGATATCCCTGGCTTCAACCGAAGCAAGCGGCACCGGCAATATGAAGTTTATGATGAACGGCGCCGTAACGCTCGGCACCGAGGACGGAGCCAACGTTGAGATACACTCGGCTGTGGGCGACCAAAACATCATTATTTTCGGTATGCGCACCCCTGAGGTCCTGCAGATAAACAAACAGGGATATTCTCCGCTGGGGTATTATAACAACAACGCCGACCTGCGCGCCGCTCTTGATTTTATCGGCGCCGGATTCGGCGGCAGGCGTTTTGATAATATCTATAACGTTCTTAAAAACGTTGACCACTATATGGCTCTTGCCGATTTTGCCGATTATTGCGCGGCGCAAAAGCGGGCGAGCGAGCTATACTCGGATAAGGCGACCTGGAACAGAATGTCGCTTATGAATATCGCTGCCTCCGGCATATTTGCCGCCGACCGTTCTATAAAGGATTACGCGGAAAATATCTGGAACATAAAACCGGTCAAGTAATATGGGATACTATCCGTTTGATTCATTCAAGACCCTTTACCGTAAACCGTTCGGGGCGGTAAAGGAGGGTGAAAGGCTCACCTTGCGCCTTTTACTTCATAGGGACGCCTGCGTGTTCGATGCCTTTTTGCGTATACGAAACGACGATGATAACCTTGTTCACGAAATACCGCTTACCCCGCGCGAGTGGCTCTACGATTACCGTTTTTACGATTGCGAAATAACCCTTTCAAACGGGCTTTACTGGTCCGATTTCAGGTATACGAGCGCTTATGGACAGTTCTTTGTTGTAAAGGAAAAGAACGGGCGCGGCATAGTTGCGCGCGATGAAGGCGCAAAGTGGCAGATAACGGTTTACGACGCCGCTTTTAAAACCCCCGATTGGCTTAATGGCGGCATTATTTATCAAATTTTTCCCGATAGGTTTTTCTGTTCGGGCAAAAAGAAAGAAAACGTGCCGGACGATCGCTTCATTTGCGATAACTGGGAAAAACAGCCGGAGTATAAGCAGGTAAACGAACCCTGCTCGCTCGGTAACGATTACTACTGCGGCGATCTTAAGGGAATAGAGCAAAAACTACCGTATTTAAAGGACTTGGGCGTAACGTGTATCTATTTGAACCCGATCTTTGAAGCCCATTCAAACCACCGCTATAACACGGCGGATTATATGAAGATAGACCCGCTTTTAGGCGGTGAAGAGGATCTGAAACGCCTCTGCGCGGCGGCAAAGAAAAACGGTATATCGGTGATACTTGACGGAGTTTTCTCCCATACGGGGGACGACAGCGTGTATTTTAACCGCAAGCGCCGTTACGGCGCGGGCGGCGCCTATAACGATTTCGGGAGCAGATATCATTATTGGTATAAGTTCAACCGTTTTCCGGATGATTACTCGGCTTGGTGGGGCGTGCCGTCCCTGCCCGAGACCGATGAGGCAAACGAGGATTACAGCGAGTTTATAACAGGCGAAAACGGCGTTATAAGGCATTGGCTTAAAGCGGGCGTTTCGGGCTGGCGGCTGGACGTTGCCGATGAGCTGCCCGATTGTTTCCTCGATAAGGCGCGCGCCGCCGTAAAAGCAGAAAACCCCGATGCGTTTTTGCTCGGCGAGGTCTGGGAGGACGCGAGCAATAAGATAAGCTACGGCGCGCGGCGCAGGTTCCTTCGAGGCAGGCAGCTTGACAGCGTTATGAATTACGTATTCGCAAACGCCGTTATCGATTTTGTCCGCAACTCGGGCGGCGAGAAGCTTGAAACCGCCGTAATGTCGGTTATGGAGAATTACCCTAACGAGTCGATACATCTTCTTATGAATCATATAGGAACCCACGATACCGCAAGGGCGCTTACAATGCTTGGCAGGACCGATGACTATATAGGCGACCGCGAGTGGCAATCGCATTACCGCCTTTCACCCGAGGAATGGGACAGGGGAATAAAGCGGCTTAAAATTGCCGCGGTGCTATCCTTCACGCTGCCCGGTGTTCCTTCGCTTTTCTATGGCGACGAGGCGGGCATAGAAGGCTTCGGCGATCCGTTTTGCAGGGCGACCTACCCCTGGGGCAGGGAAAACAAAGAACTGCTTGAATTTTACCGCGCGCTCGGCAAAGCCCGAAGAAAATCTCCCGCGTTCAAAGACGGCGATTTTGTTCCCGTTATCTCCGGCGGCGACCTTTTCTCATTTGTAAGAGAGAGTAAAGAGGGCAAAGCGTTTATCGCGGTAAACCGCGGGGAATCGGAGGCGGTCATAGACCTGCCCGATGGTTTTCCGCTTAAAGAAGCGGCGGTGTTCGGCACCCCGCCCGAAAACGGAAAACTCACCCTCCCGCCCTACGGATATGCGGTAATAACGGTATAAAAAAACACCCGCGTCTGACTGATGTCAGACGCGGGATCTTTATGCCTTATTATTTCTTAAAGTTTCTTCTTTTGCCGTGGGGCTTTTTGGGGGGCTCGTCCTCGCCGTCATCCTCGACCACCGCGCCGTTTACTTCTACGAGCGCGTCACGGCGGGAAAGATTGATCCTGCCCTGATCGTCGATCTCGGTTACCTTAACGAGCACCTGATCGCCAACGTTTACAACGTCCTCAACCTTTGCTACCCTCTTGGTGTCGAGCTTCGAGATGTGAACAAGTCCCTCTTTGCCGGGCGCTATTTCAACAAACGCGCCGAAGGTCATAAGGCGGGTAACCTTGCCGCTGTAGATCGCACCTATCTCGGGATCGTTTGCGATAAGCTCGATAATATCGATCGCCTGCTTTGCCTTATCGATATCAAGGCCGGAAACGTAAACGTGACCGTCTTCCTCAATATTGATGGTGCATTCGCACTGCTCCTGGATAGACTGGATGACCTTGCCCTGTTTGCCGATAACGTCGCCGATCTTATCGGTCGGAATGGTAGTTGTAAGCATCTTGGGCGCGTATTTTGAAAGCTCTTTGCGCGGCTCGGGGATACATTTTAACATTACTTCATCAAGTATATAATCCCTCGCCTTGTGGGTCTTTGCAAACGCTTCCTTAATTATCTCGGGGGTAAGACCGTGAACCTTAAGGTCCATCTGAATGGCGGTGATACCCTTGTGTGTGCCGGCTACCTTAAAGTCCATATCGCCGTAGAAATCCTCAAGGCCCTGGATATCGACCATCGTCATAAAGTCGCCGTAAACGCCCTCGTCGCCTGTGATAAGTCCGCAGGAGATACCTGCAACCGGGGCTTTTATCGGAACGCCCGCCGCCATAAGAGCCAGCGTGGATCCGCAGATAGAACCCTGCGAGGTAGAACCGTTGGAGGATAAAACCTCGGATACAACGCGGATAGCGTAGGGGAATTCCTCAACGCTAGGTATAACCGGGATAAGCGCGCGTTCTGCAAGTGCGCCGTGACCTATCTCACGCCTGCCGGGACCTCTTGACGGTTTTGTTTCGCCAACCGAGAATGAGGGGAAATTATAGTGATGTATATATCTTTTCTGTGTTTCTTCGTCAAGACCGTCAAGCTTCTGAGCTTCGCTTACCGGTGCCAACGTTGCAACCGATAAAACCTGGGTCTGACCGCGGGTGAACATACCCGAGCCGTGCGCGCGGGCAAGCAGATCGATCTGCGCGTTTAAGGGGCGTATCTCGTCGATGCCTCTGCCGTCAACGCGCTTGTGCTCATCTTTAAGCCAGGAGCGAACAACGTGCTTCTGAACAAGATACATTATCTCATCAAGCTTGGCTTCGTTGCCCTCAAAACGCTCGTCAAACTTTTCGTGGACCGCGTTATATATAGGAAGCAAAGCCGCGTCGCGCACGTTCTTATCGTCGGTATCAAGGGCGCGTTTTACGTCCTCGATGCAGAATTCCTCGATCTCCGCCATGATCTCGGGATCGGGATTGCTGGATTCAAAGGTGAATTTTTCCTTGCCTATCTCGGCAACTATACCGTTGATGAACTTAACTACCTCTTTGTTTACCTCGTGACCCGCCATGATGCACTCGAACATCTTTTCATCGGATATTTCGTTTGCGCCGGCTTCGATCATCGCAACAAGATCGGCGGTTGAAGAAACGGTAAGGTTAAGATCGGACTTTTCCCTCTGCTCAAGGGTGGGGTTGATTACGATCTCGCCGTCAACAAGACCAACGCTTGTGCTGGAGATCGGGCCGTCCCACGGGATATCGGATACCGCGATAGCGGCGGAAACGCCTATCGCCGCGGCGATCTCGGGTGAGCAGTCGGGATCTACCGACATAACGGTAGCGACCACTGAGCAATCGTTCCGCATATCCTTCGGGAATAGCGGACGTATCGGTCTGTCGATACAACGCGAAGCGAGTATCGCCTTTTCGGTGGCTCTGCCTTCGCGGCGCTGGAAGGAGCCGGGGAAGCGGCCTACCGAATACATTTTTTCTTCATAGTCAACGGAAAGCGGGAAAAAGTCCACGCCCTCGCGGGGCTTGTCCGAAGCGGTAACGGTGCAAAGCACGTTGGTCTCGCCGTAGGTCGCCATAAAGGCGGCGTTTGCAAGCCCTGCCATTTTGCCGGTTTCAAGCTTAAAAGGGCGACCGGCGATGGTGGTTTCATAAACCTTGTAGTTTTCAAACATACTGAAAACCTCCTTCAAATTTTTGTTTTAAGAGATTTTCCGTTAGCAATAAAGCCAACACCCGATTTTTCGGATGCTCGATTTACCGCTAAACTTGAAAATCCCTTTAAAAAGAATAAAGCCAACCGGGCAAAATGCCCGGCAGGCCGAATTCCGATTACTTACGCAGACCGAGTTTCTTAACGATAGCACGGTATCTTTCGATGTCCTTCTTTTGGAGATAGGCGAGAAGATTTCTTCTGTGACCTACCATCTTAAGAAGACCGCGGCGTGAGTGGTGGTCCTTTTTGTGGATATCAAGGTGAGCGTTAAGCTCGTTGATACGCGCCGTAAGAACCGCTATCTGCACTTCCGGTGAACCGGTATCGCCCTCGTGAATAGCGTTTTCAGCCATGATCTGCTGTTTCTGCTCGTTGGTCATTTTATTTCACTCCTTTTTATAATATGTCCGCCCAAAACCGAGCGTAAGGTCAAAAGTGAATCCGCATTAAGCGGCAGTCGCCAAACTCCCAGTATCAGGTAGCCGAAGTATTATAGCACAAACTCTCCTAAAAGTAAAGTTTTTTATTTATAATTTATGTTTTTTCGCAAATATTTTGAAACAATATTTAATAATGAGTTAACAAAATCCTCTAAAAAACGTAATAAAAGTGTTGTAGAATACGTTTCAAAGGAGAGTTATACATGGACGATTTTTACAACAATCAAAACAATCAATACAACCAGGGTGATCAATACAATCAAAACAGCGAAGGCGCGTTTGCCAGCTATTCATTTTCTGCGGCGCCGCCTCCGCCGCAGAAAAAGAAGCACAGCACCGGAGTTGTTATCCTTTCGGCTTTGCTTGCGGCAATAATAGGCGCAAGCGCCGGCATACTTGGCGCGATATCCTACGTTCAGTTTAACAATGGCGGCGAACGTTCCTCGGTATCCGAGAAAAGCGCGGAAAGCGGTGAAGCGAGTAAGGCACAGAACGTTACCATAAACGTTGATAAAAGTGCGGTAAACGCCGCCGAGGCGGTATCCGAAAAGGCGGGCAAAAGCGTTGTAGGTATAAGGACCACTACCTCGGTGATCAGTTTCTTCGGCGGCAGCCAGAAGTCTACCGGCGAGGGCTCGGGCGTTGTTTATACGTCCGATGGATATATAATCACCAACTACCACGTTATAGAGGACGCCGTAAAATCCACATCGGATTCAACGATCGAGGTATTTGTCGGCAGTGTGGATTCGACCCCGTATCAGGCAACCGTAGTCGGATATAATATTTCATCCGACCTTGCCGTTCTCAAGATAGAAGCACAGGATCTCGATACGGTGGAGATCGCCGATTCCTCCGATCTTAAGGCGGGTCAGTCGGCGGTGGCTATCGGCGCCCCGGGCGGACTTGAATTTATGGGCAGTGTTACCTACGGCGTAATAAGCGGGCTTGATAGGGTGAGATCCGCAAGCTCTTCCGTAGCCCTTATCCAGACCGACGCGGCGATAAACCCCGGCAATTCCGGCGGCGCGCTCTTTGACGTTACCGGCAAGCTTATAGGAATAAACAGTTCAAAGATAGTTGCCGATGAATATGAGAATATGGGATTTGCGATACCTTCAAATACCGTAGTTGAGGTCGTAAACAAGATAATTTCAAAGCAGAACGAGCCCGATCCTTATATAGGTATTTCGATAAGCGAGACCTATACGGCACAGCTTCTTAATTACTACGGTTACCCGGCGGGCGCGGTGGTCCTGAGCGTTTACGAGGACAGCCCGGCGAGCGAAGCCGGCATCAGGCGCGGCGATATCATAACCGAGTTCAACGGTAAAGCAATATCCGAGTATACCTATTTCTATGATTATCTTAATGAATGTGATCCCGGTCAGACCGTTTCGTTAAAGATCTACAGAAGCGGCAAGACCTATGAGCTAAGCGTTACCGTTGCGGCGGATACCGCAAGCAAATAAAATAATTTTCTTCCCCTTATCAGAATCGCGGAGCTTGAATTTCAAGCTCCGCGATTTTTTAGACGTTAGACATTAGACGTTAGACGTTAGATGAAGGAGCGGCAGAGCCGCGATATATAAACGCGCATCGGCGCACCTACCGTTTGCAATCTGATATCTGCCATCTGAATCTGATTTGTAGGGTGCGGCGATCCGACGCACCGATTTAGACGTTAGACGTTGAAAGGCAGACAAAGACCAAATTTGCGGCGGTGATTTCTCAACGCCGCGTCTAACATCTACCATCTGATGTCTAACATCTAATATGTCATTGCGAGCGCGAAGCGCATGGCAATCCGCAACCCATTCTATCACAGTGCATTATGTGAAAACGGATTCCCACGGTCGGCGCCCAGCGCCTTCCTCGGAATGACAAAAGTAAAGTTTTATTTGAACAATTCTGAATGACTGCCCACACGGTTCAACACTAAAACCAAAACATTGTGATCAATTTCATAAATCAAAAGCCAGTCGGATTCAATATGGCACTCCCTGCAACCCTTAAAACTACCGGACAAATCATGGTCACGGTATTTTTCGTCAAGTGTTTCGCCGTTCGCTAATATTTCTATAACATCAAAAAGCTTATTAATATTTTTTCCCTGTTTTTGAGCAAGTTTAATGTCTTTTTTGAATTGGTTTGTAAAGCGGATCTCATATTTCATACGCCAAGTGCCGCCCTCAAATCGTCCATATTTTTATACCCTTGAGCCTTGCCGTCTTTTATTATATCTCTGCCTTCGCGGATAGCGGCGGCGGTTGCTTCATTCGGAATATCAAGTTTTACTTCAAAAGGAAGCCCGCCTTGACGTATGGCTTGGCGCAAAAAGATATTTACCGCTGTGGACATATTAAGTCCCAACTGTTCAAAAATTTTTTCCGCAGTTGCTTTGATCTCCGCATCGGTTCTTATATTCAGATTTGTTTGATTGCCCATGTTTTCAACACCTCCGCTTTTATTCTATGCAAATGATATCACATTATACGCACAATGTCAACACAAATTAAGCAAAAATATCGATTTATTTATATATTGGCGGGGTATTACCTATTCTCTGCCTCTACTTGCGGGTTTTCTTTTTTATCTTGCATTTTTATTACGGCTATGCTAAACTGAACTTGCTACACAACTTAATTACGCAACTCGGGACGAGTGTATTTTTATTTTGGTAAAAATGCATTCTCTGCTTTCGCATTCGTTTTGAGTTGCAGAAAGTTGTGTAGCAGCAATCGGAGTTATGCGTTTTTCGGTGCGTAGCTTCGGCTGCGCACTTTTTTAATTCTATGGAGGAAAAAAGAATGAAAGCAATCAAATGCGAAATGTGCAACAGCAACGATATTGTAAAAGATGGCGAATTTTTTGTTTGTCAGTCCTGCGGAACAAAGTATACACTTGAAAGCGCGCGTAAACTTATGAGTGATGAAACGGTAACTGTTACTGTTGATAATTCCGGCAATTTTGACAAGTATGTTAAACTTGCATGGGAAGCGATTGACGATGCGCGTTATGATGCGGCGTATGATAATTTTACAAAAGCAGTTGAAATAGAGCCCGAAAATCCCGAATGTGTTTTAGGTCAAGGCATTGCGATATATGGAAAAAACACCGAACAGACCGTTCCACCAGCCGCAATTAAATGTGTTGAAAAAGCTAAAAGATTATTTGATAGTTCGCCTGAAAAAAGCATAGAAAAAGACAAGATAATATTGAATTGCATAAAAAAGATTGTTGAAATTTGTGATAACATTTGCGACCCTCTTGACAAAGAACGGTTTTCATTGAAATCAAGTATTAATAAAACTCATTATACAGGCTGGAACGGCGGCGAGGGGCAGGCAGCGATTTTGAATGAAACAATTTCAAATCATAATGCAGATATCAACCTTAAAATCAATAAAAATGAAGAAAAAGCTTCCTCTTACTCAAATTTTAGAAGAGATAGTTTAAACTTATTAATTAATGAAGCAAGCATAAATGAACAGTTCAAATACTATTATGATATTTATGGATTTGGCACTCAAATATTAAGGAAAGCAATTGAACTTTATCCTCAAATAACACTATCGCCCGAAGAACAGAAAGAAATGCTATATAAAGATCCCGAAAAAACATGGCAAAGGTTTCGTCAGGGCTACAGAATCCCCGGTTTTATAGAAGTGTATGTAAAAATGGGTGGAGATATTAACCTCAAAAGACCGGTCTACTCTTATGTATGGGTTTCTGATATTGCCGAAGGTCACCTCAAAGATGTTGAAATATTAAAAGAATTGATCAACAACGGGGCAAAAATGGATTTTGATGAAAAAGTGCCCTATTATGGGAAGATAACTACAACAATGTTGACAAACAAAACCAATCCGGCTATTCGCGATTATCTTATCTCTAAATACCCCGAAGCAAAGAGAAAGGTAAATAAATTAGGGAAATCCGGTTGCTACGTTGCCACCTGCGTTTACGGTTCTTACGATTGCCCGCAGGTTTGGACGCTTCGCCGCTACCGCGATCATACTCTTGCGCAAACCCGGCGCGGCAGAGCGTTTATCAAAGCCTATTATGCCATAAGCCCTACGCTTGTTAAATGGTTCGGCAATACGAATTGGTTTAAAAAGATGTGGAAGGGCAAACTTGACCGTATGGTCAAGCGTTTAAATGATAGCGGAATAGAGGATACGGAGTATCAGGATAAAAACCGGTAACAGCGATAAAAACTTACGGGCGGCAGAATTTCTGCCGCCCGTGCCATATATCCTATTTCAAAAATCCGTTTATTATTTCCTCTTCCGCCTGCTGTTCGGTAAGCCCTAACGTCATCAGCTTTATTATCTGATCGCCGGCGATCTTTCCTATCGCCGCCTCGTGAATAAGCGCGGCGTCGATATTGTTGGCGCCCAGCGTAGGGCTGGCGGTCACTTTTGCGTTATCCATTATTATCGCGTCACACTCGGTATGGCCGTTGCATACGTTATTGCCGTTGATGTTGGATAGAAAGTGCTGCTCGGAACTGTCCTTTGCTACCGAGCGGGATATAACGTTTGCCGCCGAGTTTTTGCCGTTTAAATCGACCGAAAAATCGGTATCGGCTCTCTGTTCGCCGTGGGTCATGATCTTTTCCTTTATAATAAGTGTGCCGCCATCGGCTACCGCGGCGCGGGTCTTGCGGTAGGTGTTATCAATACCCTTTATCTGGGAGGTTTCCATTTCCATATAGCCGTTTTCCGAAATATGAACAACGGTGGTGGGGTTCATATTTCTGCCGCCGGTGCCTTCGCCCTCGCCGTAATGCCGCTCAACGTATTTAACGCGGGCGCCTTTGCCAACGTAAAAGGTGTGTATACCGTCGTGCCTGGATTCATCGCTGCCGCAGTTGTGTATACCGCAGCCTGCCATTATGGTGACCTCGGCGTTATCGCCTATATAAAAATCGTTGTAAACAAGGTCAGTAAGTCCTGTTGCCTCGATTATTACCGGTATATGCACCGTTTCACCCTTGGTATCGGGTTTGATAATAATATCAATACCGGGCTTATCGGTCTTGGTGCGGATATCTATGTTCGCCGTGGTGGCGCGGGCTTCAAGCGCGCCGTTTGCGCGGATATTGTAAGCGCCCTTCGGCGTGCCGTCCATATCGGCTATTATCTTAAGCAGATTCTTTTCGGTATCGGTCATTTCTTCGCCCCCTTCATACAGTCGGTAAGCACCTTGCAGGCGATATCCGAGGAACCCAAAAGCTCGGGCAGTATATCCTTCTTTTCGCCGTAAGCCGCAAGCTTTCCGGCGGATATCACCGCTACCTTATCTGCTATGTTCAGTATCCGTTCCTGGTGAGAGATAATGATTATCGTGCCGCCGCTTGCTTTGCGCATACGTTCAAAAACGTTTATAAGATTCGAAAAGCTCCAAAGGTCTATGCCGGCTTCGGGTTCATCGAAGATCGAAACCGCGGTGCCGCGCGCTAAAACGGTGGCTATTTCTATCCTCTTAAGCTCGCCGCCCGAAAGGGAAGCGTTTACCTCGCGGTTTATATAGTCCCGCGCGCAAAGCCCTACGCGCGATAGATAATCGCAAGCTTCGGATATCGAGATATCCCTGCCCGCTGCAAGGCGAACAAGATCGTGGACCGTGATCCCCTTAAAGCGAACCGGCTGCTGAAAGGCAAAGCTGATGCCTTTTTTTGCCCTTTCGGTCACCGAAAGACCGGTTATATCCTCGCCGTTTAAAATTATACTGCCCGAATCGGGCTTTTCGATACCGGCTATTATCTTTGCAAGGGTGGATTTGCCGCCGCCGTTAGGACCGGTTATGGCTATAAACCCGTTATCAAATTTAAGTGAAATATCTTTTATTATTTCCTTGTTTTCCTCTTCGCTTTTAGCGGAAAAGGAAATGTTTTTAAGTTCAAGCATAAGTTACTTCCTTTAGTTTGTTCTATTAGATTATATAACCTTTGAAATAAAAAATCAACCCGATAAATTAGTTGAAATAACGCGCGATGCGTGTTATACTTTTATATATGCTTAAATGCAGAAAGAGAAAGGTCGGTTTAATTATGAAAAGAATACTTTTTCAGGGCGATTCCATAACGGATTGCGGTTGGGGACGTGATAATCCTTCTTACATCGGTCACGGATACGCGTTGCTTTTAAAAGCACAACTCGGATACGATCATCCCGGCGAGTTTGATTTCCAAAACCGCGCCATAAGCGGGAACCGTGTTGTTGACGTTTACGCCCGCATCAAGGCGGATATAATAAATCTTCGCCCGGATTATATGAGTATCCTTATCGGCGTAAATGACGTATGGCACGAGATAGATTGGCAAAACGGCGTTAGCGCGGATAAGTTCGAGAAGATATATTCAATGCTCATAGAAGAAATAAAAGCCGAGCTGCCCAATATAAAGATAATGATAATGGAGCCGTTCTGTCTTAAGGGCAGCGCTACCGATAATACCGAAGCCATCCCCGATAAATGGGAAATGTTTAGCTCCGAGGTAAAAAGGCGTGCGCAAAAGGCAAAGGCGATAGCCGAAAAATACAATCTGCCGTTTATACCGCTTCAGCAAAAGCTTGATGAAATGTCAGCCGATACCGGCACCGCTTACTGGCTTGTAGACGGCGTTCATCCTTCGGCTATGGGGCACGAGCTTATCGCCCGCGAGTGGTTAAAGGCGTTTTCACAGCTTGGCTGATATGAATAAAAGCAATTTAAAGGGGACGCTGATACTCACCTTCGGCGCCCTTATATGGGGATTTGCTTTTGTGGCGCAGTCGGCGGCAAAGGCGGTCCCTCCGATGACGCTTAATTTCCTGCGCTTTTTTATAAGCGCGCTTTGCCTTTGCCTTGTGCTCAAAGTCTTTTCAATAAAGACCCGCGAGCCGATCATTCCTAAAAACAGAAAGCTTCGTAAAACAGCGTTTTTTGCCGGCGCGGTATGCGGCTTTATGCTTGCGCTTGCCGCAAATCTGCAGCAGTTCGGCATAGCCGCGTATCCGGGGAACGTTCCCGCGGAGGCAAGGGCGGGATTTTTAACCGCGCTCTACGTTATACTTGTGCCTATAATATCGGTAATATTCGGCAAAAGAATTCATCCGCTCGTTTGGCTTTCGGTATTTGTGGCGATAGTCGGCGTTTATTTGCTGTGCGCAAGGGAAGGGCTTTCGGGCTTTTACGCGAGCGATATCCTGCTTCTTTCATGCGCGCTCGGCTTCAGCATTCAGATACTCTGTATCGAACGCTACTGCGATACGGTGGGCGGGCTTCGCCTTTCGTTCCTCGAATTCTCCTTCTGCTCGTTTTTCTCATTTTGCGGCGCGATCGTGTTCGAGCTTGATAAAATAAATATCGCCGATATAAAATCGGCGACTTTAAGTATACTGTTTTTAGGCGTTATGTCGGGCGGCGTTGGTTACACACTGCAGATAGTTGGCCAAAAATACGCCGAGGCTTCGGTCGCCTCAATAGCGATGAGCCTTGAAAGCGTTTTCGCCGCAATAGGCGGCTGGATCATTTTATCCCACGCCCTCGGGTGGTATGAGATAATCGGCTGTATTCTTGTCTTTGCGGCGATAATAACCGCGCAGCTTCCGGAGTTTAAAAAATCAGGCAAGTAACTGCGCTAAATATATTATAGGTGGCATAGTGAGTATACATAATACGTGGCTGGTGCTCACGATAGTTGCCGCAAGCGAGGTATCGTTTTCATATTTTGCCGAGAACATCGCCGTCATCGCGGCAACAGGCGCGCTGAACGCTACGGATAGAGCTACAAGCATCGTTCCGCGAATGCCCGAAAGATACATAACGCCGAGCGCGATAAGCGGTAAGAGTATAAGCTTCATTGCACAGGAGATAACCGTGCCTTTATCACGAAGACCTTTTAGGATATCACTTTTTGATAGGTGATATCCTATTATTATCATCGGAAGCGGCGTGTTAAGCCCGGCCAAAAAGTTCAAGGGGCTTTTAATAATATCGGGAACAGGAAGGGAAAAAACAAAAACGATGATCCCTACGATTATTGCAATAATACTGGGGTTTAAAGCCAAAGCTTTCGGCTTTATGCTTTTTTTATCGCCGCTCATAAGGAATATGCCGAAGCTCCATACGAAGATGTTGAAAACCGCAACCACCGTTGAGCAGTAAAAAACCCCCTCGTTTCCGAGAAGCGCCTGTTCAAGCGGCAAAGCCATATAGCCGCAGTTGCCGAAGATAGCGGCAAAGCGCAGAACCCGCTCGCGCGATATGTTTTTATCGCGTATAATAAGCAGGCTAAGCAGAATAAACCCTACGTGCGCCGCTACCGCCGCCGCAAAGCTTATAAGCAGCGCCTGCGCCGCGCTCTTTTCAAACGGGCGTATAAATGATATAAGTATAACGCAGGGCGTTGCCGCGTATAACACGAGGTCGGTCATACACTTGGCGCCGACCTCGTTTACTATTTTCATCTTAGAAAGCAGAAAGCCGAGCGATATAAGTATCAGCAAAATGGCTACCTGCGATAAAACGTTTAAAAACATTATTACTTTACCTGTGAAACAAAGCGCATAAACGCCGCTTCGCCCGCGTCTGTTTTCTTGAAAACGCCCGCATCGGATAAAACCTCGGCAAAAACGTTGCCTATCTCCTTTTTGATTATATCCGCGGTGTTTTCGGGTGTGAATTGATACTTTGTTTTAAGCTCCTTAGCCCAGTCGGCGTGCTTTGAAAGCTCGGGGTCGTTTTCTATATCCCGGTTTTCGATAAGCGCCGATTCGAGCGCCGCCATTTCGGCTTTAAGTCTGGCGGGCAAAACCGCCAACCCCATAACCTCTATAAGCCCTATGTTTTCCTTTTTTATATGGTGAAGCTTTGCGTGGGGGTGATAAACGCCAAGCGGATGCTCGGGCGTTGTTATGTTGTTGCGAAGAACTAAATCGAGTTCAAAATCCTCGCCGCGTTTTCTCGCTATCGGCGTTATCGTGTTGTGGGGAACGCCGTCGGTCTCGGCGAAGATAAACGCTTCCTTATCGGTATAGCCGCGCCAGCTCTTAAGTATTTTATCGGCAAGTTCTACTATCCTTCCGGTATCCTTGCCCGAAAGTCTTATGACCGACATCGGCCAGTTTACTATACCTGCCTTAACGTCGGTGAAACCGGTAAAGGAAATATCCTTTACCGTGGCAGCCCGCTCCATCGGGAAGGTGTAATGCCCGCCCTGAAAATGGTCGTGCGAAAGTATCGAGCCGCCAACTATGGGCAGATCGGCGTTTGAACCAACAAAGTAATGCGGAAACAGCTTAACAAAATCAAAAAGCTTTATAAAGGTATCGCGGTTTATCGCCATGGGCGTATGCTTGCCGTTAAAAACTATGCAATGCTCGTTATAGTAAACGTAGGGCGAATACTGGAAAAACCAGTCGCTCCCGTTTATGGTAACGGGTATTATGCGGTGGTTCTGCCTTGCGGGGAAGTTTATCCTGCCGGCATACCCCTCGCATTCGCGGCATAAAAGGCATTTCGGGTATCCCGATTGCGGGGCGGTTTTTGCCGCCGCTATCGCTTTCGGGTCCTTTTCCGGTTTTGAAAGATTAACGGTTATATCAAGCTCGCCGTAAACGGTGGCGGCTTTCCATTTAAGATCGCGGGCTATCCTGTCCCGTCTTATATAGTTGCTGTCGCAGGAAAGCTTATAATAATAATCGGTCGCCTCAAGCGGGGAGGAGGCGTAAAGCCGGTAAAACTCGTTTGTTACCTCGGAGGGGCGCGGCATCATAAGACCCATGATCTTTGTATCAAAAAGATCGCGTGCCGTGATACCGTCCTCGATAATGCCGCTTTCTACCGCGTAATCGAGTATTTCGTCAAGCGTTGCTTTAAGGTCAACGTCGCCGAAAGTTTCATTGCATTCTATAGCGTCAAGCTTTAACGCGTCGAGCAAAAGGTTTGTAACGTAAACCTCGTCCCTCGCGGAAAAAAGTCCTTTTTCAAGTCCGTAGCAAACAAGTTTTCTTATCGCTTCACCAATCATTATTTTACCCGCTTTAACTTAATTCTTTTTTGTTTCGGTAGAGGAGGTTTTTTCGGTAGTGGTCGTTTCGGTCGGGACCGCCGCTTCAAACACCGGCTTGCAGGTGGATGAATTTGGTATGCATACCCAGGACCTGCCGGCGCTTACCTTTACGGCGTTGCCGTTCTGATCTGTTATTTTTATCGGCGCGTTGCCGTCGCCCTTCTGCCATTTTATCGGGATATACGTTCCGTTTGTAACGTAATAACCTTCGCCGCCGCTAAGGTTTACCTTGCGGTGCTTTCCGTCGGGATAATCGGTGATTTTGGTCAAAAGTATGAAAACGTTTTTAACCGTTACTGAATCCTTGGTTACGTAATCAGCAAGCTTTTTGCCGCGTGAATAGCGAGTGTAAAGCCCGGTCTCTTTGTCGTATTCAAAAACGGTTTTAAGTATGGGGAAGGGTATCTCGACCCTGTCCGCCGCTTCGCCCTCGAGTTTCACCGTTTCGTTTTCATCGGCAAACTTCTGCCATAAATCGTTTTTCGAAGTAGTGCCGCTGAACTTTGAGGTAAGCGTTTTCCATAATTTGTTGCCGAAAACGTAAAGGGTATGCTCTCTGCTCAGTCCGTTCTTTATGCGTTCTGCGCCTTCTATATTATCGTCAACGCTCATGTGGTTGATGTCCTTAAGGTGAGGCGCGCAGTATGTGGGATCCTGCCCGCAGTGAACGTATATGGCGTCGTGCGCCAGCGCCAGGTCAACGTAAGGATATCTCGCCGAACGGATCGAGCCTATCTGACCCGCCGCCTCAAAGTTTTTGAATACCGCCATAAGCCGGGTGATGCCGCCCTCAACTTCGGTTTCATAAATGATATCAGCGTAGTTAAGACCGGTCTGCACCGCCTGCGCGTCGGTTATATTGTTTATCATAACGGCTACCGGGCGAAGCTCCGCTTCTTCTTCCGAAAGGTTCTTTATTCCCGTAAGAGGATTGTAGTAGGTCGGCGGCTCGGCCGGTGTGTTGTCCTCCGCGGGCGCGGCGGGAGTTGAACCCGGATTCGCATCCACCGAACCCGGCGCACCGAACAAACTGCACCCCGAAACGGCAAAGGCCGTTATAACGCATAAAACCAAAGCCACGATCTTCTTAAACATAAAACTACCCCCAAGGAAATATTTACGCTTAATATTATAATATCTTTTCTTAAATACTGCAAGAGCAAATTTACAGTATTTTGCGCCGGATTCGGTGGATGCGGATCCGGACGGTCATATCGTAGGGGACGATGCCCACATCGTCCCGTTTTATATCCGCGCAAAGCGCATCTTCGTCCAACATCTAATGTCTACCGTCTAACATCTAAAATGCGGCGTAGCCGCACCTTGTATCTGATGTCTGACATCTGACGTCTGGCGCCTGAATCCGTAGGGGACGATGCCCACATCGTCCCGTTTTATATCCGCGCGAAGCGCACCTTCGTCCAACATCTAATGTCTACCGTCTAACATCTAAAATGCGGCTGTGCCGCACCTTGTATCTGATGTCTGATATCTGTCATCTGCCAACCGGTTCGTCAAGTTTTTTTCTTGACATACGGTAAAACGTGTGATATAATACGCAAGGTGTAAAGAAAAAATCTTGACAGGGAGGGCGGCGCTTATGGCGAAGGATCTGTTTATCGCCGCGCTTCTTGACGTTTACGGCGCTTTTTTAAGCGAAAAACAGCGCGAGATCATGGGGCATTATTATAACGATGATCTTTCTCTTGCCGAGATCGCCGAAAACGAGGGCACCACCCGCCAGGCGGTAAGCGATATAATCCGCCGCGGCGAGGCGCTTATAAAAAAATATGAAAACGGGTGCGGGTATTATAAAAAGATATCCGAGATAAAAAAGATCTGTGAAAGTGATGCGGATAGCGCCGATAAGGTCGTTCGCATTTCCGAAATAGCCGATAATTTTCTGTAAGGGAGGTGGCTTTGTTGGCGTTTACGAGTTTATCCGATAAGCTTGCCGGCGTTTTTAAAAAACTGCGCAATAAAGGCAGACTGACCGAGAGCGACGTTAAAGAGGCAATGCGCGAGGTCCGCCTCAGCTTGCTTGAAGCCGACGTTAACTATAAGGTAGCAAAGGATTTTACCAACACTGTCACCGAAAAATGCGTTGGCGAAAACGTTTTTGAAAGTCTTACCGCCGCGCAGAGCGTTATTAAAATAGTCCGCGATGAGCTTACTAATCTTATGGGCGGCGAAAGCGCCCGCCTTAAAACCGCGCCGAGGATACCGACCGTTATTATGATGTGCGGTCTTCAGGGCTCGGGTAAAACCACCCACAGCGCCAAGCTCGCCAAATATCTTAAAACAAAAGGCAACAGACCGATGCTCGTTGCCTGCGATATTTACCGCCCCGCCGCCATTGAGCAGTTAAAGGTGGTAGGCGCCGCGGTGGATGCTTACGTTTTTGAGCGCGGCACGCAGGCGCCCGAAAAAACCGCCAAAGAGGCGGTGGCGTATGCCCGCGATTACGGCTACGATTACGTGATCCTCGATACCGCCGGTCGCCTTCATATAGATACCGAGCTTATGGAAGAACTCGTGCGCATAACAAAGGCGGTAGAGGTAAACGATATCCTGCTTGTTGTTGACGCCATGATCGGTCAGGATGCCGTTAACGTTGCCAAAGAGTTTAACGATCTGCTCAGTATCGACGGCGTGATACTTACTAAGCTTGACGGCGATACGAGAGGCGGTGCGGCGCTTTCGGTCCGCGCGGTCACGGGCAAGCCGATAATGTTCGCCGGCGTTGGCGAAAAGCTCGATCAGCTCGAGGAGTTCCACCCCGACCGCATGGCTTCCCGCATACTCGGTATGGGCGATGTGCTTTCGCTAATCGAAAAGGTCGAAACCGAGATAGATGAAAAGCAGGCGGAGGAAGCGGCAAGAAAGCTGCAGCAGAATAAGTTTGATCTGAACGATCTGCTTGATCAGTTCGGTCAGATAAAGAAGATGGGCAGCATTAAAAATATACTTTCAATGCTCCCCGGTATGGATAGGAAACTCCGTGACGTTGATATAGACGACCGGCAGATGCTCCGTGTTGAGGCGATCATAAAATCCATGACCAAGAAGGAGCGCGCCCATCCCGATATCATAAACGCCTCGCGCAGGCGCAGGATAGCGGCGGGATGCGGGCAGACCGTTGAGGATGTAAACCGCCTTATGAAGCAGTATGAGCAGATGAAAAAGATGTTCAAACAGATGAACGGCAAGGGCGGCAAACGGCGCATGATGCGCGGCTTTGACCCCGGCAGCTTCGGTTTATAAGGTAAATGACCTTTTAACATAACACATTATTAAAATGGAGGTGCAGTAACATGGCAGTTAAGATCAGACTTCGCAGAATAGGCGCCAAGAAGGCCCCGTTCTATCGCGTTGTTGTTGCCGATTCAAGGTATCCGCGTGACGGACGCTTTATCGAAGAGATCGGCTATTATGATCCCACTAAAGAGCCGGCAAGCGTTCAGATAGACGCCGAAAAGGCCAAGCAGTGGATCAAAAACGGCGCCCAGCCCACCGATACGGTAAAGGCGCTTCTTAAAAAGAACGGCGTTCTTTAATTAAAAAATTCAGCATTATTCAGTTTGGAGAAAATACTATGAGTGAACTTCTTAAAACCATCGCAGCCGGTCTTGTTGAGAATCCGGATGCGGTAACAGTAACCGTTGATGAGCCCAATGAAGAGGGCGTTATAGTTTATCACCTTCGCGTAGCGCAGGATGATATGGGCAGAGTTATAGGCAAGCAGGGCAGGATAGCCAAGGCGATCCGCACCGTTATGCGCGCTGCCGCCAACCGCAACGATCAGAAGATAGCGGTCGACATCGACGAGTAATTTTTCAAACGCCCCCTCAATGCCGAGGGGGCATTCTGTTTAAAAGGGGGAGTGCACAGTGCGAAAAGAGTATATCGAGGTCGGAAAAATAGTCGGCACTCACGGTGTGCGCGGTATGGTGCGCATACAGCCCTGGGCGGATAACGGCGATTTTTTATCCGGCTTTAAAACGTTTTATTCGGATGGCGGCGCTATGCCCCTTACGGTCGAAAAAGCGCAGTCCCACGGCAACGTGGTAATAGCCGCATTAAAGGGTATAGATACTATCGAAAAGGCGGAGAAACTTCGAGGCAAGGTGCTTACCGTAAAGCGTGAGGATACCGATATCCCCGAGGGCAGGTATTTTATCGGTGAGCTTATGGGTTGCCGCGTGTTCGATAGCGCCACCGGCGAGGAATACGGCATACTCTGCGACGTATCGGCAACCGGTGCCAACGATGTCTGGCATATTAAAAAGGACGGGAAAGAATACCTTTTGCCCGCGGTAAACGAAGTTGTAAAAAGTGTTGATATCGATAACGAAAGAATCGAAATAAGCCCGATGAAAGGTATATTTGACGATGAGAATTGATATAATGACCCTCTTTACCGATATGTGCGAGCGGGTGCTCGGCGAGAGTATCATCGGCAGGGCGCGTGAAGCCGGAAAGGTGGATATAAGGGTCACCGATATCCGCGATTTCGCCGGCAACAAGCATAATAAGGTGGACGATATGCCCTATGGCGGCGGTATGGGTATGATAATGGCGGCGCAGCCGATTTACGCCTGCTATAAGAGCCTTTACAGCGAAGGCGAGCCGAAGCCGCACCTTATATATATGTCGCCTAAAGGTAAGACCCTTACCCAGCAAAGGGTGGTCGAACTTTCAAAGCTTGATAGGATAGTTATCCTTGCCGGGCATTATGAGGGCGTTGATCAGCGCGTTATAGATGAAATAGTCGATGAGGAAATATCGGTGGGCGATTACGTTCTCACCGGCGGCGAACTGCCGGCACTGATAATTGCGGACGCGGTCTGCAGGATGTTGCCCGGCGTGCTGTCTGATGATGAATGCTTTACCGAGGAGAGCCACTTTAACGGGCTGCTCGAATATCCGCAGTATACAAGACCTGCCGAATGGCATGGAAGAGAAGTCCCGCCCGTGTTGCTTTCGGGCAATCACGCCGAGATAAACAAGTGGCGCAAAAAAGAGTCTCTGCTCGAAACAAAACGCCGCCGCGAGGATATGTTTTGTAAGCTGTCTCTTACAAAAGAGGAGCAAAAATTGCTAAACGAGGCAGGATCTGAGAAAAAGCAGTAGCAACATATTGTGTTTACAAATTTTGCCCTAACAAAATGACCAAATTTGACAGTGTTTTTGCTCAAAAAATTGGATTAAATTTAGAACTTTTTAACAACACATTGACATTCGCATTTAATATAGTATAATTGATTCATCGGTTTAACAATTTGACGTTTTCGGCACATTTGTGCGTCAAAAAGGAGTATGCTGTATGTGCGTAAAAGATGTTGTTATAAATAATCAGGTAGGTCTTCATGCCCGTCCCGCAACCTTTTTTATTCAGAAGGCGAACGAGTATAAGTCGTCCATCTGGGTCGAAAAGGATGAGCGCAAGGTAAACGCCAAAAGTCTTCTGGGCGTTCTTTCGCTCGGTATCGTAGGCGGAACCAATATCCGCATTATTGCCGACGGTATCGATGCCGAACAGGCGATTGAAGGTCTTGTTACGCTTATAGAGTCCGGCTTTGCAGAGTAAAAAAACAGCCCCGCGATACGGGGCATAAATATCCGGGTGTGGCGCAGCTGGTAGCGCGCTTGACTGGGGGTCAAGAGGCCGCAAGTTCAAGTCTTGTCACTCGGACCAACTCCCGATGGGGTGCGGTTGCACCTCATCGGGAGTTTAGTTTGTATGGTAGAATTTGTATTGTGCGGACTCTTGACCCGGAAGGGTTTTTGCGTTAAGAAAAAGTGCCTGCGGCGGCACTTTTTTAGCAAAAAGCGGCAAGGCGGGTACTGAAAACGCAAGTTTTCGGTCGCCGCGCCATTAGTCTGCAAGGCTTGCCTTGCAGACGAAAGAGGCCGCAAGTTCAAGTCTTGTCACTCGGACCAACTCCCGAACCGCCGCTTTTGCGGCAGTTCGGGAGTTCTTTTTATATGGTGTGACAAGACTTGAAAAGGGCGGTTTGCCAAAGGCAAATTGCGACCTTTCGGTGAATGGTCGCAAAGCCCGGGTTCGTGCCGGCGCAGCAGTTGCGGCGGGCAAGTCTTGTCACTCGGACCACGAGGGTTTATCGTAAAAACGCGATAAACCCTTTATTTATGCGCTTTTTTTAGATGTCACGTTTGATTTATAATGTAATTATTTGATACGAAAAAATATATTTATTTTCTATTTATTAGGGCATTTTTGGCGTAAATATATTTATTTTCTATTTACGTTTTTTAGTGAAAAAGACACCTTGGGCGCGCTCACATAGGGATTATTTAGGTTTTGGGTGGCAAAAATCGCTTAACGACTTGCGAAAAATCTTGATATACGTCAGTATACCTTCGATTCTTCGCTTCGCCTCAGCAGATTTTTGCTACACACAAAACTG
>JAFZIK010000037.1 GCA_017554405.1 Clostridia bacterium | reverse complement strand
TCTGCGACCTTAAACGAGCGCGTTTTTGTGCAGAATTTTGCGCGGAGGATGAAGGCGGGCTGTCGCCCGGCAAGGACGACAAACAACAGTATGCCTAAAACACGCCGTTTAAGGCGGGTTCGGATACGCACGCTATGCTTAACCTTGTTTTCTAAAGTAAAGCCGTCCTTTTCGATCTTCTTCTTACATTAAGCAAGAATAACAAGAAGCACCCAAAAGGATGATTCCCGTTATTGGTGGAGACGAAGAGGATCGCCCGGCGCATCGCGCCGGCACGCACGCGGACTAACCGAACGTCCACCGGAAGTTCGGTTTCGCCTTCGCCGACCGTCCTTTTCGATCCTCTTCTTACATTAAGCAAGAATAACAGGAAGCACCCAAAAGGATGCTTCCCGTTATTGGTGGAGACGAAGAGGATCGAACTCTCGACCTTACGGATGCGAACCGTACGCTCTCCCAGCTGAGCTACGCCCCCAAACTTCGCGCATTATGTATTTTAACCCTTTAAATGAGTTTTGTCAAGAAAAAGACTTGAAAAAATTTTTAATTGTGGTAGAATACCTTTTGAAGGGGGCGTAGCTCAGCCGGTTAGAGCGCATGCTTGACATGCATGAGGTCATTGGTTCGATCCCAACCGTCCCCACCACAATAACGGAACATACCCGAAAGGATATGTTCCGTTTTTCTTTTGCTTTTATTGTTCTTTGTTTTCGCAATCTTTGCCGCAGAAGGCGCAATCGCAGCCGCAGGCGGTTTTGCCGCCCTTACGGCGCTTTATTATAAAAAGCAACACCATAACGGTAATTATCGCAAGGATAAGCACCGCCGCGATGTTTCCGATATTATTCAAAATATAATCCATCGTATCCTCCTTAAAGCATACTCTCGATTTTTGCCTTATCGCAAAAACCTACGTTCTGCGCGGTCACCTCGCCGTTCTTTATGACCGCCAGCATAGGTATGCTTACAATGCCGAACTTAGCGCAAAGAAGCGGGTTTTCGTCAACGTTTACCTTGGCTACGGTTATATCGCTTCTCGTCTCGGCGATCTCGGATACTACGGGCGAAAGCATTTGGCAGGGTCCGCACCAATCGGCATAAAAATCAACAAGCACCGGCTTATCGGCGCCGGATATGAATTCATCAAAGTTCTGATCGGTAAGTTTAATTTCAAAATCGCTCATATAAAACACTCCTTTATTTTGTTTTGTAGTAAAGCATACAGTGACAAAAGCCCTCAAATTCCGGGTCGGCTATCTGATCGCGGAACTCCTTGCACATACACTTATAATCTTCGGTTCGCGCAGTTCTGCAGGGGCAGTAGCCGCCGGTGCGTTTAAGACCTTCTTTTATTACGTTTACTATGTTTTCATCGGGATTGAGTTGGACCGCCAAAGCATTCGCCTCCCATTAAATTGTATCACGGTTTTTAAGTATTATGAATAACAAAACGTAAACTTTTAAAATACCTATATATCAAGCATTTTTTTGAGTATCGGCTTTATGACCTCTGCCATGCTTACAAATCCGCTGTCGTTCGGGTGAGCGTCGTCAACCAGCGCGGTCTCCGAGAACATAGGCAGTATAAGCTCGTCGCCGGGTATAAAATATACGTTTTTATCGCCGGCTTTTACCGCCGCTTCATAGGTCGCCCTTGTTATTTCACGCCTTTCTATCGCCCCTGCGCTTAGGTGCGGATTCGGTCTTGAAAGAATAAGTATAGGCAGATCGGGGTTCTTATCCCTTATAATATCGAACATCCTTTTATGTGTGGCTTCAAGATGTTGCGAATCGGGCGCGTTAAAATCGTAATCGTATACAAAAGCCGACATATCAAGCGCCGCGATATACCGCGCGATCGCGTCTTCACCCTTTGCGTTGCCGGAAAAACCCAGGTTTATATAATCGAATCCGAGCTGTGCGGATAAGATCGCCTGATATGTATTGCCGGGGCGGGAAGCGCATCCCCCCTGGGTTATCGACGACCCGTAAAACACCACCGGTTTTGAAACGGCATACTCGCTCGGCGGGTATACGTTGCTGCCCTCGCGGAGTCCTATAAGTATCTCCTTTACCGAGCTATACGTCGGGAAATTTATAAGCAGCCGCCGCATTTTATGCTCGGAAAACTCTTTAACGCTGTTAAGTTCTTTTTTTATATCCGCCGGCGGAACAGCCGAAAAAACGTAGGTGACGCCGCTATCGGTCTCCTCATACATATCAAGCCCGGCAAACCCCACGAGCGACATATTGCCGGAAGTCGGGATCTCGTTGTATTTTACCGATATGGCTATATCTTTACTGTCGGTAACAAACCTTACCCTGCCGCCGGCGGAACAGCGGGTAAGCGCCGCAACGCCGGTGTTTACCGAATCGGCGACAGACTGCGGCATTCTTTTATAAATACCGTCTTCCTTAATAAGACCGTATATTTTAAAGGGTGGCTGATCTATGGGGTAATATACCCATCCGTCGCGCCTTACCGTGTTATCAACCTTAAAGTTTTTATCTATTTTTGAAATATCCATAACTACACCATAAAATAATACTTACAATAGGATTGTAACAGATGCCGAACAAAATGTCCACAAAAAAGTGCGGCGAGGGTTCTTCCTCGCCGCACGTCTGACGCCTGACGTCCAACGTCTGACGTCTAATATGCTATTCCCTGTGCGAGCATAGCGTCCGCAACCTTTTCAAAGCCGGCGATATTGGCGCCTGCCACGAGGTTGCCCTTCTTGCCGTATTTCTCCGCCGCGTTATAGGCGTTATGGAATATGTTTATCATAATGCTCTTAAGTTTCGCGTCAACTTCTTCGAACGTCCAGCTGTAACGCATTGAGTTCTGGCTCATTTCGAGCGCGCTGGTGGCAACGCCGCCCGCGTTTGCCGCCTTAGCAGGGGCAAACAGAACGCCCGCGCCCTGGAAAGCGGCGACCGCTTCGGGAGTGGAAGGCATATTTGCGCCCTCGCCTACCGCGATAACGCCGTTTGCTATAAGCGCCTTGGCGCTTTCTTCGTTGATCTCGTTCTGCGTAGCGCAAGGAAGAGCTATATCGCACTTAACGGTCCATATACCGCTGCAGCCCTCGAAGTATTTTGCGCCCTTAACGCGCGCCGCATACTCCTTGATCCTTCCGCGCTCGACCTCTTTTATCTGCTTAACAACGGCGAGGTCTATACCGTTTTCATCAACTACGTAACCGTTCGAATCGGACATGGCGATAACCTTGCCGCCAAGCGCGGTCGCCTTCTGATTTGCGTATATAGCAACGTTGCCCGAACCGGAGATAACAACCGTTTTGCCCTTAAAGCTATCGTTCTTCATGCACTTGAGCATTTCTTCAACGAAATAGCAAAGGCCGTAACCGGTCGCCTCGGTCCTTGCAAGCGAGCCGCCGTAGGTAAGACCCTTGCCGGTCAGAACGCCGGTAAACTCGTTGCGAAGGCGCTTATACTGGCCATACATAAAGCCTATCTCGCGCGCGCCGGTGCCTATATCGCCCGCCGGAACGTCGGTATCAGCGCCGATGTGCTTTGAAAGTTCGGTCATAAAGCTCTGGCAGAAACGCATAACTTCCATATCCGATTTGCCCTTGGGATCAAAATCGCTGCCGCCCTTGCCGCCGCCTATCGGCAGCGAGGTAAGACTGTTTTTGAATATCTGCTCAAAGCCCAAAAATTTGATGACCGAAGCGTTTACCGAAGGATGAAGACGGATACCGCCCTTATAAGGACCTATGGCTGAATTGAACTGCACCCTATAGCCGCGGTTTACCTGCACCTTGCCGTTATCGTCCACCCAAGGAACGCGGAAGAATATCTGGCGCTCCGGCTCAACGATACGCTCCAAAATGCCGTTTGCCTCAAGGCGCGGATTGGCTTCCACTACCGGCTCGAGAGATTCAAGCACTTCATATACCGCCTGCAAAAACTCTTTTTCGCCGGGATTGCGCTTCTCAACGCCCGCGTAAACACGGTTTAAATATTCTGATTTGAACATAAGATCACCTCTTGCAAAAATATATTATATAAATACTACCGTTTTTTCCCAATGTCAATAATTTGTTTCAGTTTTTTCGGCTTTTCTTTGTAATATGTCCGCCGCTGGCGGAAAAAACGAAATAATACTCTTGACAATCCGGCTTTTTTAGACTATTATATACACTGTAAAAGCGTTGATAAGGACAGTAGTTTTTTAGAGCAGATCAAAGCGAGTGCCGGGCGGTGAAAGCGGCGTATTGCACGAAAAACGAAAACCACCTTTGAGCGCCGTGGGTAGCAACACGGACGTTTTCACCGCGTTAAGGTGATTTGAGTGCCGGATATTCCGGAATGCGGGTGGAACCGCGGAGTGAGTTTAACTTCGTCCCTTTTTGGGGCGGAGTTTATTTTTTTGGAGGTTATTTTATGAAGATCATTTACAAGGACGGCGTTGTTGCCGAAGCGGCGGCGGAAGAGGAGCAGGAAGTTCTGCGCCACACGGCGGCGCATATTTTAGCCCAGGCGGTCAAGCGCCTTTATCCTCAGGCGCATTTCGGTTACGGCCCCGCCACCGAAAAGGGTTTTTATTACGATATCGACTTAGGCGAAAAGAAGCTTGCCGACGAGGACCTTTCGGCTATCGAGGACGAGATGAAAAAGATCGTTAAGGAAAACCTGCCGGTAAAGCCGTTCATACTTCCCCGCCAAGAGGCGATAAAGCTTATGGAGGAGCGCGGCGAGCTTTACAAGGTTGAGCACATAGGCGACCTTGAGCCGGACGCGATCATCAGCTTCTATCAGCAGGGCGAATACATAGATATGTGCGTCGGTCCTCACCTTACCTATACAAAGGCGCTTAAGGCGTTCAAGCTTACCGGCGTTTCGGGCGCATACTGGAAGAACGATAAGGATAATAAAATGCTTACCCGTATAAACGGTATCGCCTTTAAGACCCAGGAGGAGCTTGACGAATATATAAAGCTTATGGAAGAAGCCCAGCGCCGCGACCACCGCAAGATAGGCCGCGAAATGGAACTGTTTATGCTGGCGGACGAGGGCCCCGGATTCCCGTTCTTCCTGCCCAACGGTATGAAGCTTAAAAACGCGCTTATAGACTACTGGCGCGAGATACATACCAAAGCCGGATACGTTGAGATATCAACACCGCTTATAATGAACCGCCATTTATGGGAAACGAGCGGTCACTGGGATCACTATAAAGACAATATGTATTCCACCACCATTGACGAGGAAACATACTGCATAAAGCCGATGAACTGCCCCGGCGGCGTTATGGTATACGGCAGTAAACCCCACAGCTACCGCGAGTTGCCGATGCGGCTTGGCGAACTCGGGCTTGTTCACCGCCACGAGCTGCGCGGCGCCCTGCACGGGCTTTTCCGCGTTCGCTGCTTTACGCAGGACGACGCGCATATATTTATGACGCGCGACCAGATCACCGATGAGATAATCGGCGTTGTAAATCTTATAAATCAGGTTTATTCAAAATTCGGTTTCGAGTATTTCGTCGAACTCTCGACACGCCCGGAAGACAGTATGGGCAGCGACGAGGACTGGGAAGCGGCAACAAACGGTCTTAAGACCGCGCTCGAAAAATTAGGACTCGATTACATCATAAACGAGGGCGACGGCGCCTTTTACGGGCCGAAGATCGATTTCCACCTGCGCGACTGCATAGGCAGGACCTGGCAGTGCGGCACGATCCAGCTTGACTTCCAGATGCCGCAAAACTTTGATCTGCACTATATCGATGAAAACGGCGAAAAGCAAAGACCTATAATGATACACCGCGTTTGCTACGGCTCGATAGAGCGCTTTATAGGTATCCTTACAGAGCATTTCGCCGGTAAGTTCCCGACCTGGCTTGCCCCGGTTCAGGCTCGCGTTATGACCCTGCCCGGCACCGAGCACGATTTTGCCAAAGAGGTTTACGCCGCGCTCGAGGCGGCGGGCGTTCGCGTTCAGCTTGACGACCGCAACGAAAAGATCGGCTATAAGATCCGCGAGGCGCGCCAGGAAATGCGGGTGCCCTATATGGTGCTCATAGGCGGAAAAGAGATAGAGAGCAAAACGGTATCCGTCCGCAACCGCGACACCGACGAAACGGTAAATATGACGCTTGATGAGTTTGTGGCGAAAATCAAGGCGGAAATATCCGAAAGGATATAAAACCGCTTAGAAGCATTAAAGATCAAAGTTTTAAGGGGGTCTTGCCGGTATGAAAAAGCCAAGCCAGAAAATAACGGCTATAATTATCTTTTGCGTTTTTGTGGCTTTAATGATCGCGTTCGTATACGTATGGCTTGTGAGATTCAATAATTCAAAAGAAGCCACCCGCGCCGAAGAGGAAGCCGAACGGGCGATCGCCGAAGAGGAGACCGAAGAAAACGTCGAGGATGAGGCGGAAAAACAGCAAAAGCTTAATATTGAATCCGTAAGCGCCGTTATGTATGTTGCTCTGCCGGAGCTTACTATGCGCGGCACACCCGATCCCGAAGGCGAGGCCTTGGCAACCCTTAAAAGCAACGATATTTTACTTGTTACCGGCAAAAGCGAAAACGGCTGGTATCGGGTAAACGAGGGCGGCATTATGGGCTACTGCTACGGCAAGTATCTTTCGGATAAAAAGCAGACCCCTATTATAACAAACGATAAAAAGCGTGATCTGCCCTATTATATCACCGTAAACCGCACGCAGAACATAGTAACGGTTTATAAAAAGGACGACGCCGGCGAGTATACGGTGCCTTATAAGGCGATGGTCTGCTCGGTGGGAAAGGACGGCGCAACGCCGCTCGGCACCTATGAAATATCGGATAAATTCACCTGGGCTTGCCTTTCCGGCAACGTTTGGGGGCAGTATGCCACCAGGATAACCGGTCCGTATCTCTTCCATTCGGTCCCCTATTTTTCGGAAAGCAAAAGCGACCTTGAATTTGAAGAGTATAACAAGCTCGGCGAGGCGGCTTCGCTCGGATGCGTTCGTATGGCGGTTATAGACGTTAAGTGGGTGTTTGAGGAATGCCCTAAAGGAACGGTCGTAACGATTTACGACAGCGAGGAGCCCGAACCGCTCCCCCGCCCGGAACCGATAAGGATAGATACCGAGGATGAGCGCAAAGGTTGGGACCCGACCGATCCGGACGAGAAAAACCCGTGGAAAACAGAAGGATAAACTTGCCTATGAACGGAAACAAGTGCGGCAAACAGACGCCGATTCGATTATAACCCCCCATATTGAAAAAACCGGCAGAAAGGCATACTTTTTAAAGGAGGATTTGATTTATGGTTGAACTCACAGTAGAAGAATTAAAAAAATGTCAGGCAGAGGCGCTGAAGGAAGTTCACGACTATTGCATAAAAAACGGAATAAAGTATTATATGGTATACGGCACCTTGCTCGGCGCAGTCCGTCACAAAGGGTATATACCGTGGGACGATGATATTGATATCGCTATGCCGAGAGCGGATTATGAGCGATTTATAAAAGAATTCAATTCGTCAAATTCCGATGCGGCTTACGTTGTGGATATATCCAACAACAGCGATTATTATCTTGACTTTGCAAAGGTTTGCCACAAAAACACAGTGCTTATAGAACACGTATACAAGCCCACTCCCATAGGCGCTTATATCGACCTCTTCCCCTTGGACTTTATGCCTGAAAGCGAGGAGCAACGCGCAGAGTTTTCCGGCAAGCTTTTCAAGTTAAAGAAAAAGCTTGTAAATAAGAATTACACCCCCCCATATGACAAAAACAACCCTCTTAAGATAGCGGCGCATATCGTCGTCAGAACGCTAACGTTTGCTTCACGCAAAAAAACAATAAAAAAGATCGATGAACTGCGGAAAACTTATATAAATAACAATACCGGTCTTGTTGAAATAGCGCCCGGCGCATTTTTAAAGAACGTTAATTCACCTTCTTTTGATTCTTTCGGCGAACCCATTCTGATTCAGTTTGAAGAATATATGTTTTGCGCACCGAAAGATTACGATTTCCTGCTTAAAAAATGGTATGGCGATTATATGACTCCTCCGCCGGAAGCAGAGCGGGTTTCGCATCACGGATTTAAAGTGTATTGGAAAAACAGCTGATAAATACAGTGTTCGGCACAAAAAACAACTCCGGCACAAATGATTTTGCTCATTTGTGCCGGATAATTTATTATGATATTAAAGGGCTTAATTGCTTTTTAACAAAAATATCACTGTTCCCGACGTTATTTGATTTCGCATCCGCCTACCGGGCGAATGAGCAGCGGCACGCAGGAGCCCTTGCCGAAAACAGATTCGATCATAGATTTATAATCATCAAATGCGTCATCGGGTATATAGCACTGGACCGTTCCTGCAAATCCGCCGCCGTGAACGCGGCAGGCGCCTTTGCGCCCCAAAAACTGCCTGGTAAGCGCGATCGCAAGGCAGAGCCCCTGCTCGCTTACGGCGGAATTGGAATAAAGGTTTTGCAGATACTTATAGGACGATTCGCCCGATTCGTTAACGTAATAAAGGAATTTTTCGAAATCCTTTTCTTTGAGCGCAGCACGCTGGAGCTCTACCCGCTTTTGCTCGTTAAAGAAATGGAAAGCGCGAAGCACGGCGCGGTCGCCCACCTTTTTGCGCAGGTCGCCTAACTCTTTATAAAACTTTTCTTCATCGGCATCGCGCAAAACGTCTGCACCGAGCGCGCGGCTCACGGCGAGGCACTCCTCGGTTATAGCCGCGTAATCGGCGGTAAGATTGGCGTGATTGCCGCCGGTATCAACAACGCAAAGGATATATCCGAAATCGCGGATATCAAGGTTTACCTGTTCTATCTTCGGATCCTGCGGATCGTAAAAATCCGCATAGGTAAAGCCGCCTACCGAGCTTGCCATCTGATCGAGCAGACCGCAGGGCTTGCCGAAAAACTCGCGCTCGGCAAACTGGGAATACTTTGCTATGCTTACCCTATCCACGGCGCCGCCGCAGAAAAGACCGTTTATTATGTTTGATACCAGAACCTCGAACGCGGCGGAGGAGGAAAGCCCCGAGCCCTTTAAAACGTTAGAGGTGGTATAGGCATTAAAGCCGCCCGCCTTGTAACCGTCCCGCCTGAAGGCGTATAAAACGCCGCGTATAAGGGCGGCGGCGCGGCCGCGCTCCCTTTCGTTGGCTTCAAGAGAATTCAGATCTATCTCATCCATCTGATATCCGGCGGATTTGATACGAACGGTGTTTTCGTTTGTTTTTGCCACCACCGCTATAACGTCAAGATCAACGCTTGCCGCAAGCACGCAGCCGTGCTGATGATCGGTATGGTTGCCGCCTATCTCGGTCCTGCCGGGCGCCGAAAAGAAGCGAAGCTCCTCACTGTCGCCGTAAAGGGCGCAAAACTCGTCTACCGCGCCGGAATAACGCCTGCGCGGCAGATCGACCGTTCCGTATAGCTTTAAAAACTCATTGTCAAAAGCGCCGGCACAGATCGCGGCTTTTATCTCGGTTGAGTTCATCGGTATACCTCTTTTTATTTTGAAATTATCGCAAGGGTATCGCGGGCTATGGCAAGCTCCTCGTTGGTGGGGATAACGAAGATATCAACGCCGCTATCCTCGGTAGAGATCTTTATCTCCTTGCCGCGGCACTTGTTGGCTTCCTTATCGATCTTGACGCCCATATACCCAAGATTTTCACAAACGTATTCGCGAAGCTCGGGGTCGTTTTCGCCGATACCGCCGGTAAATGCTATGGCGTCAACGCCGTTCATCGCGGCTATATACGAGCCGATGAATTTAAGTATCTGATAGCGCTGCATATCTATAGCAAGGCGCGCGCGCTTGTTACCGGCTTCGGCAGCCGCCGCAACGTCACGGTTATCATTGGATACGCCCGAAACGCCGAGCATACCGGATTTTTTGTTGCAGATAGTGTTTATATCCGCCGCCGAAAGGTTATCCTTTTCGGCTATATAGGTAAGCGCCGAAGGATCGAGCGAGCCGGAGCGGGTGCCCATCATAAACCCGTCAAGCGGGGTAAAGCCCATTGAGGTATCGGCGCAAACGCCATCCTTAACGGCGGTTATCGAGCAGCCGTTGCCAAGGTGGCAGGTTATTATTTTAAGGTCTTTTTTATCCTTGTTTTCAAGCACCGCTACACGGTCGCTTACAAAGTGGTGGGAGGTTCCGTGCGCGCCGTATTTGCGAACGGCAAGGCGCTCATAGTATTCATAAGGCAGAGCATACATATACGCCTTGGGCGGCATTGTCTGGTGGAACGAAGTATCGAAAACGACCACCTGCGGGATCTTATCGCCGAAGGTCTTTATGCAAGCCTTAATGGCTATAACGTGCGCCGGGTTGTGAAGAGGCGCCATTGCGCCGAGCTCGGATATCTGCTCTATTACCTTATCGGTAACAAGGCAGGAGCCCTTGAATATCGCGCCGCCCTGAACTATGCGGTGACCGATAGCCGAAATCTCATCAAAGGAATCTATTACCTTTGCTTCGCTTTTCATCATAGCGTAAACGACCGCGGCAAACGCCTCGCTGTGGGTGGGCATCGGGGTTTCAGTCTTATACTCTCTGCCGTCCGCCGCCTTATGGGAAATGGCACCGGTAACACCGATACGCTCGCAAAGGCCCTTGGCGAGAACGCTCTCGTTATCCATATCGATAAGCTGGTATTTAAGGGACGAACTGCCCGCGTTTACAACAAAAATTTTCATTTTACTATCTCCCAACAAATTTATTGCAGATTTGGCAAATTTATGCTAAAATTACACCAAAGACAATAATACTTTATTTTGCTCTTTTTTTCAAGAGGTTTTTATATAAGGAGGCGCATATTTTGGCTATCAAAGGGATCATCGCCGAATTCAACCCTCTGCACAACGGCCATAAGCGCCTTATCGACGAGGCGAAAAAAGACGGCGACACGGTTGCGGCGGTCATATCCGGCAACTTTGTTCAGCGCGGCGAATGCGCCATTCTTGAAAAGAGCGAAAGAGCAAAATGCGCCCTTATGTGCGGCGTTGATATTGTCGCCGAGCTTCCGGTGCTGTGGAGTATGTCCACCGCGCAGAATTTCGCGCTCGGCGGGGTCTGGCAGTTATACGCCCTCGGCTGTGAGGAAATAGTCTTCGGCAGCGAATGCGGCGATATAGGAGCCCTTACCCGCACCGCGGATATACTTTGCTCGGATGCGTTTTTTAAAAAGCTTTCAAAGCGGGTAAACGGCGCGATCACCTTTGCCGCGGCGCGCGAGGAGGCGGCGGGCGAGCTTGGCGCAGACCTTTCGCTTTTTAAAAATCCCAACGATAACCTCGGCATAGAATACATTATCGCCGCAAAAAAGCTTAACCTACCCTTAAAATTCAGCTGTATAAAACGGGAGGGCGCCGCGCACGACAGCCGGTGCGTTTCGGGCGATTTTGTTTCCGCCTCATATATAAGAGATGAACTGCGGCGCGGCGACATCGCCTTTGCCGAGCGGTTTATGCCGGGCGTTCTTCACGGCGCTGTTGATATTTCGGATATCGCCGATACCGCGCGGCTCGAACGCGCGATACTTGCGGTTTTAAGAACAAAGGAAGAGGGCGATTTTGCCGCACTTCCGGACCTCAGCGAAGGGCTTGATAACAAGCTCCTGTTTGCGGTGCGCGCGGCGAAAAGCTACGCTGAGCTTGAAGCCCGGCTTAAAAGCAAACGCTATACCCTCTCACGGGTGCGGCGGCTTATACTTTCGGCGTTTTTGGGACTTGATAACGCCTTTTTTATGCGCACCCCGCCATACGTGCGTTTGCTCGGCGCCAGCGAAAAAGGGCTTGCCGAGCTTAAACGCGGCACCTTTTACGAGGTTCTCACAAAGCCTTCGCAGATAAAGGCGCTCGGTCCGGACGCGCAAAAGGTCTTTGGCGCCGAATGCCGCGCGACCGATATCTTTGCCCTTGCCCTTAAAACACCGCTTGAAGCGGGTATTGAATATACGAGAAAATTTTTGAAATCGGAGGATTTTTTATGATAACGTTTAAAGAGATCGAAGCTTATAAGGACTACGGCAGAGCCGTTGAGATCGAAAACGGAACGATAAAGGCTACCGTTACGCTGGATATCGGACCGCGCATAATCTTTTTCGGATTTAAAAACGGTCAGAATATTCTTTGCGATAACCGCGAGCTTTTAGGCGGCAGGACCGATAAGGATTATACCGATCTGTTCGGCGCGGGCAAAAAGTGGGAAAACCTCGGCGGTCACCGGATATGGGCGGCGCCCGAGGAATGGCCGCTTACCTACACTCCGGACGATATGCCGGTAACGTGCGAGAAGACCGCAAGCGGCGCGATATTCACAAGCGACGCGAGCAAAAACGCCGGTTTTGCAAAAACGCTTGAAATAGTTATGGCGGATACCGGTGCTCAAATGGCGGTAAATATGAAGATAAAGAACGTTACCGATAAGACCCGCGATTACGCGATATGGGCGCTGACAGTAAGCGCTACCGGCGGAACGCTCGTTCTGCCTATGAACGACGATAACACCGTGCTGCTCCCCAACCGCCTTGTTGCGGTATGGCCGTATTCGGATATTAAGGACAGCCGCTACACGATAAGCGATAAATACGCCGTGATAAAGAACACCGATACGGAAAAGCCGCTAAAGCTCGGTTTTGACTTAAAGCACGGCAGCTCCTATTATTTTTTGCGCGGCGAAGTTTTCAAAAAAGAGTTTGCCACCTTCCACGGTCAAAAACCTTACGTTGATTACGGTTGCTCGTTTGAAACCTACAACTGCAACAAGTTTATAGAAATAGAGACCCTCTCCCCCATCGAAACGGTGGCGCCCGGCGGCGAGATAAGCCATACCGAAAAATGGATACTTGAGAAATGCGAAAAACCCGATCTTTCGGGCGACGCGGCGATAGATAAAACGATAGCTTCGCTTTAATACCTTCAAGCGGAACAGGCGCAACGCCTGCTCCGCTTTTTTAAGATTGACTATTCCTTAATATTATGATAAAATAATAAGGTTAAATTGATCGCAGAATGCGGGGGGTGCAAAGTATGCTTAAAATCAACCGGACCGTTTTGAATGAAACAAGGTATATCGCGGTTTTTTCTCTGGTGCTCAGCATCCTTATGCAAGCGGTTTTTCTTATCGTGCTTAAGCGGTTTGACTGGACCGTTTTACTTGGCAACCTTTTAGGTCTTTTTGCGGGCGTTGGCAACTTTTTCTTTATGGGAATAGGCGTTCAAATGGCGGTCGAAAAGGATAAAAAGGGCGCTAAGAGCGTTATGACGCTTTCTCAGACTCTGCGCTTTTTCGGAATATTCGTGGTTGCCGCTCTGGGCGCGGTTTTAAGCTGCTTCAACACGGTGGCGGTGATCCTGCCGCTCTTTTTCCCGCAGATAGCGATAGCGGCAAGGCAGTTTAAGCATAAATAATTTTTGCATATTTTTTAGAGGGAGGTGTTACGGTGAAGAACAAAAAGGCGTTCATATTGCTCGATTGGCTTTATCTGCTGCTTATGGCGGCGGGTCCGGTGTTTGCCATTGTGCTTAAGGTGCTTTATACCCCCATCTCCTCTGATATCGATATATCCGGCGCGCTGGTGTTTTTTACCGTTAAAATGCCTCTTTGGGATCTGCCGGTGACCGAAACGCAGGTCAACTCGCTTGTTGTTATCTGGTCGCTTTTCTGGCTTTGCAGATATATTACCCACGGCATTTCGGTGCGCGGCGGGCTTAAAAGGCAGATAGTTGCGGAATGGATAGTTGAAAAAACAAAGGCGCTTACCACCGGCAATATGGGCGAGTATTTCGCCGGCTTTGCGCCCTTTGTTGCGGCAATTATGGGGCTTTCGGCTTTTTCAAGTTTGCTTACCCTGATAGGGCTATACCCGCCCACCTCCGATATCAACACGGTCGGCGGCTGGGCTATACTCGTGTTCATACTTATAACCTACTATAAATTCAAGTGCGGACCGGTCCACTACTTAAAATCCTTCGGCGATCCGGTGCCGTTTTTAGCTCCGCTCAACATCATAAGCGAGGTAGCAACGCCGGTATCAATGGCGTTCCGTCACTACGGAAACGTGCTTTCCGGCTCGGTAATATCGGTGCTGGTGGCGACCGCGCTTCAAGGTGCTTCAAGTATTATTTTCAGCAACCTGCCGGGCATTCTGCACGAGATACCGTTTTTGCAGATCGGTCTGCCCGCGGTGCTCTCTGTCTACTTTGACCTTTTCAGCGGACTTTTGCAGGCGTTCATATTCGCCATGCTTACAATGCTTTATGTTTCGGGTGCGTTTCCTGCCGAGGATTACGCCGCGCGCAAAGCGGCAAGAAAGGCAAAACGCGCCGGAAATAATAAATAATTCTCTAAAAAACATAAACGGAGGAAAACAACTATGATGGAAATTGCTATCGGTATTATTCTCGGATGCTGTGCTTTAGGCGCGGGCGCCGCTATGATAGCGGGTATCGGCCCCGGTATCGGTGAAGGCAACGCCGTTGCCAAGGCGTGCGAAGCCATAGGCCGCCAGCCCGAATGCAAGGGCGACGTTACCACCACCATGCTTATGGGCTGCGCCGTTGCGGAGACCACCGGTCTTTACGCGCTTGTTATCGCAATACTGCTCATATTCGTAGCACCGGGCAGATTTGTTGATATCCTTATGAACTCGGTAAAATAAAAGGAAGTTATTATGCAGCATTTAGACGTAATATCCGTAAATGTGTGGCAGATAATCATCGCGCTTATCAATCTTACGCTTCTGTTTTTGTTGCTCAAAAAGTTTCTATACAAGCCGGTCGAAAAGGTTTTGAAAAAGCGCGAAAACGAGCTTAACGGGCAATATGAAAAGGCGAACGAAGCCCTTAAGGCGGCGCAGGACGCGCAATCGGAATACGAGGCGCGCTTAAGCGGCGCAAAAGTAGAAGCTGATGAGATAATAAAGGATGCCACAGATACCGCAAACAAGCGTTCAGACCGCATTGTTGAGGGTGCCCGCGAGGAAGCGGACGCCATAGTGAGCCGCGCCCGGACAGAGGCGGAGCTTGAAAAAGAGCGGGCAAAGAAGGATATTAAGGATGAGATAGCGGACGTTTCCTCGCTTATAGCCGAAAAGGTGCTGTCACGCGAGATAAACAGCGAAGACCACAAAAAGCTTATCGATTCCTTTATAGAAAAAATAGGTGATGAAGATGATATCATCGGGTAACGATTTTGCCGCCGCGTATTTTATGCTGGCTGTAGAAAGCGGCAGGCTTGACGAATACGCCGAAGATCTTGCGGCGATAGGCAGGGCTTTTTCCGAAAACCCGGATTATATGCTGCTTGTTACCTCGCCGGATATACCCGCATCTGAGCGGGCACAGGCGATAGACGCGGCGTTCGGCGGCAAGGTGAACGAACACGCCGTTAATTTTATAAAGGTTTTATGCAAGCATAAAAAAATAAACCGGCTATCCGAATGCATAAAGGATTTTAACGCCTTGAAAAAAGCGGCGGAAAACCGGGTTACCGCCTACGTTTACACCGCTGTTCCCTTAAGCGAGGAGCAGGAAAAACGCCTTAAGAAGACCCTTGAAGGTAAGCTTGACCGCACGGTGAAGCTCAAAACCGTTATCGACGAAAAAATGATCGGCGGGCTCAGAATAGAGGTTGACGGCAAGGTGATCGACGGCAGTATCAAAAGGCAACTTCACGATATTAAGGAAGTGATATCCGGATGAGCAATTCCGAAGAGATCAGTTATATCATAAAAGAACAAATTAAAAATTATAATTCAAAGCTCCAGATGCGGGAGACCGGCAGGGTCATAATCGTGGGCGACGGCATCGCCAAGGTCTACGGCATACGCGATTGCATGGCGAACGAGCTTTTGGAGTTTGATGACGGCAGCGCGGGTCTTGCTCAGAATCTTGAGGAGGATACCGTTTCGGTCGCCATACTCTCGGACGATAACAACATCCGCGAGGGCACCGGCGTTCGCCGCACCGGCAAGGTTTTATCGGTCCCCGCCGGCGAAAAGTTTTTAGGGCGCGTTGTAAACGCCCTCGGCAAACCGATAGACGGCAAGGGCCCGATCGAGGCGAGCGAATATATGCCGATAGAATCCGAGGCGCCCGGCATAATCGAGCGCGAGGGCGTATCGGTGCCGCTGCAGACCGGTATCAAGGCGATCGACAGTATGATACCGATAGGCCGCGGTCAGCGCGAACTGCTTATAGGCGACCGCCAGACCGGTAAAACCGAAATTGCGATAGATACCATAATAAACCAGAAAAACACCGGCGTTTTATGCATATACGTTGCGATAGGTCAGAAGAGCACCTCGGTAGTGGGTCTTGTAAACGAGCTTACCCGCGCCGGCGCTATGGACTATACTATAGTTGTATCGGCATCGGCTTCGGAGACCGCGCCGCTTCAGTATATAGCGCCTTATTCCGGCTGTGCCATGGCGGAGTATTTCAGAAAACAGGGCAAGGACGTTCTTATAATCTACGATGACCTTTCAAAGCACGCGGTGGCTTACCGCGCCCTTTCGTTGCTTATAAGAAGGCCGCCCGGCCGCGAGGCATATCCCGGCGACGTATTCTATCTTCATTCACGCCTGCTTGAACGCGCCGCCTGCGTGGCAAAGGAATACGGCGGCGGCTCTATCACCGCGCTTCCGATAATCGAGACCCAGGCGGGCGACGTTTCGGCGTATATCCCCACCAACGTTATTTCGATAACCGACGGGCAGATATTCCTTGAAACCGAGCTTTTCCACGCGGGCATTATGCCGGCGATAAACCCCGGTATCTCGGTATCGCGCGTTGGCGGTTCGGCTCAGCTTAAACCGATGAAAAAGGTTTCGGGCGAGCTTAAACTCATATATTCGCAATACCGCGAGCTTCAGTCCTTCGCGCAGTTCGGCAGTGATCTTGACGCCGATACAAAGGCGCGGCTGGCGCTTGGCGAACGCATTGTTGAGGTTTTAAAGCAAAAGCGCAACAGCCCGGTAAGGGTCGGCTGTCAGGTAGCTATCATATACGCCGTTACAAACGGATACCTTAATTCAACGCCGGTCGATAAGGTCAAGGACTATGAGGCACGGCTATACGAAAAGCTCGAGAACAAGGCGGGCGACCTGCTTTTAAGCCTTGAGGCGGGCAATTTTGAAAAAGAAGATATCGACGCTCTTAAAGCGATACTTGAGGAAATGGGAGAGTAAGCGGTATGTCGTTTGACACCAAAGCGCTTAAAAACCGAATAAAAAGTGTTGACTCCACCCTTCATCTTACAAAGGCGATGGAGCTTGTTGCCTCCTCAAAGATAAGAAAAGCCAATATAAATATGGCGGCGGCAAGCGAATACAGCGGCTCGGTTGAGAACGTTATTGCGCTTCTTTCGGGCTCGCGTGAATGCAAAAAAAGCCCCTTTTTAAAGGAGCCGACCGGCGATAAGACCCTGCTTTTGGCAATAGCGGGCGACCGCGGGCTTGCCGGAGGATACAACGTTAATATCTTCCGCTTTTTGCGTGATTACGAAAATGCCGAGATACTACCGATAGGCAAACGCGCCTGCGAACGTTACGGCAGAGGTTACGCTTCAAGCGAGAAGTTCTCTTCCGCCGACGCCGCCGAGCTTTCAAAACGGCTTTGCACCGAGTTTTTGGAGGGCAAATTCGATAGGCTCGGTATAGTTTACACACGCTATGTTTCAATGATGCTTCAAACGCCCGATATCAAATGGATACTTCCGATAGAGCGCACTAAAGACAGCAAGACCTCTGTGATTTTTGAACCGGATGAGGTAACCGTGCTTGGCTTTGCGGTGCCGGAATATGTTTCGGGCGTTATTATGGGCTGTGTTCGCGAAAGCTTTGCCTGCGAGGTGGCGGCAAGGCGAATGGCTATGGATAACGCCGGCAAGAACGCACGGCAGATAATCGACGATCTGCAGATAAAATACAATCGCGCCCGCCAGGGAGCGATAACCCAGGAAATAACCGAAATAGTTGCCGGAAGCGGACAACAGTAAGGAGTGGTTGATTTGGATAACAAGGTTACCGGATCGGTCTCCCAGGTAATGGGACCGGTCGTTGACGTTAAGTTTAACGAAGGGTGTCTGCCCGAAATATATAACGCGCTGACTATTCCGATAGGTGAACGAACCCTCACGGTTGAGGTCGCTCAGCACATCGGCGATAATATGGCGCGCTGTATCGCCATGGCTTCTACCGATGGCTTGAAGCGCGGCACTCCCGTTACCGATACCGGCGCTCCGATAAGCGTTCCGGTCGGCGAAAAGACGCTCGGCAGGATATTTAACGTGCTTGGTGACGCGGTAGATAATATGCCGGCGCCTTCTGACGTTGAGCGCTGGAACATCCACCGCCCCGCGCCCGAATACGATGAGCTTTCCACCTCCACCGAGATACTGGAGACCGGTATCAAGGTAATAGACCTTATATGCCCCTATTCAAAGGGCGGTAAAATAGGTCTGTTCGGCGGAGCCGGAGTCGGCAAGACCGTTCTTATAATGGAGCTTATCAACAACATCGCCAAGGAGCACGGCGGACTTTCGGTGTTCACCGGCGTTGGCGAGCGCACAAGAGAGGGCAACGATCTTTATAACGAAATGAAGCAATCCGGCGTTCTTCAGAACACCTCGCTTGTTTACGGTCAGATGAACGAACCGCCCGGCGCGCGTATGCGCGTTGCGCTTTCGGGTCTTACCATGGCGGAATATTTCCGCGACAGGCAGAATCAGGACGTGCTTTTATTCATAGATAACATTTTCCGCTTTACCCAGGCGGGCAGCGAGGTTTCGGCGCTGCTCGGGCGTATGCCCTCGGCGGTTGGCTATCAGCCTACCCTTGCGACCGAGATGGGCGCCCTGCAGGAGCGCATAACCTCCACCAAAAACGGTTCGATAACCTCGGTGCAGGCGGTTTACGTTCCTGCCGACGATCTTACCGACCCGGCACCTGCGACCACCTTTGCCCACCTGGACGCAACTACCGTTCTTTCAAGGAGTATCGCCTCGCAGGGTATATATCCTGCGGTGGACCCGCTTGAATCAACAAGCCGCATTCTCTCCGCCGAGGTGCTCGGCGAGGAGCATTATTACGTTGCGCGCGAGGTCCAGCGCATTCTGCAAAGGTATCAAGAGCTTATGGATATCATAGCGATAATGGGTATGGATGAGTTATCCGATGAAGATAAAATGCTGGTGGGCAGAGCCCGTAAGATACAGCGGTTTTTATCCCAGCCGTTCCACGTTTCGGAAAAATTCACCGGTATCACCGGCATATACGTTCCGCTCAAAGAGACCGTGCGCGGCTTTAAGGAAATAATCGAGGGCAAGCACGACGACCTGCCCGAATCGGCGTTCCTTTACGTTGGCACTATCGAGGAAGCGGTAGCCAAAGCCGAGGGTATAAAGCAATGAAAAACTACCACCTGATAATCTCAACGCCCGGCGGCAACGTTTTTGACGGCGAGGCGGCAATGCTTACCCTTCGCGGCAGTGAGGGCGAGCTCGCGATACTCGCGGGGCATATACCCTTTATCACGTCGGTAAGGGAATGCGAGGGCAGTATCGTTTTTGAGGATAACTCGGAAAAACGCGCTAAAATCGGCGGCGGCATACTAACGGTCAACAAGGACGTGACCACACTGCTTACAAGTGAGTTTGAGTTTGTGGAATAAAAAGAGCAAAAACAACGGGCGGGGTTATCCCCGCCCGTTAAGTATTTTTAATCAATTATTATTTTTCAGCGTCGTGCAGCGCCTTCATCAAGTATCTGTATTTGAACATCAAAACGGCAAGGCAGAATTTTCAGGCTCTGTTTGAGTACCTTCGGCATCAGCGTTATTATTTGAAAGCCCTTCGTTAACCCATATAGGCGGTACAGTTCTTTTTGTTTTTTGAAAGTTTACTGCCGCACTGCTGGCAAAATAAAGTTCCGTCCGTGTTTATATGCCCGCATTTTGAACAAAACATATTTACACCTCGTTTTTAAGTTTTAAACATTATAAAACAAAACCCCGTTTTTTGTCAAGAACGGTCGGAAAACTAAACTTTAAGCTCCATTATCGTTTCTTTAGGCTTCATACCCATTTTTTCGTAAAAGGCGCGGGCTGAATCGTTGCCCTCCCAAACGACAAGGGTGATATCATCACAGCCAAGCTCCCTCGCCCGCTCTTTTACATACCCAAAAAGCGCACTGCCTATACCCCTGCCGCGAGCATTTTCATCAACGCAAAAATCATCAATGAATAACGTTGACCTTTTATGCATTGTATTTGAAAACTGAACGCCGCGCAAAACGCAGATCGCGTAACCGAGCACCTCGCCGTTCTCCCCCGCGGCAACGTATACGGGGCTTTTTTCGATCAGCTCATAGAGCTCGCGCTCGGTATATTTGGTAGTGCCCGGTATAAATATATCGGGGCGTATCGCCGCGTGAACAGAAAGCACCTGCGATAACAGTAAAAGCATACCTCCGGCATCTCTTTTTTCCGCTTTTCTTATTACCATATAACGCCTCTTTCTTAAAACACCCCATACCTTTTCGGTATGGGGCGATCTGAATTATATTTTTCTTACGGTTCTCAGTTGTTTTCCGCAACCTCGCGGGCGGTTTTCATCGAATACTTGTATCTGATAAGCAAAACCGCAAAGCATATAAGGGCGATAGCCGAGAAAATATACGCAGAAGGTTTAATTAAACAGTATAATTTTATCTCGTCTGGGATATCACCTTTTCCAAGTATCATGTTTGCAAAGATAGATTCACTCATATCAGTCGTCAGGATTATTGCATACACTTTAATACCGGCATACAACGCAAGTATCGTTGCGGCAAAGACCGATACCTTATGATTCAAAGCCCCGGTCTCAGCGGTTCGCTGAACGGCGGCAAGAGAAGTAATAACGCATACAAAAAGCGCGATAGCAACAGCAAAGGTCAACATAACAAGCACTGCGAAAACTAATATTTCCGGTCTTTTGCTCTCATCCGTTTTACCGTCAAACGCTCTGTAAAAAATCAAGCCCTCAAATCCGATAAACCCTAAGCAAAGCAGAGCGAGATCGGCAATTGCCGAAATCTTAAGGGTTAAAAAGCCGTATGTTTTAATACTGTTTGTTTTGCGTGAAGAAAGCCCAGCAAAAAAGGTAAGCCACAAACCGGCTATAACGGCAGCGCCAACCGCAGCCAGCAGACCGAAAGCGATCTTTGTCATTATTGTAAAAGTATCACCGTCAAACTTGAACAAGCCCCCTAAATAGCCTCGCAGGGCTCCGAACACTTCATAAACATCAAGTTTAATATCATAAAGATATCTTACTTCTTTGTAGCCATAAATGCTTAACGCTTCATAATCAAAAAACTTAAAGTTTTTGATGGCGCCGAGTATTACCGAGAGCGTAAACGCGATCGAACCGACTATAAACATGGGCGATACTATTATGCGCCTTAAAATGCCGGTGGCAGCTGACGCGGGAGCTTCAAAGTTTTGAGCGGGCGCACCAAAATTCTGGGCCGGCGCATATGAGATCGGCTCGGTCTGGGGCGCTGCAAAGGGCTGAGCATAGCTCTGCGGTTCCTGCGGCACTACCGGAGCGACCGGGAAATCCGCCTGCTCGGCAAACGGCTCTACCGGCGCGGGAGCAGGAGCTGCCGGGGCGGGTTCCGGAACTACCGGAGCATAAGCCGTTGGCGCGGGGGCAACGGGCGCTACCGGAGCCGCCTCCTGAACGGGCGCCGTTTTGGCTGCGAGTTTATTGCCGCACTGTTGGCAAAACGCAAATTCATCCGGGTTTTTATACCCGCATTTTGAACAGAACATAAACAAAACTCCTTACTTTAATTTTGTTGAATCAATTATACAGTAATCTGTCGCATATTGTCAAGAAAAGAAAATCACGGTTATTCGGTAAAAAGCGGTGTTGAATAGTATCTGTCGCCGCTGTCGGGCAAAAGGGCTACTACCGTTTTGCCGGCATTTTCCGCTCTGCTTGCCAGCTCTATCGCCGCAAAGAGCGCCGCGCCCGAGGATATGCCGACCGATATCCCCTCGCGTTTTGCAAGATTTTTTGAAGCGGTAAAGGCGTCCTCGTTCTTTACGCG
>JAFZIK010000036.1 GCA_017554405.1 Clostridia bacterium | reverse complement strand
CCGATACCGAACGAGATCAAGGAACAGTATCCGCTTACCGAAGAGTTAAAAAAGATAAAAGAAGAACGCGATAAAGATATTGCCGACGTATTTTTAGGTAAGGGCGATAAGTTTATTATGATAATCGGGCCCTGCTCGGCGGATAACAGTGAAGCGGTGCTTGATTATATAGGCCGCCTTAAAAAGGTAGCGGATGAGGTCAGGGATAAAATACTGATGATCCCCCGGATATATACGAATAAGCCGCGAACCACAGGCGAGGGCTATAAGGGTATGCTTCATCAGCCCGACCCCGAAAGCAAACCCGATATGCTAAAGGGCATAGTGGCTATCCGTTCGCTTCATATGCGCGCCTTAAAGGATTACGGCTTTACCTGCGCGGACGAGATGCTTTACCCCGAGAATCACCGTTATTTATCCGATATAATCGCCTATGTGGCGGTCGGCGCGCGTTCGGTGGAGGATCAACAGCACCGCCTTACCGCAAGCGGCATAAACGTTCCGGTGGGTATGAAGAATCCAACAGGCGGCGATCTGCAGGTGATGATGAATTCGATTAAGGCGGCGCGTTCCTCCCATACCTTTATTTACAGAGGGTGGGAAGTTAAAAGTCACGGCAACCCGATGGCGCACGCGATACTCAGAGGTTACGTTGATTTTGCGGGCAAAAGTATTTCAAATTACCATTACGAGGATCTCTGCCGGCTTTCGGAGCTTTACGCCGAAAACGGTATAGATAATCCCGCCGCGATAGTCGATACGAATCACGCAAACTCAGGCAAACGTTATCTTGAACAGATAAGGATCGCCGAGGACGTGGTTTATAACCGCAACCATAATCCGGATATCAAAAAGCTCGTTAAGGGCGTTATGATCGAAAGCTATATCGAGGATGGCAACCAGCCGTTAGGCGGCGGCGTTTACGGCAAATCGATAACCGATCCCTGCCTCGGCTTTGAAAAATCCCGCGAGCTGATACTTAAGATCGCCGATATGCTTAAATAATCGGTAAAAACAATTACGCCCTGCCTTCCGGAAGGCGGGGCGCATCATTTTACTTATACGGAAATATATTTTCAGCGTCGCATTTTTATATACTCTTAAAGGGAAAATGCCGTATTATCTATTGCAAATTGAAAAATATTATGATATTGTAATTACGGCTATGTATGCTTGTTTCAGAAGGTGATGGTATGAGAAAAGAAATACTGTTAAATGAAAACTGGAAATTCCATAAAGGGGATATTAAGGTCGATACTCCCCTTATAAAAGAGCCGATCTACGCGAGCAGTAAGACCGAGCGTAAGCTTGCCGGTCCCGCCTCATACGATTATATCGACGGCAACAGTTATTTCTGGACCTCCGGCAGGGTGCTTGGCGAAAAGTGGGAGGATATTGACCTTCCGCACGATTACGTTATTGACGGGGACGTAACACAAAACGGCACAAATCAGGCGCACGGCTATCTTAAATACGATAACGCCTGGTATCGCAAATCTTTTTCGCTGCCTGAGGAATACTTTGATAAGCGCATTACGCTTCGCTTTGACGGCATAGCCGGTAAGTCCACCGTTTATCTTAACGGTTGCCTTATGTTCCATAACTTTTCTTCATATAACACTTTTGAAATAGATATTACCGACCGTGTATTTTTCGATAAAGAAAATCGGCTTGCCGTATACGTAAACACCGAGGATTACGAGGGCTGGTGGTATCAAGGCGGCGGTATTTACCGCGACGTTTGGCTTACCGTTACCGATAGCGTTGCTATAGACCTTTACGGCGTTTACGCGCCCTATAAAAAGATTAACGGCGCCGATTTTGAAATAAGTTTTGAGACCACCGTGATAAACTCCGATTATGAAGATAAAACCGTAGGCGGCGTAAGTTACGTCCTCGATAAAAACGGTAAAGAGGTGGCGTCCGCCGCGTTTGGCGGCGAGGTGGCCCTCAGAGATAAAGCGGTGTTTAATTACAGCGCGGTCGTAAAAGATCCTGTTTTGTGGGATATAGATAACCCGGAACTCTACACCGTTAAAACTATCCTTAGTTCTCACGGCGAGCAGATAGATGAATACGATACCCGTATCGGTTTTCGCACCGTAGAGTTTACCGCGAACGACGGGTTTTACCTTAACGGCAGGCGCACCTTTATAAAAGGCGTTTGCGGTCATCAGGATTTTTCGATCACCGGTCTTGCCGTGCCGGATAATATAGCAAAATACAAAATATCCTTAATAAAGGAAATGGGCGCAAACGGTTACAGAACGAGCCATTATCAGCAAACCGCGGCGTATCTTGACGCCTGCGACGAGTTAGGGCTTCTCGTTATGGACGAGACCCGCTGGTTTGAGAGCACCAAAGAATCTTTTGAGCAGATAGAATCACTCGTAAAGCGTGACCGGAACCGTCCGAGCGTTATTATGTGGTCTACAAGCAACGAGGAACTTACCCACACTACCGAAAACGGCAGGCGCACCCATAGGGCTATGGCGGCGTTTATAAGAAAACTTGATAACAGCAGACCCATAACCGCCGCGCAGAATAAAGAGCCGGATAAATCAACGATTTTTGAGTATTGCGATATAGCGGGAATCAACTACAATCTTGATCTCTTTGATAAGATACACGAAGCGTGCCCCGAATTGCCGCTCTTTTCTTCGGAGTGCTGTGCCGTTGGCACCACGCGCGACTGGCATTTTGAAAGCGACGAGAATTTAGGGCGAATACGCGATTACGATATTTCACCCTTTACCACCTGGTATTCCTCCCGCAGAAAGACCTGGAAACATTTATGCGAGAGACCGTATATATTCGGCTCTTTCCAGTGGATATCGATTGACCACCGCGGCGAGGCAATGTGGCCCGCGATATCCTCAAAATCCGGCGCTATCGATATGTTCCTTAATAAAAAAGCGGCGTTTTATCTTAATCAGTGCTATTGGCTCGATAAGCCGATAGTGCATATAGTTCCGCATTGGAATTTTAAGGGTCTTGAGGGTCAGGAAGTATTCGTTCCGGTTTATACCAACTGCGATGAGCTTGAGCTTTTCTTAAACGGCAAAACGCTCGGCAGAAAGCAGATAGAAAAATACTCCTGGGGCGAGTGGAAGGTGCCGTATAACAGCGGCGAGCTTCTCTGCGTCGGTTATAAAGACGGCAAAAAGGTCTGCGAGGATAAACGGGTAACCACCGGCGCGCCCGCGCGGCTTAAACTTACACAGTTAAACGACTTTGCCGCAAACGGCAGGGATATAGCGCTCTTTACCTGCGAGTGCGAAGATGCAAGCGGCAACGTCGTGCCCGACGCGGCGGAGTTTGTTACCTTCTCGGTCAGCACCGAGGATGACGCCGTATCTACCGAAAACGCGGAGTTCGTAAAAGCGGAGGTAGGGGATAGACCTACGATCGTGGGCACCGGCTCGGATAATACCGATCACGCAAATATAAAGAACAGCAGCAGGCAGATGTATATGGGCAAGATCACGGTTGCCGTAAAACCGGCAAAGGGTCAGGAAAAACTTATTCTTACCGCCCATAGCAAAAATTTAGGTTACTGCAAAATCACGGTCGAATCAGAATAAGCCAAAGGGGTTTTACAAATGCTCAGTTACAATGTAAAAATCGGACTTCTTCCTATGCGAAGAAACACAAACGACCGCCCGAAAGGCACCTTTCTCACCTGGTATTCCGCCGAGGAGCGCGGTAAACGGTTTGTTGATTACATAGAAAAGAATTTCAGTAGCGATAAAGTTTCGTTCGTCGATTCAAAGGGCATAGGTATAAAAGACCTTATATTTGACGATGACTCCGCCGCAGAGGTTATTGACCGTTTTAAATCTGAAAAGGTCGACGCGGTGTTTATAATCAACTGCAATTTCGGCAACGAGGAAGCGGCGGCGGATATAGCGAAAGCCCTCGGCGTGCCGGTGCTTTTGTGGGCACCGCTTGACGACGAATACTACGTTGACGGTATGAGACCTACCGATTCGCAGTGCGGTCTTTTCGGCGTTTCCCGCCAGATGCAGCGGCTTCATATACCTTTTTCGCACCTGCCCTGTTGCAGGGTTGAAAGCGAAGAGTTCAAAGAGGGCTTTGAAAGCTTCGTTCGCGTCGCCTGCATGGTCAAAAATTTTAAGGGGATACGCGTCGGTCAGATAGGGCTTCGCCCTGCGCCTTTCTATTCGGTCATCTGGAACGAGGGTGATTTGCTCGAAAAATTCGGCGTAAAGATGATACCGATAAACTTTGCCCTTATCGAACAGCGGATGAACGCGATACTTACCGAAAACCCGCCCGGGAAAAAGGAAATCGAAAACTATATACTTAAAAACTATAAACTCGATGATCTTACCCCGCAATACGTAGAGCGTATGGCGGCGTATGCCGTAACTTTAAAACGCCTCTTTGATGAATTCAATTTGGACGCCGTTTCCGCCGAGTGCTGGACGGCGACGCCCGTTATGTTTGACGGTCTTGCGCCCTGCACGGTATACGGGATTTTAGGCGATATGGGTTATCTCGTATCGTGTGAGAGCGATATGCACGCCCTGCTTACAATGGTGCTCTTAAAGTGTGCCACGCTCGGCGAAGGTAAACCGCTGTTCGGAGAGTTTACGGTGCGCCATCCCGAAAACAAAAACGCGGAGCTTCTTTGGCATTGCGGCCCGTTCCCGCTCTCTCAAAAAGCCGAAAGCGGTATAGACAGCACGGCGCGCCTTGTAAACCAGCGTTCGTGGTTCAGAGCAAAAGACGGCGAATACACCGTTGCCCGCATAGACCGCGAGGACGGCGAGTATATGATACTGCCGCTTATTGCCAACACCACAACCGGGCCCCAAACCCACGGCACGTATCTGTGGGCGGAGTTTGATGATCTCCAAAAAATAGAAGACCGCCTTATAGACGGTCCCTATATTCACCACTTTGTTGAAATTGCGGGCGACTGGCGAAAAGAAATAAAAGAATTCTGCAAGTATT
>JAFZIK010000035.1 GCA_017554405.1 Clostridia bacterium | reverse complement strand
TCCATTATACCTAAACGGTGTTCTCGCATATCCAGTATAACACATTCTTTGAATTCCGGCGAGTACGTTTTGAACTTTTGCCCCTTTTTTGCCATAAAAATATGCACCTCCAAAAGTGTCTAACTTTTGGGGTGCATATCAGTTCCGGAGGCGGATTTCCGGGCTTATCGAACGGTAAGTATACGGCATTGCGCTGTCGGCTATGCCGACGCCTGTCAAGCGGCAGGTATGCGCTGGGAGCAGTGAGCTTCCCATCGTACTAAGCTCTTTTAATGGAACAATTCAATATGACCGGCTCTTTGATATGACGATGACTTTCTCTTTGAGATATAATACATGACTATCATTTTGGACGCGGAGCCGTTTCTATCCCCGCCGTAGGTGGGATAGAAACGGCTCCGAGGCAACAGCCGAAAGAGCCGTCCCGCAAGGCATCCAGGATATGTGGGAAAAAGAAAACGAGTAAAACGACGTTAAAAATGCCCTTAACGCCACAGGCTTTCCTATGCCTTGCGACTGTCTTTTTGATATGACAGAGAATACTATGTTCGATATGACTCTTTTCGAGATGATTGTCATTTCGATATCCAAAAAGTTCGGAACGACTTTCTGTTCGAGATGACGCCGGACTGTCGATTCGATATGACCGCGCGATTTTTTTGCACGCCTGCGGCGTGTTCCAGCTGTTCGGTGCTTGATACGATGGAACCGAGAGCGTGCAATCTGTATCAAACACCGTACAGTCGGCTGAAAAGGTCTTCTGCGTCGCCGGATTCTCTGTTCGATATGATGAGAAGGATTTTCGTTTCGATATGACGGCGCAAAATTTTCGTCACGAGATCAAGATGAAAAATTTTTATGAACTTTTGCAAAATGCTTGCTATTCGCAATCAAATGTGATATACTAATAGTGAACTTGAAGAAAGAGGTGATTGCCATGGCAAGAACAGCAAATATTTATACGAGGGTCGATCCCGTTGTAAAAGAACATGCGGAAGAGATTTTGGATCAACTCGGCATCCCCATGTCAAACGCAATCGGTATGTTTCTGCGTCAGGTTGTGATGCATAACGGTATTCCTTTTGATATGAAGCTGCCGCTGCGCCGCCCGCTCGCGGTCGGAGAACTGACTAAAGAGCAGTTTGATTCCGAGATCCGAAAAGGATTTGATGACGTTGAATCTGGAAACCTCTACTCCGCTGCTGATGTAGAATCACATATGAAAAGCAGGTTTAACGTATGAGTTATGACGTCTTCTATACCGCGAAAGCGCGGGACGACCTGGAAGAAATCTATGAGTATATCGCTTTTAGCCTGCAAGAACCGGTGACGGCGGGAAAGATGTATCAAAACATCATCGCCGCCGTACATACGCTTAAGACCTTTCCGCTCCGTAACGCTCTGTATGAAAACGAACCGTGGCGAAGCCGGGGGCTACGAAAACTGCCGGTCAAGAACTTCCTTGTGTTCTATACCGTCAATGAAGAAAAGAACGCTGTAAGGATTATCCGTATTATGTACGGCGCAAGAGACCTCGAAAAACATCTGAACGAAAGTTGAACTATCGTTTCTAAATGACACACGGCTCCCGTGGACTGCGAATCAGTCCGCGGGAGCCATACGTTATTTTTTAAATTAAATGCTACATTATTCCATCTTCATTAGAAATATCGTCTAAACATTGAATCAGATAATATGGCACTTCTTTCATAAAAACAACACTATCTTTATTTCTACCAAACATATCACGCATAATAGGATGACCGAAAGTAAAATCGACCAGTTCTTTAAATTCTCTGATAGACAAAGACTTTTCTTCAGGATACTTATCACTTTTTAGTATTTCAATTAATTCTTTCCCCATATCATAAACCCAAGGAAAATCTTCTTTCAAGAGGCTAAGTGTCATCAAAAACGCATATGATCTTCGTAAACTATCCATATGCATAATTTCTTCTAAAAACATAGAATTATATCTTCTTGACATCCTCCTTTTCTCATAAAGACTTTCATTTCTCATAGAGATATGTTCAAGATAATCTTTAACTTTTTCTAAATCATCATATATTCTCGAATCAGGGCTTCTCAACAGTTTTTGATTATCCCTAGATAATTCCAAAATCTCTTCCAACATTTCCGACGAGTGATTCGCATCCTCGTTGGAGATAGCCACATCCGCATTAGTACTTTCATTTTTTATTTTGTTTAGCTCTGATTCAAGAGTTGGATACCATACTTCAAATGATTTTTCGAGCCGTTGATCAGATATACCAGTTTCTCCGCTTGCCTTATTCAAGGTCTGAACCATTTTTTTAATATCATCTTTTTGAAAAATAGTGGATTGAAATTGCAATATTGGTCCTTGAACTTCCGATCGCTTTATATCGAACAAAAACGGAGTGACAAATGATTTCTCCATAGTTTTTGATAGCGCACCAGCCTCAAAAGATAACCACGGCGCCTCTAGATTATCTCTAGTAACGCATAGAATACCAAATGTTGAGTTCTCAAGCTCTTTTGCAATATCTGTGCTCCATCTCGCCCCTTTGTCTATATCTTCGGAAGAAACATAAGGCTCAACAGATTGAATAACAGAAGGTAGCCAGTCTCTGAATACTACTGCTACTTGCCAACTTATTTTGCCAGACCAACTGATAAAAACTTTCATATTTCGATTCCTCATCACTTTTTTCTCCTATTATATCACTTTATTGAAAAAAATCAACTATCCATCCATAAGCCGTTACAACTATTAGTATGACAGCAAGTGTCGATAATATTATTTGTCTTTTCCTGAAATCGCATCAAAAAAGTAGCCCATATTATGACCGTACAAATTCGTACGGTTCTTTTTTTATGTTCGTGCCATATACAAACATTTTGGTTATAAATCAAGAAAACAACCTTTTCGTCCTCAAAAAAGATGGTTTTCCTGAAACGACATCAAAATGCGCCGTAAATTGTAACCGTACGAACCGGGGATTTTCGTCACAAAATTGGAAGCAAAAGATTTTTCCACATGATCTGATTGTTTTCTTGATTCGTCACGAAAAATGCCCGTATGTTATACATACAGGACAACAGTCCGAGTTTCAAAGAAAGGAGAAAAGACTGTATGAGTAACAAAGAAAAGTTAACGCCCGAACAGCAAGCCGAAAGAACCCGTGGCTTGTATAAGAATCTTGAAAGGCAAGCGCATAGAGTTTTTCGTCACGATCGTTCCGGCTCGATCGATACGAGAAAGCCGTATTATGCCGCCGAGAAAAGATTCTGCCGCTTTCTTGCCGAGAACTATTCTCTGCAAAACCTCAAGAACGTAGAACCCCGTCACTTTTACGCTTTTGCAAAAGAAATGAAAGCGAAAGGTCTCTCTACGTCATATATCTATGCCACGCTGTCCGCGATACGGTATTACAACGATAAGCTCGGCGGAAAAAATGAGATGCCCAAGGATAACAAAGAATTACATCTTGAAAAGCGTCATCCCGGTGCGCTCAACCGAGCGTGGATGGATTCGGAGATCGAAAAAGCTTGCCGCGTCGCATACGAGATGAAGGGCGGCGGAGATCATCTGGATATTATCGCCGCTTTTCGTCTCGGTCAGCGTTTTGGTCTGCGCGTCAATGAGAGCGTTCAGGTCAAAGTAGGAGATCTGGAATATGCACTCCGAACCCGTCAGTTTCATGTTCCAAGGGGTAAATGCGGTCAGCGCAGAGATATTCCGGTTACGACCAAAGAACAGATCACGCTGCTTGAAAAACTTCTCGCTTATGCCAAGAAAAAAGGCAAAGAATCCGGGGACTATCTGCTTTGCGATAACCACGAGAACAGCGTCTTTGAAGAGAAGAAGCGTATCGAGCGCTGGATCAGCAATCACAAGCATAAGTGCCAGGATCCCGACAGGGCATCGAAAGTCGAACCCGGCAAGAAACCGCGAGCTACCAAACGCCTCGGATTCCACTCGCTTCGGCATACCTACACTCAAAAGTCGATGAAAGATATGCGTGAGCAGGGCTTGCCCGAAAAGAAAGTTCAAAAAGAGGCGTCCGAATCCCTCGGGCATCATCGCACCTCGATTACGAAGATTTACGAAGAGTAAGTCCGTGCTACTGCACGCTCTTATATAACAAATTTTTAATTTTATGAAGGAAGGTTTTGAAATGCACCATCTGAGAAAGGAGATTCTGATACAATGGCAAGAAAGAAAAAGATCCCTCAGAATGATCTGGGGATACCGGAGTATCAGATGGAATCACTGGCAAGAGTGTTACTTCCGATATTGCAAGAGTATCTGGCCTCTGACGAGGGCAGAAGAGATTATGATGAATGGAAAGCAAGGAAGACTGAGAAGGACGACGCTGATTCCATCCATACGTCCGGTTAAGGAAGAAAATAGCCTCGGACAGTCTGTGAAGCGCTGCCCGAGGCTATAATATAATTAAGTAACAGAATTTGCTGTAATTGTTCTATACACAGTTAACGCATGAGAGTCTGTCATTCCAGATATCTGATCTGTAACTAGCAGTATTTTATTGTAAATATAGTTTTCTAATTCTTTTGGCTGCAATTCATCCATGCTCTTATCTTTATACTTTTGATTTGCAACTTGACAAATATATCTATAATTCTTCGACAAAGATAAATACAAAAGATTGTTAGGCTTATCGGAGTTCGCGTCAGATTTTTCATTCCAATTTACAATCGCGGGCACATATACATCTAACAACTTGTTCAACACGGCAATTGCTTGTGTTTTCGTTTTAAGAATATGTGAGCAATAATATATATTATCTTTTTCTATTTTCCGTAAAGTTTTTGCAATGCAACATGCCGATGACACATTGATTAGCTCATCGTTAAACTCTCCCTGCATTATCAAGTCATAAACATTGTTTAAAGCATCATTCATCGAATCAATCATAAGTCCTTTAATTAAAACTCTAATTCTATGTACGACGTAATCCTCTTCATCTTCGTATCCCAACTCTTGAGCTTTTTTTATGTAAGACTGTATAGCATCTAAAACTCTTGAAACTAATTTGTCCTCTTTTTGTTCTTCAAAATAGTCTGTAATCGTTTTAAGAGAAATCAATCCTTTGCGATGAGCATCTTCTATATCGGCCGTTAAATATGCAATGTCATCAGCAGCTTCTAATAAGTATGCAAGAGGATGCCTACAATTTTTTAATCCTAATTTACTTGTAATGTTTTTAAATATTTCTTGCTCAGCGGAAAAGTATCCCATCTTTTTTGTCAGCAGGCCAGCATTTTTATCAATCCTAGTAGATGCTGTTGGGTATTTAATGAATGAAGCCATGACAGGAAAAGATAGATTCATACCGTTGTCATCTACGACAAAGCATAACTTTGTGACTAATCTCAATAATTGAGCATTGCCTTCAAAGTGCTTCAAGTCTTCCGCATAACTTCCTTTAAACAAGTATTCAAGCGTTTCTTTAGGTTCTGAAGAAGAATTGAACACTAATTCTTTATCTGAATTAAAAGACAATTTTCCAAGATTCTTTCTAAACCATTCCCCTATAACTTCTTCTCCCAAATGCCCGAACGGCGGATTTCCCATATCATGCAAAAGAGCAGCAGTTTTAAGTATAAATGGAATATCATTAATCAATTTTTTTGTTTCGTTTTCCTTGTCTTTTGACTCGGAAATATACTTTTCATCTTTGGAAAGAATTATACTTATCGCTTGATAGCCAAGGCTTTCACATATCGACATAACTTCAATTGAATGCGTCAACCTAGTTCTAGCGTAATCCTCTTTTTCTAGCGGAAAAACTTGAGCTTTATCTTGTAGCCGACGCAGAATTGTGCTATTGCATACAGTGTCAAAGTCTTTCTTAAAAGGTGATCTGTTATCGTTGGGAGATTTTGGTACAGATTCAGTTTGACGAGATCTGATGGGTTGTAACAAATTACTCCAGATTAGCATAAACTATTCTCCTATTAAACATTAAGTCACATCGTATAGTATTATATCATTTTTTGTAAAAAAAGCAAGATTTCATTATTAAAACCCCATTCAATTAGAATTATGCTTTTAAATAGAACTAATCATTTAAATTAGAAAAATCATCAAACTCCTCAATAAAGCAAAATAGCCCGAACTTCTTACCAACGGTAAAGAGGTTCAAGCTATTAAGACTTGGTGCACCTGACAGGAATTGAACCTGCACCGAGTTGCCCCGACTAGAACCTGAAACATAAGATTCCTGCTCTAATGCTCCGCTTTTCGCGGCGTTGCTCGGCTTTGCAAAATCGCCCGAAAAGCCCGTAATTACGCCATTTTCGCGAAATCCGGCTTCCCGCCTGGGTTTCGCGATTTTCACGTTTTCTGCACGTTTGTTAGAAAATTGTTAGAATTCTGTTAGAACGAAAAGCGTTAGATTTTGAGCGTAATGGGACGGTTGGAGCGTTAGATTGGGTGTCTAATCCAAATGCTTTTATGAATAACCTAGCCCTGAACTGGATATGATATAACATATTCTTATGTTTTAGGAAGGAATGTATGGAATCTCTAATTGATCTTCACACTAAAGTTTTGGAGCTTATAGATGCAATAAAGAATAATAGCAACGACAAATTGCCTGATTATTTGACTTACTTAGAACAAATAGATAGAATTCTAATATCGCTTGATATCATTTCCCACGGTTCGTAAAATCTAAAACATTGCCTTAATTATATCTTGTATACCTACCGGAAAATCTGTCGAAATGGCTGATGAGATTCTGTTCTTTACTACATCAGGTGTTCCTTCAACATATGCATATGATCCGTCAAAGTGAAAGAAACCAGGGATTATATTTTCAATAGCTTGCAAATGAGTTTTTATACTATCAGATGAATAATTCTTTGAGAGTTTTTCGTTAACTTTCATTCTGATAACACTTAACGTTGGTGGTTCAGTGTCTTTCTTTTGCAAATCATATACGACATCAATAATATCGTAATATGGTGCTTTTTCCGGCTTTTTGCTTACGAAGTTATCAACCCAATCAGAAACCTGTTTGGGTGCATAACATGTTTTAAATAAATCCTCTAATTGAGATAATCCAAGCTGATTGGGGATAGAATACATAAGTAGCCGGGCAAAATCTTTTGCGCTAATAACTGTTATTTTTTCCTGAATTGCCTCTTTTGATATTGCGCTATTTAAATCATCCTCTCCATCGAATCCAATTGCTACTTCAAAACAATAAGTTGCACTATAATCGTTTTGATGTCGTTTAAGACCAGAAAGCCTAGCAGTACCTGCTTGGATTTTTTTATTTGAAGTGCTTTTTGCATCATATGTTAATGTATATTCTTTTGGTGTTCCATCAGTATTATAGCCAAGAACGGCTGTGGCAAAGCCGTCGGGTTTGCCGTTGCCGCCTATTGGAACTGCTTCAAATCCTAGCGCTAATAATGCACGATAAACCGCTTTTTCCAATCCTGTCGCATCTGATAAAGAGTCCAAAAGCAATTGGGTTACTGCCGGGATTCGTTCTTTATCAGAAAAAGCCAATTGACGCAGTACTTCATCGCGTCGCTTAATAATTGTGTTAATACATCCTTCATCAATCCCAATTTCATACATAAATGCTTCTGTAAGTACTTCGGTGACAACAATACTTTCTAAAGGGGAGTTATCTTTAAAAGAACCTGAATAGTTGGCCACAAATGGATGCAGGGCATTAATTCTTATTGTTTTGCTATCAAGATCTAGGGTCGCAATTGGAGCGTGAGAATCCATGATGGCCCAATCAATTTTTTCAATGGCGTTTACTGATACATCATCAGCATGATCTGAGTAAAGCTTCAGTAATTCATCTTTTGTTTTGGCTAGAGGCTTTTGGATCAGAATTGGGTTTGCTATAGAACCATCATAAAACTTTTCAATAAAACTTTTAATTGGTTTTTGAGACGAAGAGTAAGTCGTTTGAGCCAATCTATATCCGATTGTCTTTTTAGCCGCCTCTTCTTCGATGCTTTCAAAATAAAACTTACGTACTTCGTTATTAAATTTTTTCTTAATATACTGTTTTAGTTGAGTCAACGGGAGTGATTCTTTTACGGCTTCACGCGTAGAAGCCAAGTTAGAATCAAGTCCGTCAGCATGAACAATAATCTGGCAATGATTGAAAGGACCATGAGAGAAAGGCTCCATCCCTAAAAGAGGATCGTCTAAATTGATAAGTCTTCCCCTTATAATAAGAAAAATGCCATGGCTACGACCGTTATCTTCAGCTTTACCTCCTAAAAGTGACTGCTCGTAAAGAATAAAGCGACCAGTTACTCCTTTGAGGCTTTCAAAATCTACGAAATACGAATTATTACTACTGTCATAACTAGGATTACAGAAATCTAATTCATCGGCGGTTAGGTCGTCTTTTCCGACGATCCACTCTTTTTTAACAGGTATTCTTGTCTTGGATGATTCAATGTTTGTGCCGTTTAAATCAAGCGCAAATGATGTGGGGTTGAGCGGCAATGCTGTACTGAGTATCCACTTGAGTCGACCGATTTTTATTTCTGCTGCTTTAGGTTTTAGATCAGTTAATAGAGAAATGGTCCAACTATCTAGAGGGTCCTCCTCTTTAAATAAGTCAAATGAAATAAGTGAATTTCCGTCTTTATATAAGTAGTGTTGAATAACCTCTTTTGCCTGTTCTTTCGTCAGTTCAATTTCAGGCAATTCAACAGAACTAGTCGCAGCGCTAATAGCTCCATAATCCATAGTTGTCATCAAGTATTTTCCTGATTTAAAACTAATATGAGTTAGTTTACGGGCTAAAATATATGTAGAAAGTTTACCTATTCCGAATTGACCTATTTGAAGGCGCTTTTCATCTCTTTCAGGCGACTTTCTTTTCGAGGATTCTCCAATTTTCCACAAGTCTTTGAATTCATCTTGAGATAAACCTTCACCATTGTCAACGACCATAATATAGGCATCTTCTGTGGATAAATCTGGAGAGACATACACCGAGACTTTTGTCGCAAAAGCATCATACGAATTACATATTAATTCTTCAAAAGCTTTGTTCGGACTTGAATACAATCCCGCTGAGAACAATTCAATAATCTTATAACTAATTTCAACGTTAATTTTGTCGATTTCAGTACCAATATTTGCAAGATTGAATTGATTCATTTTTTAATCTCCTTTTTGTGCGCAATTATAACATATTCTTCATGATAAACTTCTCGTTTGTTTGAATCTGAAGAAAATTTACCTGATTCGTCTCTATATGGCGAAAGTGTTTTATTTGAAATGCGTCTTTTAGATACTATAACATTTTTAAAACCGGCATCCAGTAAGGATTCAACTAAATGCTTTGCATTTTCGATTTTTACTCCCTTATACTCTGTGTCACCTATTACAAAACACGCTATTCCTCTATCCGATAACATTTTAAAACAGTTTTTGGACGCAGTTTGCATATCGACATAGTACCGCGCAACCGACTTTGTTTTTGCGTTGCCCACGGACTTTTCATTATACAATGCTTGGACCACACAACTCGCTGTTTCATTTAAATCAATAAGATCAAAGTAATAATCCTCACTATTATAAACGCTTCCTATTGTCCCCTTTCTTAATTCAGTATAGTCATCAACATAATCAAGCCACAATGATGATAACTGATGAAGATCGGCGTATTCATATGACGTAACATACGGGGGACTTGTAATAATTAGATCAACGGTTGGAAATTTCTTTTTTGTAATAAAATTACAGTTGTCAATCTCAATTCTTGCCGCATTATTTTTTTGCTCTTTTTCAACTATAGAGATGAACTTTGAGACAGAACTTTTAAATGTAACTATAGGATCAACGGGAGACTTCTCCGGGTCAATCTGGGGTTTAATTGATTTTGTTAACCATTTAGAAGATGCTTTTAATATCGAAGAAAAAACGCATAAAAATGCCCGTCTATATTTATTATTCGGTATTTGATAAATTGAACGCTTGATTGCCGATAACTTCTTATAGTTGTCTTTGTCAAACCAGTACCTTATTCGCTCGTTTGCATTTGCATAGTCATCACCCTGAGATAATTGGGTATCTATCTCATCGTATAGTTGTTTTTCAAACTTTTTTAGCGTTTGCACAGAATAAATATCACTTTTGGTTTTAGCTATAAGAGTTGCAACAGGATTAATATCGCAACCCCAAAAATCTATTCCATGAATTCGCGATTCTAAAGCTACTGTCCCACATCCGCAAAACACATCAGATATACAGTTAATCTTGTTATTGAAAAAAGGTAAAGCGTATTCAATGGCTTTATCAGCAATGAAAGCCGGGAATTTTGCAGGATAGTTATGAATGCTATGCATACGAGCTTCTTTAGCAGATGATTTGTTCCAGAACTCATCTACTTCAATATTATCAAAGTCGTATGTAGATAATACTTTTTTGTCATTAAAAATCACAGATTTCATTATATGACCTCGTTCCAATTCATTGAAATCGCTTGTTTACAGTCCCTTCACTATCTCAATAAAGCGATCAAAGGAGTACGCGCCGGGATAGTCGGGCGATTTGGTCTGAAACACCATAAAATACCGATACATTGGACCGGCAAGGTTGTCCCACTGATGCCCGATCTTTGCCTTCGCTTTGGACTCGTCGTTATCCAGGTGGTCGCCCTTCGTCTCGATCATCAGGATCTTTCCGCTTGATGTCATAGCGATAATATCCGGATAGGCGTGAATAGCGCCGTTTATCTGGAAGCCGAGGCGCGAAATGTTCCGATGCCACCATTTGATATTATCAAGCGATGAAAGTTCCCATACCATTTTGCGTTCGTATTCGTTAACGTCTTCCTCGCTCGAATACAGCGACTTCGGATAGGTGGAGAAAAAGCTTGTCGGTGAAATCACCGGGCTGAGGGCATAATTGGGTTTACATACGATTTTCCCTTGCTCCAGCCACAAATCAAAGATGTTTGATCTATGACCAGCCAGAAGATCTTTCACTTTTTTCTCTACTTTCACAATATACGGGTAGATCGACTGTTCCATATCGCTGAGCTGGTCTTCCGTCATCGTTTCAACGACACGATCAATATAATCCTGAAGCTCTTTATCGTTGACGCAGTTCAGCTTTGAAATGCGTTCCTTTATGAGCGCCTTGCAATGCGCGAGACGGACATTCGACGGCTGGGCGTTAAACCATTCCTTGTAATAAGTGCTGTCGGTACCTTTGATCTGCCAAACCTTCGGAGCTGCGTCGGCGGAATCGTCTGTATCAACGCGCGCCATTTCGGCGTCAACTGTGGTGAAATCGATCCGGACGTCTTTATCCTTCAGCGTGAATCCTTCTTCCAAATGTTCTGTCTTCAACGGGATGTATTCGTTATCAGAGAAAAAGCTCGGTCCGACTTCCATCATAAACTGAGGGAATCGCAATTTGGACGCTTCCTCTGCAAAAGCGTCGTTAATTCTGAAAGAATTCATTTTATCGCGCACCTCCGTCGGAGCAAGATCGATCGCTGTTTCGACCGTTTGATTGACTTTTTCTTCATATTCTTCATTTTTAGCCAAAGCAACAGATAGCAATTCGTCCGCCTCTATCGTTTCCGTGGGGGCGGATTCTTCTTGCCGCATTACGTCTTCGATTCTTTGCCGTAAATCGCTGGTATTAACCTCTGGAATCTCCGTCTCTTCCTCCGGCGGTATCGTCAGTTGTACCGGCTCGGGGATTTCATCTGTTTTGTTGTCGTGCTCCGTTTCAATATCTTTTGCCCGATAGTCCTTGTTGCTGAAACCTGCATTGTTCAATCCGGATACGACTCTATCCAGCGTTTTCCCGAAATCCGCCGATGACGTGATAACATAAGAAATATTCAATACGTTACTCCCGTTTTTCTGTGTGTACGGAAGTCGTAAAACACGCCCCAAAATCTGCTCAACGTCTACAGAAGACGTCCGGTTTGCAACGGTTGCCAAAACATAGGCAAATGGGCAGTCCCAGCCCTCTTTTAAAGCATTGACCGTGATGATATAACGAATCGGACAATCTGGCGAAAGCAGATTGACGTTCTTCAATTCATCTTTGTCACCCGTTTTAATGGCGATTTCTTCTTTCGGAATACCTGCCTCAATCAGCGTCGCCTTGATCTTATCGTATGTTGTGCTTTCTGCACCAACTCTCGGCTGCGCTTGGAACAATACGATGGGACGGATATATCTGCCAGTTGTTTTCTGCTCGTTTTGAGCCTGCATTTCGAGCTTTCTGCGAATGCTGATTGCGTCTGCATATACGTCATCTTGGGACTTGCGGTTATATACGATAACCGGCAGTTTGACCATATTCGCTTTTTTGAGTTGCGAGGCGTCAACAAAAGAGATAATGTTACTGTTATTCTTCGGCGTAGCAGTGAGGTCGAGGACGAAACAGGGGTTGAAATTCTTCAACATCTCGACGCTCAAATCAGAAGTGGCATGATGGCTTTCGTCCACAATAACGACCGGATTTAGGGAACGAATGACCTGGATCAATGCCGTTTCATCTGTATCGGGAAGCAACATAGACTTGTCCTGCATCAGTTTCGGAAACGTGGCAAGATTGCCGTTTTCCTGAAATGCCTTGCGACCTTCCTTTTTGCTGGTGCGGAAGGAATCATAGCTGAGGACGAAAATCGAAAGCTGCTCCGTTACAGTCGTCGGGTTGAAATTCTGCCCGTTCAAAAGCTGTGCCTTTAAATATACTTCCACCGCACCGCCAAAATCAACGTCGATCTTTTGACGGTAGGGATGATGTGGATCGCTCAGCGCTGCATAGGTCTGTGTCAAAATAGCGTCGGAAGGCACAAGCCATACGACGGCTTTCGCCGTTGCTCTCGGCACTGCGTCATATATCGTTTTTATTGCGTTCGCCGCGATAAATGTTTTCCCGCCGCCGGTTGGCACCTTGAAGCAAACGTCCGGAACGCCGCCAGGCAGATTATAGTGGTAATATGGCATACCGCCTAATCCGACGTTGACGTTCTTTTCTTCCCACAAGGCGCTGTATGCTTTGGCGGCAGTTCCTTTCTCAGTCAGCAAAGTAAGGAAGCGCGACAAGTCGCCGATAACGTTCTTTTGATATGTTTTCAGTTCCATTATTCTCGCCTCCTCACAGTTTAGCTATATCTCTCGGAATTTTCTTAAATGTTATATTATGCCTTTTCAATTCTTCATCCGGAATCGTACAAAGATCGGCGTAGATAAGATAGCTTTCCGCCTTTTCCTTGATCGTAGTAAGGAACTCGTATCCCAGGGTGGTGATACGGTCTTTTTCGTAGTAGAAATAGTAGCCTGTATTATTGTTACAGCCGAGATAATAGGCATTATCGGCCGCAACTCCCGTAAGCGGCGTTTTGGTTTCCATATACCAAACATAATCCCGAATCTTTGCTGTGTCGACTTCTTCATTCAGATTTCCGTCGGGCAAAAGCAAAGCCTGTCCTAAATCGTAGAATGTGAAATCGCCTCCGGTACCTTCAACGGCATTTTTGCCCTCTCCGTAACCGTCTATCACTCGCTTTACACGCTCGGCGGTAATGCTGTCGGCATAGTCCATCATTTCCACAAGAATAAACTTTCTATTGCCGCCATCCGCTTTATTCATATTAAGTACAGCATGTGCGGTTGTACCTGAGCCGGCGAAAGAGTCGAGGATAATGGAATTAGGATCGCTTGCTAATTGCAAGATATATTCGATAAGTAGTGCCGGTTTTGGAGTGCTGAACAAGTCCGTAACTTTAATCTCTGGGAATATTTTTTTTAAATCATATTTAGCACGGCGAGTATGTCCTGTTGTGTCCAAATCATACCAAAGATTAGATGGAGTTAAGCCACCAAGTTCATATAAGTATGTTCTTCTTATGAGACGTGTTTGATCTTCAGAAAAGCGTAATTCTCCTGTTTTCAATTTTTCTTCGATTGTCTCCATTGACCAACGCCACCCGTTTTGAGGATGCTTGATAACATTTCCGTTTGGAGTAGTAATGTTAAACTGAAGGTTGGGTCTCCAACCAGGATTATTTACAGGATTACCATCAAACCATGGTCCACGGGGATCATTATCAGGGTTTTTAAAATGACTTCTTTTACTTGCATCATTAATGAAGTTTGGTCTCCAACCAGTCTTCTTTGAATAAATGAGAGTGTGATTATAGTCCTCAGAAAAACTGAGAGAGTTGTTGTTACTATTATCGCTTGAATGCCAAATAGCATCAGTTACAAAACAATTTGCTCCAAATATCTCGTTGCAAATAAGCCTTAGATTTGCGCATTCATTATCGTCAATACTTATAAATATTGCGCCATCGTCGGAAAGCAACTTTTGTAACAGTTTGAGCCGCGGATACATCATACACAGCCATTTGTCGTGACGGCTTAAATCTTCGCCTTCTTTGCCGACAACTTCACCAAGCCATTTTTTGATTTTTGGATCGTTTACGTTGTCATTATAAACCCAGCCCTCGTTGCCGGTATTATATGGCGGATCGATATAGATGCACTTGATTCTGCCCTCATATTTGGGTAGCAGTGCTTTGAGCGCCTCCAGATTATCCCCGCGGATGATCATGTTGTCGCTCTTGTCGGCATTGTATGTATATTTCTCCTCCAGCACCCGATACGGCACCTGCTGGTGATGATTTATCACTTTATCTTTTCCGATCCATTCAAGCGTCGGCATTATTTTGTTTCCTCCTGCGTTCTACAATTCAAGCTGACAATAATATCGGTGAGCTTTTATATCTTTCTCCAGCACTTATCCTTCATAAACTCTACGATCTCTCCTGTGTCGCGGTCTTCGTAATAGGCGACGAGGAGGCGCTTGAATTCCGGGACGTCCTTTTCGGGGATCACGAGAAGTCCGGCGGCTTTGCCTATGAGGTAGTGATTGGCGAAGATGACCGCCGCGCGCTTGTTGCCGTCGTTGAAAATCTGTGTCTTCATACAATAGAGGCAGAGCCGGATCGCCGTTTCAACGGGTTCGGCGTCTTCTGCTACGATGGCGGCGATTCTTTCTTTGACGTCAAGCTCAATCGGAAGCGGCGGCACGTATGAAGTTCCGCCGATCGTGACCGGCACGCCGCGGATTCTGCCGCCCTCGGCGTAAAAGCCCTCGTTCACGAGCTTTGCGATATGGCAAAGAATATAATAATCCGTCTTGGTGGCGATCACGTCGCGGTCCATTATAAACTCCCACGCGTGTTTCAGGTTGAGGATCTTCTGCACGTCATTCGCCGAGACGCCGTTGACGCGCCCGTTTTCGATGATATCCTCGGTCTGCGGGAAGGAGGTCGCAACGCCTTCAAGCACCGCCTGATCGTATATATTCGCTTTCATATTCGCGCGGGCAAAGTCGACATTTAGAATGACTTTATCGGAAAGCTCCTCAGTTGCATAGCCGAGCTCCGCCAACCGCTTTTCAATCTTACGGACGCCTTTTCTCAACTCGCGCGCATCTTTGGTATAACGAAGGAGCGCGGCGTATAGATCATCGGAAAAAACGTCAACGTAGGTGCTGGTCAGCTTTCCGGCGACGCGCTTGCGGACGTACAGATACTTTCCGCTGCTATTTTCTTTTATCTCCGGAGTGCCGTCGTATGGCAAAAGCTTCAGGCGCGCTTGTAAATCAGCACGCTGCTGCAGCAGCTCCTGGATCTCCATATATTCGTAATTCATACTTGCAATCTCCTTATAGGGAAATCTAACAACCGTATTATATCACAAAGTTCCCTAAATTTCAAGTAGTGATGAGTCGATTCTGATGATTATTATGTGAATTTTCAGTTATAAATCAGCTTTCCAAAAGCTTCATCATATCCTTCGGTATGTATAGTCCCCATTCGCTTTCAAAGACGGGGGACTCTTTTTTTATATCCTCATACAAATACCGCACGTTTTTACGGGCGTTGGATTTACAGGTGTCGAAGAACAAGGCGGGGAGTTTCATGTTCGGGAAGTGTGAGAGGATATACCCCGCCTTCTGCCACAGGAAGCAGTTATCATATATGGTAAGGTATCGCGTCAGCTTGTCAGCGTCGGCATAGGTGATCATCATCAGGCAGCGCAAAAGCTCCTCCAGTCCGCCAATCTTCGCAAAGTCCTTGATACCGTCAACGACGGTGCGCTCCAGGTCGGTCACACGGATCTTGCCGATTTCCTTAACGCCCTCGGTGGTGATTGACGGCACACGTTCAAAGTGCTTGCCGTCGAATTCAAACGGACGAAAAACAGCGGAGGTCGAAACGTACAGGTCGGAGAAGACTTGATTCGCCATGCCGTGAACCTCAAAGGCCGAATGGTGCGAAACGCAGGCATCGGGCGAAATATGCGCGGCAATCTGATAAGGGTTGCACACCGGCTGTCCGGTTTCAAGACTGATCGCAACGTACAAATTCCGCCGGACCGACGCAATCCAGCCCTTCTTCTTATAGGAATACAAAAGACTGTCCGCCGTGCGGATGTTACCGGTTATTCCTGCAACGTCTTCACGGCTGAAAGCACCCATTTTCAAAAGTGTAACGTAATGTTCCATGGTTAAACCTCCACGTTAAAAGCATTGTAACACAAAATTCGTGAAAATTCAAGTACTATGCGTGAATTTTCAAAGAAGAGGCACTGTTTGAAAGTTGTCAAAAAATTTTTTTAAAAAAATTTTCGGCGTGCATTGCCGTCTATTGCCGAGCAGGGAAAAATACGGCGCTCAAAAGGTGCGGAAAACCGCGTAACAGAACCGTTATGTGCCACTCGTGTGCTCTTGAAAAGACTTGAAAAAACCCGTAATATTACAGTGTAAGCACAGAAAAAACACCGTCAGCGTTAGCATGATTTGAACTTGAAGAGTACGGTTCGTTCTGCTATACGTTGACGGTGTTTTATAAATCAAAACTTGCTTTTTGTTTCCCCGCGGGTGTTCGCATCTGTGGGACTCAAATATACATTATTCAATTCTATGAAGGAGCGATTGATTATGAAAGAACTTTAGAAAAGGGAAACAAAAAGGTTGAAGTGTTAACCGAAACAGGGCACCGGCAAGAGCGTAATAGCCGGACGCCGGAACAGGTACGAAAACGGAGAGGCAAGTCCTCGGTGAAGCGATCGGAAGGAACGCAGAACGAAACGCTCGCTTAGTCAATATGGCAACTGATTATTTAGCGAGCGCGGTCTCATGACGAAAACGAGGTGAAGGACAACCTCATTTTCGGAGGGAGACCCAGGGGAATCGACCGTAAGAGTCACGACACATGGCGAAGGCAAACGCATAATAGCCGTAAGCCGAGATCAGGTAGGAAAGCGATAGGGGCTCGACCTCTGTCACGCGATCGGAAGGAATGCGTAAACGCTCTTTATCGCTTTGAGCGTTCATAAGGAAAACCAAAAAGCGAAAACCTGCATCGGTTGAGGACGAAAACTGTAAGCCGCAGTTGAAGCGTATGTTTTTCGTCCCCGGATCACGGGCTTTCTAAGGCAGCTTTCGTCGGGCATAGCGTCGAATCGTAAAGCTCCCGCCGAGAAATACCGACTACGTTCGGGATTCGGCGTCGCGCAGTCCACTGGGGACACCCTTGCTTCAAGGGTATGCGCACGGCGTCCGCCGCAAGGCGAGCGCCAAGTACTAACCTCCTTACGGGATCCGATGATGATAATTTTGAAGTGATTTTCCGTATGAGATGCGTTTGGGAGTCGGAGGTCTGCTCGTCAGAGCCGGTCGGAGACGACCGAGCCGAGGGGTTATCGCTTCGATATGATATATGACAAATGACTGTCGGTTCGATATCAACTGTCATTTATCGTTTCGAGAGCGGAGTCGTTTTTATTGAGCGAACGAAGTGAACTCAATAGAAACGACTCCCGGAACACCTTTCGGGAGTCGGGACGTCAAGGCATACCGCCCCATCTCAATATGGAAAAACAAAGAAACGGATCTGATTTTACAGATGGGTGAAGTATGCCTTGACGCTGTCTTTTCGATATGACGAAGGATTTTCCACATCGGGATGATAAGAATTTTGAGATGACTTTCGTTTTGAAATCCCGAAAAAAGTGTCAAACGATTTTCGCTTCGAAATGACGCCGGACTGTCGTTTCGAAATGACGGCGCGAAATTTTCGTCCTGAAATAATCAAAAAATTTCGTGACGAAAATATTGTTTTCTTGAAACGGCAACAAAAACGCACCCATATTGAAATTGAATTTTCGTACAGAAATCCTTTTTTGACAAATAAACTTCATGACGAAAAAGAAAGGGGACACCTTACGATGCCCCGATTCCTTCTGGATCATCCTGCTTATCAGTCGTCACACCAACCGTAGCTTTCGCCGTCTAAAATACCGATATCATACTTTTCGTTCTTTTTTGTCCTTGCAGAACTTTTTGTACTGATCCGGTTTTGTTTGTCGGCAGTGTAAGCCTTATTGTTGGGGTTATGCTGATTCGCATAGTTGTCCAACTGCTGTTTTGTGTGTGTTTTTGATGAAACACCTTTTTTACCAGCCATAGTCTTTTCTCCTTTCACCGCAGATACCTCGATAAAAGTCGCATTGGAATGTGCCGACTACCGAGAGCCATCTTTGAGCACCGGAATATTGAACGTGAACACCTAAGAATCAATATCAGTCAATGCGATCGGTTACCTTCCGCGGGAGGAGTTTGATTCTGCGCTATCTATGTTCACTCGATAAAGAAGAATCAGACAATTGAATATTATCATATGTGAAAGAAAAAGTCTACCATGAAAATGTAAAAAAGATTGTTTTCTTGAAACGCCGTAAAAAATGCACCCATATTGAAATTGATTTTTCGTAAAGAAATCTCCGCGCGGATTTATTCCACGGTCCGCTTGACGACGAGCCTCCGGCGGCGCGGATATGGACAGGCGTCGGCAGGGGGTACGGCTTCGCCTCCCGCCTGTCGGACGAAAAAGTCTACCGCACCGCCCACTCATTGTAAAGCGTCTTTCGCGGCATAAAACCCGCAGCGGAATCCTACATAGTTTTCGTCACGAAACCTTTTTCGACGCTCAGGACGAAAACTGTAAACAATTTGTAAATTGAGCCAAAAAAGTGATTGTTTTCTTGAAACGGCACCGAAAAGACTCGCAAATTGTAAACGTAACGATTGTTCGGGACTTTCTCCCTTGCAATATATATCACGCCGGGAATTCGGATACCGGACGTGAAACCGATCCTTGACAATCGAATATTGTCATCATTATTTCAATGAAAGCGTAAAACAAACCATTTTACACTTTCAGACAAATTCTTTGGTAACATCGCCTTTAGTTCTCGAGGGAAAGGTGTTGTCATATATCGCGTTATTCCTTGCGGTTTTCATAAGCAAAAGACGTCGTGCTTCTTGAAATACAAAATGAGGAATGCGCACGCAAATAAGGAGTTCTCTTATGTATTACGAGAAAAAAACTAAAAACTCTCAACCCAAAGTGAGAACAGGATACGATAATTTACACGATCAGATCCTGTCTCTCAAAAACAGTATCAACGCCAAAGGGATCGCGACTCGAGCGCGTTACTTTGAAGGTACTGACCGCTTCGTCCGATACTGCGCGGAGGAGTGGCATCTGCAAAAATTCGTTAACGTTTCGGGAAAGCATATTCGCGCCTACGTCGAATATATGCGGGACAAGGAATTGACTCCCAACACCATCGTTACCGAACTTTCGTCGATCCGCTTCTTCTACGGGTATTCCGGAGGAAAAAACCGTCTGCCGGATAACAAGGGGCTTCCAATCGGGAAACGTAATCGGGGCGAGCTGAATCGCGCCTGGTTCCCCGAAGAGGTTGAGAAAGCTTATTCGGTGGCAATCGAAATGGGCAGAATCGACGCTGCGTTCGGAATCCGACTCGGCGAGCGGTTCGGGCTCCGTATTCACGAGATGTGTGAGCTTAAAGTCGAACAGCTTTTGAAAGCGGTTCGTTACGGAGAGCTTACAGTCAAGGGGAAAGGAACCCAGATCCGAGCGATCCCGATCGAAAACGAAAAGCAGAGGGAGATTGTGTATCGTCTGATCAACTACGCAAGATCCAAAGGAATGAACCCCGGCGATTGTGTCATCGTCCAAAAAGATAAGCGCGGTATCGAGAAAGAGATCGCAGCCTTGTCGTCCTGGATGTATAACAATCGCAGAAAGTTCACCGATCCCGACCGCCAATCCAAGGTCAATCCCGGCGAAAAGGAACGGATCGAACTGCCCAGCTGGCACGGCTTTCGTCACTATTACGCCCAGACAAGGTATAACGTCTTAAAAAATGTTGACGGTAAAAACGCATTAAAGGAAGTCAGTGAGCGCCTCGGTCATCACAGACCCGGCATCACGAAGGATTATCTGGCTGAAGTAAGAAGCTGACAAAACGAACGGAGAAGGAGGATGCCCGGACGCGGGTATCCTCCCGATCCCGCCGTTATTATTCAAATATATGAAGGAGATTTTTAAAATGCGAAACTTACAAGCTCGCCTCCGGCGGAAAGGAGGCAAAAACCAATAAGGAGGAAAGACTCAATGGAAAAAGTAAAAATCAATATGGACGCCGATACCGCTTATCAGTTGATGTTCACTGAGTATAAGGATATGGTATCCGTAAAAGAATGCTGTAAGATGCTCGGATGCGGCGTTAAGAAAGTATACGCCATGGTAAACGACGGCACTCTGAAATTTATAAAATCCAAGGGCTATCATATCACCAAAATGTCCGTCATCGAGTATCTGCTTTCGCTATGAAACCCGTCCGCCGCGGCGTAGGCCGCGACTTACATACTTTGAATACCGTCGCAAATCCCAAGCGCGCCGGCGAATATGAAGGAGAGATTCAAAAGAAAAAGTATGCAGAAAGGAAAAGAGTTATGGTAAACGGAACGGTACAGGAAAAGAACGGCCTTCTGTACACCGTCATCAGTTATTACGATAAGGACGGCGTCAGAAGGCAGAAGTGGCAAACGACGGGGCTTGACGCCCGGGGCAATCTGCGCAAGGCGAAAGAGATCCTGAAAGAACGGATCGACGATATGGAAAACGAGCTTGAATACGTCCTTGACCCGACCAAGCGGCCGGATATACCGTTTTCACGGTTTTTGTCCGACTGGCTTGAAACGGTCAAGAGCACGATCCTCATCACGACCTATTCGAGCTATCTGTATTTCGTCGACAAGCGGATCAACCCGTATTTTGACGAGAAGAAGATCACTCTGCAGAATATCCGGACGAGCGACATTCAGGAATACTACAACACGATGCTCAAGCGGGGGATCAAGTGGAACTCGGTAAACAAGCACCACGCCGTGATTCGCAGGGCGCTTGATTACGCCGTCAAGATGGAGTACATCCCGTCGAATCCGGCGCTGAAGATCGAGCCGTCGAAAAGGCAGAAGTATATCGCCGAACACTACGACAGGGACGAGCTGCAGGCGCTTTTTGAAGCGATCAAGGGCGATCCGATCGAGGTGCCGGTGATACTCTCGGCGTTCTACGGCTTGCGTAGAAGCGAGGCGATCGGGCTCAAATGGAGCGCGGTCGATTTCAAGGAAAAGACGCTCTGCATCCGTCATACTGTCTGTATGATGGGTATGGACGGCAAGCGGATGGTCGTTCAGAAGGACACCACCAAGAACAAGGCGAGCCTTCGCACGCTCCCGCTGATGCCGGAGATCGAGAAGCTTCTCATCAAGACGAAAAAGGCGCAGACCGAACGGCAAAAGCTCTGTCGGGATTCATACAATAAGGAATATCTCGATTACATCTGCGTCGATGAGCTCGGCAATCTGCTGACGCCCGATTTCGTCACGCATCACTTCAATTATTTCCTGAAAAAGCACGGTATGAAGCACATCCGTTTTCACGATCTGCGACACTCCTGCGCCAGTCTGCTCCTCGCAAACGGCGTGAGCTTAAAGGAGATCCAGGACTGGTTAGGTCACTCGGATTTCGGTACGACAGCCAACATTTACAGCCATCTGGAGTACGGCGCGAAGATGAAATCGGCGGAAACGATGGCGCAGACCCTGACTCTCGGCGAAAAGAAGGATGAAGACTGATTTTCGCAAAAAAACAAGGGCGGTTTTGGCCGCCCGAACATATGAATTTGACCCTCTTCTAACAGATTTTCTAACAGAATTCTAACAGCAAAAACGGCGTTTTTGCGTACTAAAAACGGGATATTTACACCTCGATTCTTAGGTATTAAAAACCCCGGAAACCCTTGATTTTACTGGGCTTCCGGGGATGGTGCGGGTAGCAGGACTTGAACCTGTACAGGGTTGCCCCCACAAGAACCTGAATCTTGCGCGTCTGCCAATTCCGCCATACCCGCGAATGGGTGGATTAAAACAGTTTTTCTGCAGTTTGTTAGAAATCTGTTAGAATCCGGTGATTTTTAAGCGTTTTTGAAGGTTTCAAAATCAAGGTAAAAATGCTCAAAAAACCTTGATTTTACTGGGATTGCGGGGTTTCGGCAGCCAAAGAAATTATCTCTTTGGTGCGTTAGAACCTGAATCTAGCGCGTCTGCCAGTTCCGCCACAGGTGCATATTTAAACTGACGAAAGTAATTATATAACAGCGGACATTCAAAGTCAAGAGAATTAGGGCGGCGCGGGCGGTTTATTTGAAAATATTTAAACTTTATGTTGAAAATCGTCCGCGAGGGGTATACAATTATCGAGTAAATACTACCCTTCCCGGAGGCAATTATGGAAAGCATGATAATTACTGTTATGGAGATCATCGGCACGGTCGCTTTTGCGATATCGGGGTCTATAATCGCGGCAAGATACGGGCTTGATCTGTTCGGCGTTGTGCTCGTGGGCTGTGTTACGGCGGTTTGCGGCGGAATGATAAGAGACGTTATGCTCGGTTCCTTCCCGCCAATGATCTTTTCAAACAAATTACTGTTGTTGATCGCCGCGGTAACCTCGATCCTGGTGTTTATAATCGCATATCTGAACGCTTCAAAGATCGAAAAACTTGAAAAAAGGATAGAAACCGCCAACATACTGTTTGACGCGATAGGTCTCGCCACCTTTTCGGTGGCCGGTATGGAGGTGGCTTTCGGCACGGATCACGGCGGCAACGCGCTGCTTACGGTATCAATGGGCGTAATAACCGGGATAGGCGGCGGCATCGTGCGGGATATCCTCGTAGATAAAATACCCTACGTTCTTAAAAAACACATTTACGCGCTTGCCTCAATAACGGGCTCTGTTATATACTATCTGTTAAGAATTAACATAAGCAAAATATGCGGACTGTTTGTCGCCATACCCGTTATTATAACGATCCGCCTGCTTGCGGCAAGGTATCATTGGAAACTGCCGAGGATACGCATCAAGAACGGCAATGAATAAAATTTGCCGGCATAATGCGATAAAACTGTTGCAAACCGGCGGCGGTTAAACTATAATGTGTTTTGGTGATATTATGGCTGATAACAAAAAACTTGTTAAAGAAATAACCTCTATGGAAGAAGACTTCGCCAAGTGGTATACCGACGTATGCCTCAAAGCGGAGCTTATCGATTATGCCTCGGTAAAGGGCTGTATGATCATCCGCCCTTACGGTTACGCGATATGGGAAAACATACAGCATATCATGGACGGCATGTTCAAAGAGACCGGGCACGAGAACGTTTATATGCCGCTTTTTATTCCCGAAAGTCTTTTGCAGAAGGAAAAGGACCACGTTGAGGGCTTTGCGCCCGAGGTTGCCTGGGTGACCCACGGCGGCGAGGAAGAGCTTGAGGAGCGGCTGTGCGTTCGCCCTACGAGCGAAACGCTTTTCTGCGATCATTTTAAAAACATAGTTCATTCCTGGCGCGATCTGCCCAAGCTCTATAACCAGTGGTGCAGCGTTGTTCGGTGGGAGAAGACCACCCGCCCGTTCTTACGCTCACGCGAGTTTTTATGGCAGGAGGGTCATACCCTGCACGCCACCGCCGAAGAGGCAAAGCAGGAGACCGAGCGGATGCTTAAGATCTATGCGAAGTTTGCCGAAGAGACCCTGGCAATGCCCGTTGTAATGGGTCAGAAAACCGAAAAGGAACGTTTTGCCGGCGCCGAAGCGACCTACACGATAGAGGCGCTCATGCACGACGGCAAGGCGCTTCAAAGCGGGACCTCGCACTATTTCGGCGACGGTTTTTCGCGGGCGTTCGAGGTCCAGTATGCCGATAAGGAAAACAAGCTTGTTTATCCGCACCAGACCTCCTGGGGCACTACCACCCGCCTTATAGGCGCGGTCATCATGACCCACGGGGACGACAGCGGCTTAGTGTTGCCCCCCGCTATCGCGCCGATACAGGCGGTTATAATCCCCATTGCTTCGCATAAAGAGGGCGTGCTCCAAAAGGCGCGCGAGCTCAATGACCGGCTGAAAGCCGTTTGCCGCGTAAAGCTTGACGAGGGCGATCAGTCCCCCGGCTGGAAGTTTGCGGAATATGAGATGAAGGGCGTGCCGCTTCGCATAGAACTTGGTCCCCGCGATATCGAAAACAATCAGTGCGTAGTAGCCCGCAGGGTGGACGGCGAAAAGGTCACGGTAAGTCTCGACAATATCGAAAAGGAAATACCCGCGCTCTTAAAGGCGGCACACGGCGTTATGTATGAAAGAGCGCTCGCCCGCCGCGAGAATATGACCTACGACGCCAAAACCCTTGACGAAATGAAAGTAATCGCCGATACCAAGCCCGGATTTATAAGGGCTATGTGGTGCGGCGACCGCGAATGCGAGGACAAGCTCAAAGAGGTTGCTGGCGTTACTTCAAGATGCATACCCTTTGAACAGGAAAAAATATCCGATACCTGCGTTTGCTGCGGCAAAAAGGCGGATAAGATGTTATACTGGGGCAAAGCATATTAGACGTTAGACGTTAGATGTTAGACGTTAGAAGCGGCGGTGATGATTCACCGCCGCACATTTTATATGTCGCGGCAAAGCCGCTCCTTAACGCCGAAGGCAATTCACGACGCATAAGCGTCATTTCACGCCGAAGGCAATTCATTGATATTCTAAATTTGCCGCAGGAAAATTTAGAATATCTCTACGTCCCAATCAGAGAGATACTGGAAGAGACGGGTGAGGTCCTTGTTGTTGACGGAGCCGTCACCGTTAACGTCAAGCGCGGACTCGTCAACCTCAACCTCCCAGTCGCTGAGATACTGGAACAGACGGGTAAGGTCTTTGTTGTTTACAGCCTTATCGCCGTTGATATCGCCCGCCATATGGGATACGAAGATCAATTCGCGGGTGTTGCCGGTAGCGTAACCGCAAACCGAGCAAACCTCGGATTCGGTGCCGTTCTCTTCGGCTGTTGCCTCTTTGGTTACTACCCACTCGTAGGTATGCTCTGCCTGGTCAAGGGCGCCTTCGCATACCGAGCAGTAATGCCAGTGGTAGGTTGCGTCGGTAAGCCAATCGCCTATGGTATGGTCGGCAAAATCGGTTTCCTCGCCGTCGGCTATCTTTGCGCCGCAGCCGAGGCAATAGGTATTGCCGGTGTAGCCGTGATCCTTGCAGGTGGCGGCAACCGCGTCGCGAACTTCAGTTTCGCCTTCGTGGTTGGTCGGGTCGAGCGGGAGAAGCGCATCGGAGCCTTCGAGCACCTCGTTACAGGTGATGCAATAGGTGTATTCGCCGTGGCCCTGGGTGCAGCAGGTGGAGGCGACAGCCGGCTCAACGCGGGTCTGCTCGTGGGGGCACTCTACGTAATCCGCGGTAAAGTAGTTCTCGGGAAGGGTTTTTACAACTATAGCATCTCTCGCCTCGTCGTCTTGAGCCATTTTATACCAATGATCGCGCGGCGCGGAAAGCGGATTGCCTTTATTCGTCCAGATTGCCACGTGTTCGCTTTCGAAATCAACCGTCCTGTTGGTAATCGGAGCAATAAGATTATCGCTGATACTTGCCGCACTCTTGGCGGTATCAAGACCGGAATTGCTGCCGGATGTGCAATCAAGCTTATAAAGTTCTGGTTGGGCTATGGCAAAACCGGTATCGACCTTGTCTCCGTAGCCTCCTGAGCCGATATATCTGCCGTTTCCGATAACGATCGCAATATTAGCATCGCTGTGCGGGTTATAGCGCACGAAGGGATATCTGTCAGATTTGTTATAATTGCTTGGCAGCCATGCTTTTATATAAGCTGTAAGCGTGTATGTTTCGGGATCGTAAGTGGTTTCCACCACGGACATATCACCGTCGTTATCGGTGGTGTTAGTCGGCTCGCAAAATCCTGACTCACCGTTTTTGCCACCCTTCTTATACCCATAATATGTTGCATAGAGGGTTGTAACGACCGGTGCGGTATCGCTGTCGATAAGTTTACATTTGCAGGTGAATTTATGCCACTGATAACCCGTAAATCCGGAAAGTTTTATGGGAATAAATACACTCTCGGGATTCGCGGAAGCATTCATTTTTATAACGCAGTCAGCGGCAGACAGGTCGAACACTTCGGTTTTGCCATAGGCGTCGGCAAAAGTTTTTCCGCAGGAGCAGGACCAATATTCACGCGTGCTTTCTGTTGCCTCATGATGTGTTGTCTTATGATTATCTTTCATGCACACAGTAAGGTCCTCCGCGTGAACCATACCGACGTTGCCCTCGGCGCTCCAGAGATACTGAGAAGCACGGATGCAGTCCCAATCATTATTCGAGGCGGTGCTTCCCCTGTATTGATAAGCGTGAACCGACGTATCGTCGATGTTATCTGCGTAAAGCGCCGGCGCAACGTCCTCGGCAACAAGTTCTCCTACGGTATACGTCGGGGCGATGCAGGAGTATACATCGACCTTGATATCGCTGATGGCAAAAGAAGAATTGAATTCGGTTGTGTCAAAAGTTCCTTCCTGCCAAACGTGCTCGGCGTTACCTATTGTAATAACCTCATTACAGCCCCAGCGTGTAGCATAATCGTTATCGGCGGCGCGGACGCGCATCCATCCTACAAACTCGCCGGTTTCTTCATTGTAAGAATAATCTCCTCCGTTATAAACCTCGTGGTCTGAGGCAGTATAGTATCCGCTTAAATGCAGGTTTTTTGCCATTTTGCCGAATGCCGTTGAGCCTTTACCGTCTGTGCCGCTTTTTTTACCTACTATTCTCCCGAGCACGGGATATCCTTCACCCTCAAGGCGAACCGCCTTAAAGGTGATCTTTACGAGGAAGTTGATATCTTCCGCCGTGCCGCCGGTCATAGCATACTGACCGTAAGATATGGGAAGAAAAATATTCGCGGCTTTATTGTTTGTTGGTTTGTAACCGTCAACATCACGGACATCCTCTTCGCCCTCGTGGTTGGCGTCGATAATAATCATTTTTTTGTTTATATCGCTGCTTATTATCTCAAACCCGGCTCCGTTACTGTTCTTAAGAGCCGCAAAGTATTTGCCCGGATAATTATCATTGGTATAATACTCGCGGGTAAAATCGGTCTCTTCGGTTTTTGTAAAGTTTGCCGCGGCATAATTTTCCGAAACGTTATAGTCGCTCGGAACGGTTATCTGCTTGATATAAGCCGGAGCCGCCATAATATGCCATTTCATCGTGTTGGCACCAAGCGGAGAATCCCAGTTATCGCAGCCGTCAGCTTTAAAGAAATATGTGCCTTTAAAGTTGATGTTTTCGGCAGTAAACTCGGGCAGGCGGTTGACTTCCTCACCGGTCTCATCATCAACGTCCAGCGCTTCTTCATCGCTGTCATACCAAACGAGTTTAACGTCGCTTAAAATAAAGGCGTCTTCAAAATCGCCGTAAGCGGTCTCGCTGCCGTTATAATAGGAGTTGCCTATTACAAGGTAGAAAGAACGGTAACCCTCGCCGTTGGGTTCAACGCGGCGGTGGAAATTCACCTTTATCATTGCGGTGCAAACGCCGTCTTCAATAACAACGCTGTTCTGATCGCACCAGTCTACTCGCGCCCATGCCTTGTTGTTTGAATCGTCCACGTCGTAAACGCCCACCGCGGGCTTGCTGCCCGAGAGCATTTTGCATTTAAAGGAGACCTGGAACATTTCTTCGCCCGTAAACAGGTTGGAATCATCCGTTGGATGTTTGATATCCACCGGCATAAATATCGCCGCCTGCTTTTCGACGCCGGTTTTGCCGATGAATACCGCGGTCTCGGTCGATACCGGAGTTACTGTCCCGCCGGGTTCATCAGGCTCGGCAACGGCGGTTATAACGGTAAGGCAGGTAAGAAGACTTACAAGCATACATACCGCTAAAAATACAGCCGTTGTTTTTTTTAATCCGTTAAAAAAGCTTTTTGAAAACATACACATTTTCCTTTCTTTTTTAGTAAACCGCGCCGTATTTCAACAAAGTGTAAAACACGGTTCACAATTTTACTTATTTATTATACACAATCAACAAAAAACTGTATACTATAATTTTGCGTTATTTTAACATTTTTTTGCGGTTTTTGCGGTAAAATATTCTAAAAGTAAAGTTTTTACCGGATCAAGGCGCGTTTACGGATAAAAAAACGATATCCCCGCCGTATCGACCGGGATATCGCACAAATGGCTTATAGCCGTTTTTAATCAAACCGAATCGCGGAGTAAAGCATCTAATTCTTCTTCGGTAAAGCGCTTGTCCTCCACCAAAAGATCAGATACCTTTTTATGCTCGCGCAGGGCGCGCTTTGCATACTTTGCAGCTTCTTCATAACCTATGCGCGGGCTTACCGCGGTTGCGAGCCATACGCTTTGATCGAGGTTTTCGCGGCACTGTTTTTCATCAACCGCAAGTTCTTTTATGCAGGTGATAAATGCCGAAAGCCCGTTGCAAAGATAATGGAGGGAAATAAAAAGTGAATGGAAAATGATCGGCTCAAAGGCGTTAAGTTCAAGCTGACCCGCCTCGGCGGCGTGGGTAATAACGGCATCGTTACCGATTATCTGAAAGGCGATCTCATTTATAAGCTCGGGTATAACGGGATTAACCTTTCCGGGCATGATAGAAGAACCGTTTTGCTTAGGTTTAAGTTTAAGCTCGCCAAACCCGGCGCGGGGCCCCGAGGATAAAAGGCGCAGATCGTGCGCGATTTTAGACAGGGTGACCGCGCAGGATTTTACTATCCCGGAAACGTAGACGAAAACGTCCGCGTTCTGGGTCGCATCTATCATATCATCGGCTTTTTTAAGCGAAATCCCGGTGACCTTCGATAAAGCGGGAACTATATTTTCCCTATAAACCGGAGAAGCGGTAATGCCGGTGCCGATAGCCGTTCCGCCCATATTGATGACCGAAAGCGCGTCGATCGCGTTTTGAAAGCGGGCTTTATCGCGCTCGGCGGAGGTTGCATAGGCGTGGAATATCTCCCCGAACCGAACGGGGACCGCGTCCTGTAGCTCGGTGCGCCCGAGCTCCAGAACGTCTCTCGCCTCTTTTGCTTTTTCATCCCACGCGGCTTGTAATTCATCCAGTCGATTAATTCCCTTTTGAAGCAGTCTTATAGCGGTTATTCTGCCCGCGCTCGGATAAACATCGTTGGTTGATTGCCCGCAGTTTACGTGATCGTTGGGATGAACGGTTTTATAATCGCCCTTTTCTTTGCCCAAGATCTCCAAAGCACGGTTCGCGATGACCTCGTTGGCGTTCATATTAAGCGATGTTCCCGCGCCGCCCTGGATAGGATCAACGATAAAATGCTTATCAAGTTTACCTTCGATAACGTCCCCGCAGGCGCTTATTATCGCATCGGCGACCTGCTTTTCTATCCTGCCGGCATCGCAGTTTACCGAAGCCGCCGCCAGCTTTATCTCCGCCATACTGCGGATCATAAGCGGATACTCGCTTTGACCGGATATCCTAAAGTTACGGGAAGCCCGCAAAGCCTGGATGCCGTAATACGCATCACTCGGCACCTTTCCCTCACCTATAGAATCGTGTTCCGTTCTGAATCCTTCCATAACGCTATCCCCTTTTTTATAATGCGTGTTGATTATACTTCGTTTATGTGATATAATCAAATACATATTAAAGTATAATTATCATAATTTTTAAGTTATGGGGTGCGGTTATGTTTGAGAATAAAGAATACGTTTTGGCAGTCGTAAATGAAGGCAATTTTTCAAAAGCGGCAAAAAGTTTATATATTTCCCAGCCATCGCTCAGCGCTTCGATAAAACGCATTGAGGAGGCGATATCCGCTCCTCTTTTCGATAGGTCAACAAATCCCGTTTCGCTTACCGAAGCCGGGCAGGAATACGTTAAATACGCCCGCGAAATAGAGGAAAAGGAGCGCGCCTTTTCACAGTATATAAGCGATCAATACCACGTTCTTACCGGGACGGTAAAAATCGGCGGCAGCAGCTTCTTTTCCTCCTTTATGATCCCCCGGATGATAGCGGCTTTTCAAAAAAAATACCCGCATATAAATATAGAAATTTTTGAAAACAACACCGATATCCTGCTTGAAAAGTTAAGTATAGGCGCTTTGGATATCGTAATAGACAACGCGATAATAAACGATGACAGGATAAAAGCCACCGTGTTTTCATCGGAGCGCCTGCTGCTTGCAGTTCCGGATAGTTTTCCGGTAAATAAGGCGCTTTTGCCGTTTATGCTTAAAAGCGCCGATATCAAGGCGGGAAAGCATATCACCGGCAATTTTGACGTTGCGATGGAAAACTTCAAAAAGGAACCGTTTATTCTTCTTAACGCGGGCAACGATACAGGAGAACGCGCGGAAGCGATATTAAAAAAGCACGGTATCGCTCCGAAAGTAAAGCTTTACGTGGATCAACAGCTTACGGCGTTCAATATCGCCGCCTCAGGTATGGGCGTATCGTTCGTGAGCGACACCCTCATAAATCACCTGAACACCGAACCGCCGCTTTGCTTTTACAGGCTTTCAGACCCGGAAAGCGAAAGGAATATCTTTTTCTACGTAAAGAAAAACCACTATCTTTCAAAAGCCTGCCAGAGGTTTATCGAGGTGGCCGGGGAAACCGAATAAAAAGCCGGATGTTTTGCCATATAAAAGATCCGCCGCGGAAAAACCGCGGCGGATCCTGCCGTTAACGGGTATCAGTATTTATATCCTATCGCATCGGCAAGAGCTTTATCGAGGATAACGGTCGCGTCCCTGTGCATACGCATAAAGGTGCAGGGGCATTTAGGATCAAGCTTATCTTCAATAAGAAGCTTGGTCATGGCATCGCGCTTATCGCCGTTTACTATCATTAAAAGCTTCCGGGCGCGCATAATGTTGCCCATACCCATTGTAAAGGCGTAACGCGGAACGTCGTCACGCGAAGCGAAGAAGCGGGCGTTGGCGTCAATAGTGGATTCATCAAGAACCTCTTTGTGCGCCTTATCGTAAAGCACCTCGCCCGGCTCGTTGAAGCCTAAATGACCGTCGGGTCCGACGCCTAAAACCTGGATGGCGATATCCGCCTTATCGAGAACGGCGTTGAATTCCTTAAGGTTCGCCTCGGCATCGCCCACGCCCTTTGCAACGTAGGTGTTAGCCTTATCGATATTGATATGGTTGAAGAGGTTATCGTCCATAAAATAGCGATAGCTCTGATCGTGGGTGGGCTCAAGACCTACGTATTCATCAAGGTTTACAGAATGGACCTTTGAAAAATCAAGACCCTCTTCACTGCATCTGCGGGCAAGCTCTTTATACATACCCACGGGGCTTGATCCGGTCGCAAGACCTATTGTGCACTCGGGATTTTCGCGGATGACCTTTTCCATGATATCCGCGCCGGCTTTACTTACCGCCTCATAATTTTCGCAAACTATTACCTTCATTTGTTTTTCCTCTTTTCTTAGTATTTTTCAACTATATTATCCTTGTCCTTGTAAATGCTGTTCGGAGGAACTACTCCGCGCACACAGGACAGCGGATATACGTTTGTATGACTTCCTATAACAACGCCGGGGTTGAGCACGCTGCCGCAGCCGATATCGGCATAGTCGCCGAGCATGGCGCCCACCTTTCTGCGACCGGTTTCGATAAGCTCTTCGCCGTTTTTGATAACAACGTTCTTGTTATCAGCCTTGACGTTGCTTGTGATACTGCCGGCGCCCATATGAGCGTGAAAGCCTAAGATAGCATCGCCAACGTAGTTATAGTGGGGGACCTGAACGTTATCGAAAATGATAACGTTTTTGATCTCGGTAGAGTTGCCCACAACGCAGTTATCGCCTATAAGGGCACTGCCGCGTATAAAGGCGCCCGGTCTTACCTGGGTATTATGCCCTATAACGCAGGGACCTGTTATAGACGCGGTCGGCGCTACCGTGGTATCTTTTGCTATCCAGACATCCTCCGCCGGGTGGTCAAACTCCTCCGCAGGCAGTGCCTTGCCGATCTCAAGAACCAGATCCGAAATTCCGGCGAGCGCCTCCCACGGATAGGTGAACTGCGATAAATACTCCGCCGCGCGGGTATGGGTAAGATCATAAAGAGCACTTATTCTGACGTCCATTACTGTTTCACCTCTATTAAATGTCCGGATTTGTCCATAGCCGCGATTATGGCGTTAACGTGCTTTTCGCACTCGGCGTCACTGCCGGCTTCGCTCATAACGCGAAGCACCGGCTCGGTGCCGCTCTTTCTTAGGAGCACCCTGCCGTTATCGCCGAGTTCTGCCGAAGCGGCGTCTACCGCCGCCTTTACCGCGGGATCGGCGAGCGTTGCATCCTTATCGTCGACCTTAACGTTTTTAAGCACCTGCGGATACATCTCGCACTTCGCCGCCAGGACGCTGAGCGGCAGCTGGGTATCGATAAGAACGCCCATAAGCATTACGGCGGTAAGGAGTCCGTCGCCGGTGTGAGCGTATTTACGGAAAATTATATGTCCCGATTGCTCGCCGCCTATAAGGTGATCGTTCTCCTTCATATTTTCATAAACGTAGCGGTCGCCCACCGCGGTTTTTTCATAACCTATGCCCTCGCGGTCAAGCGCCTTATAAAGCCCGAAGTTGGACATTATCGTTGTAACTACCGTGTTGGAGGGCAGTTGTCCGCGTTCTTTTAAGTATTTGGCGCAGATATACATTATCTTATCGCCGTTTACAAGCTCGCCGTTTTCATCCACCGCAAGGCACCGGTCGGCATCGCCGTCAAAGGCAAAGCCCACGTCAAGCTTGTTCTTTTTAACGTATTCCATCAAGCCCTCGGGATGAGTAGAACCGCAGGCGGCGTTGATGTTAAAGCCGTTCGGCTCGGCGTTTATCACGTTTACCTTGGCGCCGAGCGCCTCAAATACCGCCCTGCCTATCATCCAGGAGGAGCCGTTTGAGCAATCTATCGCGATCCTGTGTTTTTCAAAAGAGCGGGTGGCAAGACCGGTCAAAAAGCCGATATAACGGTTTCTTCCGGTATAGTAATCTATGGTTTTGCCTATCTTATAGCCGGTTGCAAATGGGATCTCGGGCAGTTCGCCGTCAATATACTTTTCGATCTCATCCTGGAGATCGTCATCCATCTTTTCGCCTTCGCTATTCATAAGCTTAATGCCGTTATCCGAAAACGGATTGTGGGAAGCCGATATCATAACGCCGCAATCAAAATTCTCGGTGTAGGTAATGTAACTTACGCACGGAGTTGTTGTAACGTGCAAAAGATAAGCATCCGCACCCGAGGAAATGATGCCGGAAGCCAAAGCGTTTTCATACATATAGGAGGAACGCCTTGTATCCTTGCCTATTACTATGCGCGCTTCACCGCCGTTTTTCTTTTCCTTATAATACCAGCCGAGAAAACGACCTATCTTGAAGGCGTGTTCAGCCGTAAGATCGGCGCCCGCCTTGCCGCGGAATCCGTCGGTTCCGAAGTATTTTCCCATTGTTACTGCTCCTTTCAGTATCCTTTTTTCGATAATTCATTAAGATCAGGACTATTAAATGTTAAATTTTGACAATTGCCCTAACCTTATCAATATTACCACATCGGCAAAGGTTTGTCAACAGTTTTTTTAAATGTTAAAATTTGACATTTTTCGACAGCGTGCCGAGTTTTTTACAGTATCGCGCAAACGGTAAGCATTTCGCGGGCTTTAAGATATATTTCGAGCGCCTTTTCTATCGGGAGCGGGTTTCTGCCCCGCCCCATTTCGAGCGTAAAGCCGGGGCGCTCAAAGTATGATACGAACCAATCCTTAAAGCCGCCGCCCACCGCCGTGCCGGTAGGAACGTCCAGCGCGTAGCCGCCGGTCGCGGCAAGTATCTGCGCCATTTGACGGTTGCGGGAAAGGCAGTGATCCTTATATCCCCAGTATATGACCTCGCCCTGGGTATGAAGCGCGCAAACGTGGTGGATGTTCTCGGTTTTGCAAAGCTTTACGAGCGCCGCCGTTTCGGGCTCGCTTTCGGGTCGGGTGCCGCCATAGCGCGAACGGCAGGCGGTATAAATGCCCGCCTCCCGCTCGCGGCGTTTTACCTCTTCAAAATCGGCGTTGAAATTATGGTTTATATCAACGCCGCGCAGGTTGGCGTTCCAGCGGGAAAACTCACCCGCGCACTGCTTTGTTATGATATCGGCGCGCTCGCCCGCCGCGGCGGCGCCGAAAAGCGATATTTCACACCCGTCGGGATTAACGCGGGGCACAAATATTATCCCCCTGCCCTCAAGCGCCTTTCTTATCTTGATCCCTTCCACTGAAGCGTTCGCCTTATAAGCGGCGGCAAGCTCCTCTAAAAGCATTAAACAGATGTTGCTGGTTATATGCTCACTGCCGTGAAAGGCGGCGGCAAAAAGGGTATAGCTTACCCCGCGCGAAAGGCGCACCGCCGGGATATCCCTTCCGGCAACGCTTTTACCGATTGAAAAGCGTTCGAGAAAACTGTATTTTTCGCAAAACTCCCTTATTATCCTGTTTATATCCGCCGAGGAGCAGTTTTCGCCGCGAACGGTTCTTGACATTTTAAGCACCACCATATATTCTATTATTAAAATATACATAAAAGGCGGCTGCTTTATGAATACCGAAGAAAAAACGATCGATCAAAAATACATATATAAAGGCGCGATAATAAACCTTAGACTTGATAACGCCCTGCTGCCGAACGGCAACACGGCGAAACGCGAGGTTGTAGAGCACCCGGGCGGCGTTGGCGTTCTGCCGATAGATAATAACGGCGAAGTGCTTTTGGTGAAGCAGTTTCGCTATCCTTATATGGAGGAGACTTTAGAAATCCCCGCCGGCAAACGCGATAAAAAGGGCGACAGCGACCCCCTTACCTGCGGCAAACGCGAGCTTAAGGAGGAGACCGGCGCCGCCGCAGAGAACTATTATACGCTCGGCACGCTATACCCTTCTCCGGGATACACGAACGAGGTTATATATATGTATGCCGCAACAGGGCTTTCCTTCGGTGAAGCCGATCCTGACGACGACGAGTTTATAAACCTTGTTCGCCTGCCGCTTAATGAGGCGGTAAAAATGGTGCTTGACGGCATGATACCCGATTCAAAAACCCAGGCGGCGCTGCTTAAGGCGGATATTCTTATAAAACAGGGCAAAATACCGTTGACAATCAGAAAAAAAGATATATAATATAGAAAAAACAGAGTAGACTGTCTGGCGTAAAGTGCCGTATGAACGGGGAGTTGTCATACGGACGAAGCGGTTTTCCGCGCGGTCTTTCAGTCGCATCCCGCTGGCGAATAATAGAAGGATCCTCCTGTTATCTGTTAGTCCGGATGATAGGAGGTTTTTATGGGCAAAAGAAAAGATTACCTTATAAAAATATCGCTTGTTGCCGTTCTCGCGGCGCTCGGATTCGTGCTTGACCGGTTTTTATCGGTAAACACGCAGGCGATAAAAATTAATCTCGCCTTCGTTCCGGCGGCATTTGCGGCGATACTTATAGGTCCCGCCGCCGGCGCGGCTGTATGGGCGATAGCCGACCTTGCGGGCGCCATACTTCTGCCGTTCGGACCGTATCATCCGGGCTTTACGGTATGCGCCGCCTTAATGGGCGCGATCTACGGCTTGTTTTTAAACAGCGACCCGGTAAATATCGATATCAAGGTAAAAACCCGGAGATTCACCCTTTCTGTGAAAAACAGAAAGATACGCCGTTTCCCCAATGTGATAATACCGGTTTTGATAAACTGCGTTATAATAGGTCTTTTTATTAACACCGCCTGGGTAAGTATGCTTTACGGGAAATATACATACTGGGGATGGTTTACCGTTAGGCTCCTTGAATACGCGATACTCGTGCCGGTGCAGATAGCCGTTATACCGGTGCTTTCAGATCTCTCGGAGCGCATAAAAAAGCAGTTGGGTTTCTAAAAGAGGGAAAAAATGAAATATAAAGAAGCTTCAGATTACATAAACGCCGCGGGGATGCTTGGCAGCAAGCCGGGGCTTGACCGCATAAAGGCGCTGTGCTCCGCTCTCGGCGACCCGCAGGAAAAGGTAAAATATATCCACGTTGCGGGCACCAACGGCAAGGGCTCGGTCTGCGCAATGTTATCCTCGGTTTTAAGGTGCGCCGGATACAAAACCGGGCTTTATACCTCGCCTCACCTGCGCTTTTTCGAGGAGCGCACAAGAATAAACGGCGCTATGATACCGAAAAATCGCCTTGCTGAAATAATCGGCAGAATAAAAGCGGTCGCCGATACAATGAGCGATAAGCCGACCGAGTTTGAGATAGCTACCGCGGCGGCGTTTTTATACTTTTACGAGGAAAAATGCGATATAGCGGTGCTCGAGACCGGACTTGGCGGCAGGCTTGATGCCACCAACGTTATAAAATCACCCGCTTTATCGGTCATAACCGGCATCGCGCTCGATCACACGGCGATACTCGGCGATACGCTTGAAAAGATCGCCTATGAAAAGGGCGGGATAATAAAACACGGCGCGCCGCTTGTTTTAGCAAACTGCCACCCCGCCGCTTTTGCGGTTTTAGAAAGCATCGCAAAGGAAAATAGCGCGCCGGTCATACCCGTTGATTACAGTCGGCGGGAAAACGTTTCGGCGGCTCTTAGCGGCACCTCATTTGATATGCGCCCATACGGCAAAATAAGCCTTTCGCTTAAAGGCGTTTATCAGGCGGATAACGCCTGCACGGCGATAACCGCCGCCGAAGCTTTAGGAAACGGCGCATTAAACATACCGCAAGAGGCAATAAAAAAAGGGCTTAAAACCACCCGCTGGCAAGCCCGTTTTGAAATACTCTGCAAAGATCCGCTTGTTATATATGACGGCGCGCATAATCCGCAGGGCGCCGAAGCGCTCGCTGATACGCTTCGCACCGCGGGTATAGAAAAGGCGGTCTTCCTTATCGGCGTTATGGCGGATAAGGATTATACCCTGCTTATCAAAACCGTTTTGCCCTTTGCAAAGCGGGTATTTACTGTAACACCCGATAATCCACGCTCGCTTGACGCCAAAGCGCTCGCGGAAGCTTTTACCCGAAACGGCATTGCCGCAAAGCCCTTTGATACGGTAACGGACGGCGTTGCCGCCGCAATAAAAGCGGCAAAAAAGGAATCATTGCCACTAATATCCTGCGGCACACTTTATATGTATGGTGAAGTAAGATCAGCAATAAACGAGTTTAAGAAAAAAGGTGAACTCTTAAATGGGCAAAGGCAAAACTAAAGATACCCAGAATCTGATAATATTCCTATGCTGGTGCGTTTACGCATCGGCATACTTCGGGCGTTACAGTTATTCCTCGAGCATCAACTCAATATCACAGCACTACGAAGGTATCATCAATAATGCCGACGCCGGACTTGTAGCCACGTTCTTTTTTGTTGCCTACGGCGCGGGTCAGATCATAAACGGTTTCCTTTGCAAAAAATACTCCTCGCGGTGGACCTTCCCGATAGCGCTCGGTTCCTCCGCCTTTATAAACCTATGCGTTTTTATATTTATGAAAAGCGGTTATCTCGGCAATCTGTTCTTTTTGCTCAAATATCTTTGGGCGCTCAACGGCGCCGCGCAATCAATGATATGGTCTTCGATCATCTTTGTGTTCGGTAAAAACATAGAAACCAAGAATATTTCGCGGTCGGGGTTTATTATCAGCACCTCGGTGCCCGCGGGGACCTTTATCGCTTACGGCACAAGCTATATTATGGCGCTGTTTGACCTTTACGAGTGGTCGTTTGTTTTAGCCGCAGCTATTATGGTCGCGGTAGCAGTGATGTGGCTGTTGCTCTTTGAACCGCATCAGCGGACCGATATACCGGTGCAGGAAACCTCAAAGGATAACAAAAACGCAAAAAGGCAGTCGTTTTCACACGTTGCCCTTATCACGGTATCGGGGCTTGCGATTCTTGCCGTATCGGGCAGTTTTGTAAAGGACGGGTTGCAGAACTGGATACCCACCATACTAAAAAAAACATACAGCTTTACCGACGCCGACGCCCTTATACTTGCGACCTCGATCTATTTTTTAGGCGCCTTAGGCGCACTGCTTGTGCGGTTTATAAACAAATACATAAAGGATAATATACTGCTGGCGCTTACGTTCTATTCCTTTGTCTCGGTATTCGTTTTGCTGATAATAAAGCTTTTAAAAAAATCGTCAATACCGGTCGTTATCTTCTTTGCGCTGGTGATGATCGGAAACTACGCCATAAACTGCATAATAACAAGCATAGCGCCGCTTAATCTACGAAGCTATATGAATCCCGGCCTTGCCGCGGGTCTGCTTGACGGATTCTGCTACGCGGGCAGTGCGATCTCAACATATCTGCTCGGCTTTGTCGCCGATAGAAGCAATAATAACTGGAGCGCAGTCCTTAATCTCCTGCTCGCGGTTTCGGTATGCACGATAGTTATTGTGGCGATATTTGAGATTATTACCCGCAAAAGAACGAAGACCGATGATTAAAGAAATGCCCGGAGCGATCTGAACTGCCCCAATTTGTACGGACAGCACAAAAAAGCCCCCTATGACACGATATTAAGTTTTTAAGCAACGAACTGGCACCGATATTCCATCGGTGTCAGTTTTGTTTTGAGTTGGATGCGCTGATAGTTGTAGAAGTGGA
>JAFZIK010000034.1 GCA_017554405.1 Clostridia bacterium | reverse complement strand
TAATCAGTTGACAAAACGCCGGCATTTTTATGCTTGACATATTTTCTATCGTAGGGGCGATTATCAATCGCCCGTTATAAAAAGCGGGCGGATAATATCCGCCCCTACCGTTATATCAATCATTTTTGCATTGTGTTCCGTCGTGCTTGATTTCGTAATTTTCCTTATAGATCAAATCGTCTATAAACACAAACTCATAACCCTGCTCTTTAAGCGCTTTAAGGATGTTTGGCAGCGCTTCCGGCGTATGCTCGGCGTCGTTGTGGAAAAGCACGATCGAGCCGTTTTTGACCTTGCTCGTGACCCGCTTATAAATACTCTCCGCCGTGGCGTTATCTTTCCAATCAAGACTATCAACTGACCACTGTATCGGGAACATACCGAGCCCTTCTACCGCCTCTACGACCGAGTTATCGTAATCGCCGTATGGCGGGCGGAAAAGGGTGGGCGAAATACCGGTTATCGCCTTAATCTTTTCGTTGCAAACGGTTATTTCATCGATCATTTTCGCTTTGGATAACTGGGTCATATAAGGGTGGGTGTTGGAGTGATTCTGAACGCGGTGACCGGCTTCGGCTAACTCCTTTACGCTTTCGGGATATTTATCCACCCAGGCGCCCACAACAAAAAAGGTCGCCGGAACGTTATACTCTTTAAGTATCTCTATAAGCGTGCCTGTATCATCGTTTCCCCAAGCCGCGTCAAAGCTTATGGCGATTTTTTTCTCGCTCGTATCAACGCAGTAAATGGGCAGCTTTTTGTTTGCTCCCGCAAAGGCGGAAACCGAGGTAACAACGGCGATAACCGCGCAAACCAGCACCGCTGTTGCAAGAACGATCTGTTTTTTGGTGATAATAAAATATTTCATAAAAAAAGCCCCTTTTCGCACTCTTAAAAAAGAGTATGAAAGGGGGCTTGTATAATATGATTAAATTATACGGTTTTAATTTTTTCGTTATAAAACTCAAAAAACGGCAGATCGCCGTATTTTGCGCGCAAAGTCGCGCATAGCGGCGCAACGATAATATTTTCGGTATTATAATGCCCGCCGTCAAAAAGAGAGATCCCTGCGTTTATCGCGGTGATAAACTGGTGCTGTTTAACGTCGGCGGTAACAAGCGCGTCAAAGCCGCCTTTTATCGCTTCCTCAATATATCCGCCGCCGGATCCTGAGCAAACCAGCACCGACCTTATAGGCGTTTTGCCCGCGACGTAGCGTATGGCGCAACCGAGCTTTGATTTTAAAAAAGCGGCAAAGCGGTCGGCGTCGCTAATATCGGTTTTGCCGCACTTAAGCAGGTATCCGTCCGCCGCAAGGTATGGCTTTATGTTTTTTAATTCAATCAGGCGGCAAAGTTCGTCGTTTATGCCGCCGACGCCCACGTCAAGATTGGTATGCATCGATATGACCGATATGCCGCCGGTGATGAGCTTATATACAACGTCATTTTCGGTTACGGTTTTAAGCCCATCGGAAAAAATAACCGGATGATGCGTAATAATAAGGTTCGCACCCTTTTCTTTTGCAAAGGCGACCGTGCCGGCGTCGCAGTCAAGCGCCACCACCGCGCCGGTTACGGCGCTTTTGCTATCGCCCGCAAGTATACCCACGTTATCAAAATCGCAGGCGGTATCCACCGGGTAAAGCATATTAAGATAGTCGAAAATATCTTTTACTGTTATCATACTTTTTTACTGAACGAATCTTTAAGCGAGGCGGTCCTGTTGAACACAAGCGCGCCGGGTTTTGAATCCTTATCAACGCAAAAATATCCTTGCCTCATAAACTGGAAGGTATCGCCGACCCCGGCGTTTTCCGCTTCGCGGTCAATAAGGCAGCCCTCAAGCACCGTGAGCGATTCGGGGTTAAGGTTATCCGCAAAGGAGGAAACGCCCTCCTCATCGCTCGGATTCGGAACGTTAAAGAGCCGGTCGTAAAGACGAACGGTGATCTTTATCGCGCTTTCTCCGCTTACCCAGTGAAGCGTGCCTTTTACCTTTCTGCCGTCCGGCGTTTCGCCACCGCGGCTTTCGGGATCATAGGTGCAGTGAACTGTTGTTATATTGCCCGCCGCGTCGGTTTCGTGCGAGGCGTATTTGATGTAATACGCACCCTTAAGGCGAACCTCTTTGTCCGGGCAAAGGCGGAAATACTTGCCGGGCGGATCGAGCATAAAGTCGTCCTGCTCGATGAATACTTCGCGGGAGAAGGTAACGCTCTTGCTCCCGAGCTCCGGCTTGTTGGGGTTTACCTCAACGCTTATTTGTTCGCTCTTGCCTTCGGGATAGTTATCTATAATAACTTTGAGCGGGCGAAGCACCGCCATTGCGCGTTCGGCGTTAAGGTTAAGATTATCGCGAACGCAGGATTCAAGCAGGGCGTAATCTATAACGCTGTATGCCTTTGAAACGCCTATCTTATCAACAAACTCGCGCACCGCTTCCGCCGGGAAACCTCGCCGCCGCATACCGCAAAGGGTAGCCATGCGCGGATCGTCCCAGCCCGAAACCAAACCGTCGTTTACAAGCTTTAAGCACTTGCGCTTGCTTGTAAGGGTGTAGTTAACGTTCATACGCGCAAACTCTATCTGGCGGGGCGGGCATTCGATATCTGCCGCCTCCAACACCCAGTTATAGAGCGGGCGGTGATTCTCAAATTCAAGCGAGCAAAGCGAATGGGTAACGCCCTCTTTGGCGTCGGAAAGCGGGTGTGCAAAATCATACATCGGATAAACGCACCACTTATCGCCCGTGCGGTGGTGGTGGGCTTTTAAAACGCGGTATATTACGGGATCGCGCATATTAAGGTTAGGCGATGCCATATCTATTTTTGCGCGAAGCACCATTTTGCCCTCTTCGATCTCGCCGGCGGTCATCTTTTTAAAGAGTTCGCGGGTTTCATCGATAGGGCGGTTGCGGTATGGGCTTTCTATGCCCGGCTCTGTAAGCGTGCCGCGCATTGCGCGTATCTCATCGGCGGAAGATTCATCGATATAAGCAAGCCCTTTATCAATAAGCTTAAGCGCGCATTCATAGATAAAATCAAAATAATCCGAGGCGTAATAAACGTTAGCCCAGTTAAAACCGAGCCACTTTATATCCTCCATTATCGCGTCAACGTATTCAACGTCCTCTTTGGTCGGGTTGGTATCGTCGAGCCGCAGATTGCAGATGCCGCCGTATTTTTCCGCCGTGCCGAAATCGATGCATATCGCCTTGGCGTGACCGATATGCAGGTATCCGTTCGGCTCGGGCGGAAAGCGGGTCTGCACCTTTTTGTATACGCCCTCTTTCAGGTCCTCATCTATAAAATCATGTATGAAATTTGAAACGGCGCCCTCGCCGTATACTGCGTTTTCTTCCATAAAACTGCCTCTCAAACGTTGTTAATATATAAGTTTATCCGGCTTGCGCAACGGTCAAAGCCCAGAACGCTCATAATGCCGCAAAGGTCGGGGGTGTTTGCTCTGCCGGTTATAGCTAGGCGAAGCACGCCGCTAAGGTCGCCGGCGCTGCCCTTAAACTTATCGGGCGCGGCTTTGTATTCCTTTGTTTCGGCGGCAAAGCCGAGCGCGGGAGCAAGCGCCTTTATTTTATCGAACCAGACCGAGCGGTCGTCCGCGGGGTCGTAGGTCTTAATATACTCGCTCAAAAACGCCTTTGCATCTTCCCTTGAGACCCGCTCGGGCAGGGTATAGGAAGGAGTAAACAGACTGTCAAAATAATATGAGAAATAGTCTTTGCACTCGTTCCACTTTGCAAAATCCTTGCGGGCGTTCTTAACTCCGTCACGGTCAACCGCAAGCATCTTTTTTGTGTAATCGGGGTTTTCGGTCAAAATACCGTAAAACTCGCCGTCAAACTCCTTTGCCCAATCGGTAAGCGCCGCGTAGACATCGCCGCTTTGCATTTTGGATATCATTATCTTGCTTACGTCGTTAAGCTTATCTCCGTCAAAAAGCGCGCCCGAAACGCTCATTTTCTTCGGATTGAATTTGAAATCGCGGTAATCCGAATCGGGGTTCGCCTTGCGCCAGTCCTCAAAATCGGAGGCGGCTATTGTCATAAGGTATTCTATTACCGCGGCGGTCGGATAACCCTCTTCCGCGAAAAAGTGGACCGCGGCTTCGGGGTCTTTTCTCTTTGATATCTTGCGTTTTGCACCGCCGTCTAACTTCATTATCGGGGAAATATGCCCGTATTTTACCGGCTTGAAACCTAAAACTTTGAAAAGTTCAAGGTGTTTAGGCGCCGAGGATATCCATTCATCGCCCCTGAAAACGTGGGTGGTCCGCATAAGGTGATCATCTATGGCGTGAGCAAAATGGTAGGTCGGTATACCGTCCGACTTAAGGATAACGAAATCCTCATCGTTTTCGGGCATTTCTATTCTGCCCTTTATAACGTCCTCAAAAACAACGCGGCGGCTTTCATCCCCGCCCGAGCGCAGCCTGATAACAAATGGCTTGCCTTCTTCTACGTTCGCTTTTGCTTCGGCGTAGGTTATATTCCTGTGCTTTGCCCACTCGCCGTGGTAGCCGGTGCGCACCTTAAGCTTTTCCTGATCCTCGCGCATTGCGGCAAGCTCTTCGGCTGTGCAGAAACAGGGGTAAGCCAGACCTTTTTTCAAAAGCTCCTTTGCGTAGCACTGATATATCTCTGCGCGGCAGCTTTGCTTATAGGGTCCGTATGCGCCGCGCTCTTCTTCGCCGCTAATAAAGCCCTCGTCAATGGCTATGCCGAAGCGGTCAAGTCCGCCTATTATATCGGCAATGCCGCCTTCCACCTCGCGTTTTTTATCGGTATCTTCTATCCTGGTGTAGAAAACGCCGCCTGAAGACGTGGCGATCATGCGGTTTACAAGCGCGGTAAAAAGTGTTCCTAAATGCAAATAGCCCGTAGGGCTCGGAGCCACTCGCGTGACCCTTGCACCCTCGGGTAAATTGCGTAACGGGTATAGGTTTTCGTAGTAATCGGGTGTGTTTTTAATTCCGGGCAGTAACAGCTCGGCTAAAAGTTCGTTTTCGTTCATTGAAAATCCTCAGTTTTCGAGTAATTTGTTAAGCTCCGCCATAAAGGTGTTTATATCCTTGAACTGTCTGTAAACCGAGGCGAAGCGGACGTATGCGACCTCGTCGATCTCCTTGAGCTTTTCCATAACGAGCTCGCCGATCTTTTCGCTCTTGACCTCGCGGTCAAGCGAATTTTGGATAAGCGCCTCGATATCGTCTATCGCGCGGTCGAGCGTTTCTATCGAAACGGGGCGTTTTTCGCAGGCGCGGAGCATACCGGTCATAAGCTTCTGGCGATCGAATACCTCGCGGGATTTATCCCTTTTGATAACGATGATCGGCAGACTTTCTATGATCTCGTAGGTTGTAAAACGCTTGCCGCATTTAAGGCATTCGCGCCTTCTGCGGATGCGTTCGCCCTCATCGGTCGGGCGTGAATCGATAACCTTGCTTTCTTCGTATGTGCAAAACGGACATTTCATAACACAAAACCACCTATACATATTGTTGTTTGTCATTATACCATATAATGTGTATAATTACAAGTAAAAACTACGGTTTATATTGCAAAAGTCACCGCTTTGTGGTAAAATAACAAAAAATGCAGAAAAGGGCATAATCACTATATGAGAATAATACTTGCCTCAAAGTCGCCCCGGAGAAGGGAGCTTTTATCGCTTTTAAACCTGGATTTTACGGTTATGAGCGAAGAGGTCGATGAAACCATCGATCAAAGTCTCCCGATAGAAAGCGAGATAAAACGCCTTTCGCTTGAAAAGGCAAAAGCGGTCGCTTCAAAAGCGGGGGAAAACAGTATAATTATATCGGCTGATACAGCGGTGGTGCTGGGCGACCGGGTCTTCGGCAAGCCGAAGGACAGAGCGGCGGCGGTCGGGATGCTGCGTGCGCTCTCGGGCAAAACGCATAAGGTGATAACCGGCGTAACGGTGCTGTCGGGTGCCGGGTCGGATACGCGCGCGGCGGTTACCGAAGTGACTTTTAAGGAGTTAAACGATGCGGAAATAAACGCATATATAGATACCGGCGATCCTTTTGACAAGGCGGGGGCATACGCGCTTCAGGGCATATCCTGCGTTTTTGTCAGCGGTATTAAGGGCGATCATTTCAACGTTTACGGTCTGCCGGTAAGTCTGCTTGCCGATATGCTTCGCGGCTTCGGCGTCAGAATTTTAGATTATTAGGAGTAATAATATGCTTGAAAACGTAATTGATATCGGTAACGCGGCGCAGGGCTTTTTTATTAAGAGCGATAGGTTCAAGACCACCCACATTTCCTATAATTTCTATCTGCCCGTCGATAAGGAAAAGGTGGCGTCCTTCGCGTTGCTTCCCTTTATTCTTACCACCTGCGGCAGGGAATACCCCGATTTTTCAAAGCTGAACTTCAAGCTTAATAAGCTTTATTCCGCAAATCTCTTCGCCTCGGCGGAAAAGGTGGGCGATTATCAGCTTTTAAAGATGGGTATTTCGGTCCTTGACGATAAATACGCGCTGGACGGCGAGGAGCTCGTCACACGTGCCGCCGAGCTTTTAAACAGTCTTATATTCGACCCTCTGGCGGAAAACGGCGAGTTTTCAAAAAGCGATCTTGAACGCGAAAAGCGCAAGGCGATAGAGCATATCAGAAGCGAGCTCGCCGAAAAGCGGCTATATGCCAGGAAGCGGCTTATAGAGGAAATGTTTAAGGGCGATGCCTTCGGCGTTCCGAAATGCGGCACCGAGGAGCAGGTGGCGGCTATCACCCCCGCGGGGCTGTTCGGTGCGTGGCAGGAGATGCTTTCCCGCGCATACCTGCGGGTAAACGTTATATCGGCTTCGCTTCCCGCAAACGTTTTCGAAAACGTAAAAGAACGCCTTTCGGGGATAGAGAGAAGCTCCGCCGCGGCGGTAACAAAAAGCATACCCTTAAAGCCGATCTACGCGGCAAAGCGCGTTGAAGAAAAAATGGACGTGGCGCAGGGCAAGCTTGTTATGGGCTTTTCGGTCCTGCCGGGCGATGACGAGCGTGATTCGGCAAAGCTTGCGGTGATGTGTGATATGTTCGGCGGCGGACCCTATTCAAGGCTCTTTACCAACGTTCGTGAGAAAATGAGTTTATGTTATTACTGCTCGTCTACCGTAGATAAGCGCAAGGGCTTTATTATGGTGGATAGCGGCGTTGAAGCCGAAAACGCGCAAAAAGCGGAGTATGAGATACTCCGCCAGCTCGACGTTATGAAGAACGGTCAGTTCGGCGATTTTGAGTTTGAGGCGTCTAAGAAAAGTATAATCAACGCCCTTAAGGGCTACGGCGATCATCAGGATACCCTTGATAACTGGTGGACCTTCAAATGCGATTCCGATACGCCGGTTTCACCGGAGGAATACGCTGAATACGTTTCCGCCGTTCAAAAAGACGCGGTCGTGCAGATAGCCAAAACGGTTAAACTAAATACGGTTTACGCGCTTATGCCAAAGGGGGCGGACTAATGGATAAAAAAGTTTTTGAAAGCGATATAGGCGAAAGTTATATTCTTGCAACGCTCGATAACGGGCTTAAGGTCTATATTTGCGAGATGCCGCAGTTTACCTCGGCGTATGCGGTTTTCGGCACTAAATACGGCTCGATAGATACCGCCTTTTCGTTAAACGGCGGTCAGCCGGTCGCCGTGCCCGAGGGCATCGCGCATTTTCTTGAACATAAGCTTTTTGAGAGCGAAGAGGGCGATGCCTTTTCAAAATACGCCGAAACCGGCGCTATGGCAAACGCCTTTACTTCGTTTGACCGCACCTGTTATTTGTTCTCCTGCAGTGATAGGTTTGAAGAGAATCTCGATATTCTTTTAAGCTTTGTTCAATCCCCCTATTTCACCGAGGAAACGGTCAAAAAGGAGCAGGGGATAATAGGTCAGGAGATAAGGATGTATGATGACAGTCCTTCCTGGCGGGTGCTCTTCAATATGCTCGGCGCGATGTATATAAACCATCCGGTAAAGATCGATATTGCCGGAACGGTGGATTCTATAGCAAAAATAAACAGCGACCTTCTTTATGAGTGCTATAACACGTTTTATAACCCCTCCAATATGTTCGTATGTATCGCCGGCAACGTGGACGCCCGCGCCGTGCTTAAAAAGATTGAGGCGGCGGTCGCCGACCGCGGCGCCAACGAGATCACCCGCGGCGGTATAGGCGAGCCCGAGAGCGTGGTCAAAAACTACGTTGAGCAGGCGTTTCCGGTTTTAACGCCGATATTCTGCTTTGGCTATAAGCAAAAGATCGGCTCGCCCTTCAGGCGCCTTAAAAGCAAGATATGCGTTGAGCTTTTGCTCGAGATAATATGCGGTGAATCCTCGCCGCTTTATAAGCGCCTTATGGATGAGGGGCTTATAAACGATGAGTTTGATTTTGAATACTTCACCGGGCGCGATTATGCCGCGGCTATATTCTCCGGCGAATCGGAAAATCCCGCCCGCGTTGCGGATGAGATAAAAAAAGAGATCGCAAATATAAGGGAGCACGGCTTTGATAAAAAGCTGTTTTCAGCCGTTAAATGCGCGGCTTACGGCGATGCTCTGCGCCGCTTCAACAGCGTTGAGATGACCGCCATGCAGCTTACCGAGTGCGCCGTTTGCGATTACGATCTGTTTGAGCAGATCAAGTTGCTTAAAACCGTAAGTTATGACGACGTTTTGAAACGCACCGATATTTTTGACGATGATCTTTCGGTGCTTTCGGTCATAAAACCGCAGGAGGGATGATAATATGGGCGAAAATGAAGTTTTGATCTTCGGTATGCATTTTAATATAAACCCGGTGGCGTTCGTTTTGCCTATCGGTCAAAACGGCTGGAAGATCCAGTGGTATGGCGTGCTGATCGCCTTCGGATTTCTGTTGGCGGTCATTTACGGCGCAAGATACGCGAAAAGGTTCAATATCGATTTTGACCGTTTGCTTGACGTTATCATAGTTACGGCGCCGGTCGCCATACTCTGCGCGCGGGCGTATTACGTTATATTTGACGGTAAGCCGCTTAAGAGCTTCGGTGAGTTTTTCGGCGTCGGCACCGATTCGGGCATATCCGGGCTTGCTATCTACGGCGGTGTTATCGGCGCCGCGGTTTGCGGCACCCTTATGTGCCGCCTTAAAAAGATCAAGGTGCTTGACGCGCTCGATCTTGCCGCCCTCGGCTTTTTGATAGGGCAGGGCATTGGTCGCTGGGGCAACTTTACCAATCAGGAAGCCTTCGGCACCTTTACCGGCAGTTCATTCTGGGGAATGCAGAGCAATAACACGATCGATTATATGAAGGGATACGGGCTTGTTCATCCCTGCTTTTTGTATGAATCAATATGGTGTATAGCCGGGTTTTTCGTTTTGCATTTTTTGGCAAACAGGCGCAAGTTCAGCGGTCAGATATCGCTTTATTACTGCGTTTGGTATGGCTTCGGCAGGGCGATCATAGAAACGCTGCGCACCGATAGCCTGATGATAGGACCGATCAGGGTCTCCTGCCTGCTTTCAGCCGTTGCCTGCGTTGCCGCGGCGGTGGCGCTCGTCCTTATAGATAAACGCATGAAGGAAGAAAAAGCGGCGCTCGTTTACAGCGGCGTTTTCAGCGATGATGAAACCGAAGAAGAAGCGGAAGAAGAACCCACAGAAGAAACAAACGAAGAATCCGAAGCGGATATTAAAGAGGAAGAGAATGAGTAGGATCTTAGACGGTAAAGAGGTATCGGCAAGCGTTAAAGCAAAGGTCGCCGCCGAGGTGGAAGCCCTTAAAAACGAGGGTATCGGCGTAGGACTTGCCGTTATTCTGGTGGGGGATGATCCCGCCTCAAAAATATACGTTGCAAACAAGAAAAAGGCGTGCGAGGCAACGGGGATAAAATCGTTCGAGTATATCCTCGATGAAAACGCCACCGAAGCGGAGCTTATCTCGCTTATCGAAACGCTCAACAGTGAAAAAAGCGTAAACGGTATCCTTTGCCAGCTGCCGCTGCCCGGTCATATAAACGAGCAGGCGGTCATCGCGGCGATTTCGCCAAATAAGGACGTAGACGCGTTCCATATTTCAAACGTCGGCAAAATAATGATTGGGAATTTCGATTTTCTGCCCTGCACCCCCGCGGGCATTATAGAGATACTCGATTATTACGGTATTGAGATCGCGGGCAAGAACTGCGTTGTGATAGGCAGGTCTAATATCGTGGGCAAGCCGATGGCGATGCTGCTTTTGCACCGTAGCGGAACGGTAACGGTTTGCCACTCCAAAACCGTTAACCTAAAGGAAATAACAAGGACCGCGGATATTCTGGTTTCCGCCGTGGGCAAAGCGGGCTTTGTTACCGCCGATATGGTAAAACCCGGAGCCGTTGTTATAGACGTAGGCATAAACAGGGAAAACGGCAAGCTTTGCGGTGACGTTTGCTTCGATGAGGTATCGCGTGTGGCTGATAGCATTACCCCCGTGCCGGGCGGCGTGGGTCCTATGACCATCGCAATGCTTCTTAAAAACACGGTTACCGCGGCAAAGCGGCAAAACGGCAGGTGAGCAGAGTGAAAAAGCATATTCTTATTATATCGCTCCTCGCCGCGGCGCTGTTTATATTGCCGGGATTCAAAAGCCCCGATGGCTTTTCGCTGGAGGTCGGGGATCCGTTCGCCGTAGCTTCAAGCGATCTTTCTTTTGCCGATGCGGCGGAGCGGCTCGGTATAACGGAAGAGCAGGTGACCGCCCTTTTCGGGGATAGCACTCTTAAGTTTATTGCGGTTTCTCCCGATAAACAAACGCAGATAAAGGTGTATTCCTTTGAAGATGAGCTTTCATCCCGCGTAAAGGAGGCGGATAAGCTTACCGATACGCAGATAAAAGAGCTTTCGGCGGTTTACGGTTTGCCGGACGCCAACGCTACGGTCATAACGAATAACAGCAGAAAATTTGCAAAAACCGAAACGCTTCATACCGATAGCGGCGGCAAATATACCCTTACGCAGTTTATAACGGTTGCCGACGGTAAGATTTATATCGTTTCCTGCAGTAATCCCGAAGAGGGCACTTCGGAGGAGATCGAAACCGTCTTTTCCACCTTCGGTATCGATGCCATGAATAACTCCGATACCGAGGCGCAGATAAACAGCTACGATGAGCAGCTGAATAATTATAAAACGCAAAAAATACTTGTAACAGTGCTTATTATCGCCGTTTGCGGCATTATCGCGCTTGCCGTTTTCGGCATTATCAGAAAACTTTATAAAAATAATCCGGATTTTGAAAATATGGGTTGACAAAGTCCCGCAATAAATGTATAATAACTTTTGCTGTCAGCCGCGTGGCTGTAAGCGCGGACCAGTAGCTCAGTTGGTTAGAGCAACCGGCTCATAACCGGTCGGTCCGGGGTTCGAGTCCCTGCTGGTCCACCAGAAAAAACCACGCATTTCGCGTGGTTTTTTCATCTTTATTTAAAATGAATATTTAGGGGTATAGCTCAGTCGGGTTGTGCATCGGTCCCCAAAAACCGAGTGCCGGGTGAGGTTGCGAGCGCGCC
>JAFZIK010000033.1 GCA_017554405.1 Clostridia bacterium | reverse complement strand
GATATATTCTCGTGCACACATTTGTTTACATAGAATACCGGATAATTCTCGCCCTGCTCGAATACGGGTTCTTCGTGGTTGGTATTAAGAAGGGCTGTAACGGTGCCATCGGCAAATTCCTCGGCGGTTTTACCTACGCCGTCAACCGCAACGTCAAAAGCACCACCTTCAGCAGGGGCGTTGTTATCACTGTTATAGTAAACTCTTGTAAGTGTCAAATTGCCGCCTGCCTTATGGTTTATAACAGGACCGCCCATACCGCTTGCACGCTTTGCCGGCGCTGTTCCGTAGAAGAAGCAGTTTGTAACCGAAATTGTGCCGTTATTAAGGAAGCCGATAAGGCCGCCCGCGGTAGGCGCGGTGCCGGTGTAGCCTTCGTAAGCGCCCGTCATGGTCGCATCACAGTAACTGTTCATAATGTTTACCGTGAAATTGCCGTTTACGTCGCCTAAAATGCCGCCGCCTCTACCGAAGCTGATAACAGTTCCCGAAACGCTGCATTTATTTATAGTGAGGAAGCCGCCGGTTACCGTTGATACCAAGCCGGAAGCGGCAATAGAATTCGCGTTGGTATTTGTGCTTTCAACGGTGCCGTTAAACGAACAATTTGTGATAGTAACGTTATTGGCACAGCCAAGAAGACCGCCGACCGGCAATGCGTAACCGCCTTTTGTTCCCTTAACGCTACCCTGAACGTTCAAGTTTTTAATGGTGGCGTTCCACGCCGCGCCGAAAAAGCCCGCGCTGACAGTTTCACCGGTATCGACTTTCAGATTGCTTACGGTATGACCGTCGCCATCAAAAGTTCCTTTGAAGCAATTGGACGCGCCGATAATCGTAACAGCACTACCGGATACGCTGCCGCTGCCTATGGGAGTAAAAGCAGCATTGTTTAAATCAATATCATCGGTCAGTTTAATATACTTGCCCGAGTAACCGTTGCCGCCGTTTACCTGTGCCGCGAAATAGGCAAGGTCGGCACCGGTGGCAATTAAGTAAGGTGATTCTTCCGTGCCCTCGCCGTCAAGTGCTTCGGAAACGGCGCTTCCGTCCCACGTGTCCGCAAAGGTGAACGCGGGCAGCGACATCATTGCCGCAAACATACATACGGCAATAACTACCGCAAGCAGTTTTTCAAATTTCTTTTTCATAGACATTCCCTCCGTTGTTGATTTTGGAATACTTTGTGCAAGATATACGACCTCACACTATATTACGGATAAATTATAATATTTTTGCACAAAACATAACCATTGTTAAATCGCCGAAAAGTTATGCAAAATCAACGGAAAACCCTTAAGCGCCTATGTGCGTGCAAAGCACTTCCTCTTCGCCCGCGGCAATCACGCGGTGACCGCCCGTAATATTAAGCCCGTTTACAGCCCCCGCCTGCGGCTCAACGCACAGATAGCCGCTGTTTTTGCCGCCGTTATAAAGCACAAAGTGGTCGAACTGCTCAGATACGGTATAAAGGTATTTACCGACAGCCGCCGCGTTGCCGTTCGCCTTATAATAGCCGGATATCACCCTGCCGCGGGGATCGATACCCGAAGCGTATAACGCCTCATCGGCGGTAAGGGGTATATATCTGCCGGTGGGTATATGGCGGGCATCCTTCTCCTCGACAATCGATATCGGCACGCAAAAATGATCCGGCTCATAAAAGGTAGTATGAAGCGCAAAGGTATACGGCATATCGGTTTTGCCGCAATTCTTAATTATAAAGCTCTGCGTAAGACCGCCGTTTTCAAGCGTATATTCAACTGTTAACAAAAACTCAAAGGGATATATTTCTCCCTTGTTTTCAAACTGCAAAACAACGCTGTTACCCTTTATTTCCTTAACCGAAAAGGTTTGGCAATATAACGATCCGTGCAGATTAACGTTGCTTTTTTCATCGGTGATCGGCAAATGATAATCCTTAGCGCCGAACGAAAACCTGCCGCCCGCCGTTCGGTTTGCGGGAAACAACAGCGGACTGCCGCAAATAAACGGGTTTTCGCGCCACTGCTCTACCGATACAAACGGCTTTAAAACGTTTTCGCCGTTATAAAGGAGTTTTTCTGTATTAGCACCGCGGCACGCGGAGATCTCCGCGTGCCACATATTATCGGGACTGTTTATTATAATACGTTTTTCTTTCATTACTTTATTCTATCAAAAGCAAATATTCTGAAATCGTAGGGGTTAAGTTTTCTTGCCTCTTCTATTGCGATGCTCGCCTCATCCGACTTACCGCATCCAAGCAGAGCAAACGCCTTAAGAATATAACCGTCGGTCAGGTTATTCTTTTCTATGTTATACTCAAAGGGCATCGGCGACGGCGAGCCTACGCCGTAATAGGTCCGCAGGTCCTTATTAACTATAAAGTTATCAGCTACGGCAAGCATTTCTTCGAGCACCTTTTCTGCCTCGGCTTCTTCACCGAGCTTTTTAAGAGCAAGCGCACGGAAAAGCGATATTTCGGAAACCGCCGCTTTGTAGACCGCCGCCTGTTTGTAGGCGTCTTTTGCCTTTTCCGCTTCGCCCTGCTTTTCATAAAGTGCGCCGAGGTAGTAGTAAATATGCGCTTCCTGATTAAAGAAGGTTTTTGCCTCTCCATAGGACTTTGGCATATTGACGCCGTCAAAGAAAATCTTTTCGGCGGCGGCAAAATCGCCGCTTTCCATAAGCTCTTTGCCGTAAAGCACGTGCATCCAGGCGTGCTGTTTTGTAAGCTTGCCTTCCCCGCCCTCGTAGATATGAAAACGCTTTGCCTTTGCCATATCAATAGCGGTCTTGAAATCGCCGGTTTGTGAAATAAGGGTAAGCTTATCGAGATAGCAGTCATCCCGCTCGGCTAAAAGCTCGGGGTATTTTTCGTAGACCGCGAGGCGCTCCTTCGGCGTAAAGTTCATATTTTTAAGCAACTGCTCGTATTCAAGCAGTAAACGCGGATCGTGTTTATAAAGCATTGCCTTTTCGAGGCAATCCTTTGCTTTTTGCGGCTCGCCCGCTTTATCGAAATAGTAAAGGGCGAGGTTGCGCCATATCTTGCCGTGTTTACCGTTGCGCCTTAATCCCTCGTTCCAAACTGCCGCGGCGTCGGCATAACGGAAGCGGTCATAATAAAGCGAACCGAGATAATAGCAGGCATTTGCGGCGGTCTTATCGTTTTCTATTGCGTAGCAAAGCACCGCGATATCCTCAAGGCGGGACGGGAAACAGTAACCCGTATCTATCGCCTCGGCATTGGCAATATATGAGTTATCCTTTAAGCAGTAACCCTTATAGTATTCAATAAGCGGGTGTTTGCCGTTATAAAAAGCGAGGGTGTAAACCGCGTCGTCATAAAAACCGGCTTTTATATAATCGTTTGCTACGTCGATAAGATTTTCCGCCTTTACCGCAAACTGCGCAATCTCAGCAGTGTCATCCGCAAAATGCGAATACTCGATCTTAGCAAAAAGGTCAAGCAAATCATCGTTACGGCAAATATTTGCCTGCTTTTTAGCCGCCTCGTTATCAATGCGACGAAGTATGGCGGTTTTAAGGTTCTGTGCCTTTGTGTGACCGGTATTAAGACCTATCGACTCATCAAGTTTTTCGAGCGCCGCCATATACTCGCCCGCCTTACAGTCAAGGCAGGCAAGCTCGAAGAGCGCGGCGCTTCTGTGCGGATAGTTCCAAGCCGCTTTATAAAGTATATCGTAAGCCGCCTTTGTTTCGCCGAGATAGGTAAGCGCGATACCTTTAAGGTAAAACGCCTCGGTATCGGTGGGGTGCTCGTTGCGAAGCGTAAGGCGCTTTATGGCGGTATCGCAATAACCTACGCACTTTTTGAATTCACCGTTTTTAAGGCACAAGCGCGCCATAGAGGTGTTACACCTTATATCGCCGGCATCGCGGCGGATACCTTCAAGATAATAATCCTCCGGCTTATAGTTATGCTGTTTATACTGCTCAAGATGTAATCCGTTAATATAAAGTTCTTCTACCGTTTCGATCTCACGCGGGCGCTTTACCGGTTTTCTCGGCGTAATAGGCGTTTTCTGCCCGCGGACATACGGTTTATACGATACGAGAGTTTTACCATCGCCACTTAAAAGCGAAACGGTTATATCGTTGAAATCGGTATCGCCGATATCAAGAGTCTTCATATACGAAACTTCCGGCTTCATATCGCAGGTTTCGCTATACAGTATTCTATCCTTTGCGGCAACACGCACGGTGGCGCCCGCAAATACGCCCGTTACGTTAAAGCCGATAAACAAGCCTTCTTTTCGGTTTTCAACGTTTACCGCCGCATCTATCGAGGCATTCTTTACTTCGCCTATATCGCGGATAGGATACCAATATTGCTCAAACTCTCTTGATTCATAAGGCGCTATCCAGGTAAAATCAGGCTGATTATCGGTATAAACGCCGGTCATAAGCTCTATGTAAGGTCCGTTTTCATCGGTCAGGTTATTGCACCACATATCGCCGAAATCGCCTATTCCCCAGTGCCACATCTTTTTACCGGGAGAAATATGGTGGTTTGCGACTGTGGCGATACCCTTGTTTATGCCAACGTCATATCCCGCGATAAAGTCCATATCGGACTGACCCTGCGAAATAAGGTAGGAGGAAGGCACCTTAACGGCGCTATAGTGCGAAAGGTCGGTCCCCTCACCGAAATCATAAGGTCTGGCTGTTTTATATACGCCCTTTGCTATCGGCCACTCTAAAACGGCGCGGCGGTCGTGGTCGTTTACCCATTCGCAATCGGGCGGGAAAACGGTGCGGTAGTTATCGTTTACCGGCACTGCTAAATTTGCCCACCACATAAACACCTGCGGCAGCGCGGTGCGGTTATATACGCGCACCTTGGCTTTAATATAACTTCTGCCGGGATCGAGCGTGATACCCGCCATGCCCTTCATACGGTTAAAGGGCTCTACCTCGCCGGTCCAAACGGTTTTGCCGCCGTCGGCATTTTCCTCGATCACCGCTTCAAGCGGCATAAAGGTGGTAGGTCTGTGATGCTGGGGCCAGTTGAATTCGATACCGCCCGATATCCAGGCGCCAGCAAGACCAACGAGCGCCGGCTTTATAACCTCATTATAGTATATAAAATCGTGGCTGCCGACCTTATCGAAACCGCGCAGTATTTTGCCGCCTATCTCGGGCAGGACCTGCGTTTTTATATACTCGTTTTCGAGGGTAAAAACATCGTAACTGACTTCCTTTTTCTCATCGGTTATACCATCGGAATACGGAATCGGATAAAGCCGCCCACTCGCGCCCTGATAGGGTTTGTTTTCAAAGAACATTGGCAGATCGTTTGCCTTTTTTGGAATATAAGTCGGGATTATCTGTTTTTCTTTTTTTGCGTTGACCTTGCTCACGGTAAAGTCTCCTTCTTAAACCTAAAAATTCTAATGGCTGAAACCGTATAGTCATCTATAATGACTTTTATCATATAAGGCTTAATTTTTACAGTGTAAAATAACTAAAAAATAGTGTAAAATAGCCGAAAAACACTAAATTGCACGTCAAAGGGCGCCTGGCGGAGTTTTTTTATTGAAAAAGTAAAATGATTATCGTATAATATAGCCGAAAACTATTGTATCGGTGGTGTTTATCTATGATAACCTTCGGCATTATCGGCGCCGGTTGGCGAAGTGAATTCTATTTGAGAATTGCCGCGCTCTGCCCAGAGCGGTTTAAGGTGTGCGGTGTTTTTATCAGAAACCCGCAAAAACGCGAAGAATTCTCAAAAAAATACAGTGTGCCGATTTTTGACACTCTCGACGGTCTGCTCGAAACCGATTTTGATTTTATAGTTTCCTGCGTTAGCAAACAATCAATAAACGAAACCGCGCAAATGCTGGCGGACAAAGGCATACCGGTTTTGACCGAAACACCCGTTACAAGCAAATCTTTAAGCGGCAAGATACAGGTGGCGGAGCAGTTCCATTTTATGCCGCGCAATCAGGCTTATAAAAGAATAATAGAAAGCGGCATTTTAGGCGATATAAATCAGGTTCAGCTTTCCTGCTGCCACGATTATCACGCAGCAAGTTTAATAAGGTTTTTCCTTGACATAAACAATGAAAAGCCGCAAAAAACCGAGATAAAACTAACCGATAGACTAAACAGATACAACAGCCGCGCGGGACTTATCGAGCCGACCGAGGTCAATGCCGAGCAAAAAATAGTTATCTTTGATTTCGGCAAAAAAAGCGCTGTTTACGATTTTAATTACGAGCAGTATTTTTCTGATATAAGAGGCACGCGGATAGTTATCCGCGGCACGAACGGAGAAATAGTAAACGATACCGTAACTTACCTAAAAGACGGGCTTCCGTGCACCTTTGGCTTAAAGCGCAACTGCTTTGGCAGCGAAGAAAATCTCGACGGGCTTTCGCTGCTTAACATTACCGGAAACGGCAATATCTTATATACAAATCCTTTTAAAAACACCCGTCTTTCCGATGAAGAGATCGCAATAGCCACCTGCCTGTTAAAAATGAAAGAGTTTACGGACACCGAAAAAGAGTTTTACGGTGCCAAGGACGCATATACAGACTACAGTTGTTTTGTGGAATAGTATAATGAAAAATCAGGGTTTACGTCAAACGTAGACCCTGATTTTTTTATTTGCCGATTTTTCTTATCCTTATTAACTTGCAAACCATATTGCCAAGCCCGTAGACCTTCGGGTCAAGTCCTTTGTTCATAAGTCCCTCGCCGCTCATAGTGTATGAATCATCCACGCGGTAGAGGGCTTTTTCATCAAGACCGAAAAGCTTTATTGAGGGGAAGCAGTAGGTAAAGGTAAGTTGAGGTGCAAAAAGGAAAACGAGCACCTCTTTGCCGTCCGCAGAAACGAATTCGCGGCAGTAGCAGTTATCCTTATAAACCGACCTTAACTGATACCCTTTGCCGAGTTGAACGGTATCGCGCAGTTCTTTTGCCAGGGCTATATATCCGGCGATCTCATCAAGCTCCTCTTTTGAAGAATTCATCAGATTGACCGAAAGACCGAGCGAACCGGTCATACCGAGCAACGCCTTAAACTCAAGCGGACATTCACGCCTGTTAAAGCCGCTGCCGCTGGCGCTTATATGGCCCGAACCGCCGATATATCCTGCCGGACAAAAATATGATAACCCCTCGCGCATATATAAAGAATCCACCGGGTCGTGATTATCCGAATAGTTTATACGATCGCTGTATTTAAGCGTTTCAATATCAGCGCGAAGCCCGCCGGAAGCACAATTTTCAAGGAATACGTGCGGATATGTTTCTCTGATATACTTAAAAATCTCATACAAATTATGCACGTATTTCACCCATACCATACGTTGTTCGCCTGAGGGTGCATCGGGTAAATTTGCCTGTGAAATATATCGGTTCATATCCCACTTTAAGTATTCAATATTGTTGTTTTTGAGCAAACCGTCCAAAACGCCTATTATATAATCTTTTACCTCGTCTATGGCTAAATTCAGATTGAGTTGTCCGCGGCTTTCCTCATATTCGCGCGTTTTAAAACCCATAACCCATTCAGGATGCGTTTTAAACAAATCACTGTTTCTTGTTACCATTTCCGGTTCAATCCAAAGCCCGAATTTCATACCGAGCTCGTTTACGCGCCTAATAAGCGGAGCAAAGCCGTTCGGGAATTTTTTTCTGTCTACTTTCCAATCGCCCAATCCTCCGGAGGTATCGCTGTTGCGATTTTCCATCCAGCCGTCGTCGACAACGAAAAACTCCGCGCCGATTTTTGCCGCCTTCTCCGCCACACCTATAAGCTTTTGTTCGTCAATATCAAATTTAAAACAGGTCCAACCGTTATAAATAATCGGGGCGGGCTTGTTTTTCCATTCAGAAGGCAACCGTGTAGCCTTTACGTATTTCTGCAAATTCTGTGACGCGGCGTTAAATCCGTTTGCCGTAAATCCAAGCACAAAATCCGGAGTTGTAAACTTGTTACTCGGCTTTAATATCCAAGCAAAATCATCGTCGCTTATACCGCCGGTGACCCGCACCTGCTCCATAGCGTCCTTTTCGACCGTTATTTTGGTATTGCCGCTCCAGGCAAGCGTTCCAAACCATATTTCGCCGCAAAAGCTGTTTGCCATACCGTCATCAATAGCAAAATACGGGAAATTCTGCGAATTGGACACGCCGCCTAAACTCTCAATGACCGTTCTTGCTTTAGTGATCTCGGTGCGATGCAAATCGTATTCGTATGTCCATTTGCTATCCATGGAAGTGAGATAGTATTTACCGCCGTAAGGTATGTTTACGGTTGCGGAAAACGCTTTTTCTATTCTTATTTCTTCACTGCCGATGTTTCTTATAACGCAGTTGCGAGCTATAATATCAAGCGCTTCAAAAACAGTATAATTCAAGTCGACCTCAATGCCGTAATAAACATCGGCTAAGGTTATTTTTAAGCTGTTTTTCTCGATTTCGTGCGATTTGTAATTAAGAAACAAATCCCTTACACCGTCGGCAAACTGCACTTTTAAAGTCGGCTCGCTGTAAAACAGACCGCCGGCGCCCACATATTCGCTTGCATACCGCTCGTGCGAGTGCTTGCCGCCGTCGTTATACCCGTTAATATACCAATTAAACGGACGCGAAAAATCTTCAGCTCTGCTTATTTTTCTGCCCCAATACAGACTCCTTAAGGTCCTGCGAGTTGTTGCGCCCTCATATTTGGGCGTTTCCTCATAAACCGAAAACGCATAGGTCGTGCTATTTGTTTGTAAAACAAATATTTTTTCTTCTTGTAAATACTCAATCGACATAATATTACCTCTGCTTTTAATGAAGAAAACCGGAAATAATAAACTATTCCTTTATCGCGGTATAAACCGCTACCGAACCGCAAGGTATCATATCCTTAATATGGGTGGTAACGTTCTTGATCTCCTTGCCCGGAAGTATCGGGGTGGCATCATCGTCCCGATACTGCTTTAAGCCCTCAAAGAGATAACGGTTAAAGGTCATACCGCCAAAATCCTTTTCAAAGGATAATTCAAACGGCATATCGGAAACGTTTGAGTTTACCACGATGATCGTATAATTGCCGTTCCCGCTCTCGCAGGCGGTGCAACACAGTCCGCTTTCCGAAGAATTATCTCCGCGATAGGTCTTGCCTGGCCAAACGTGCGAAGCAACCATCTGATACGCATAAAAACTATTATACGGTTTTTGTTCCTGCAAAGGATTAGGCACAAGCCCCCAACAGTGAAAACCATCCTGCCAGTTATCGGCGTTGTTTCCTCTTGAGCCTACCCAAAGGGTATTTGTAAATGTCCAATGCAAAACGGTTTTATAGCCGATGTTCATAAATGCCGCCATACCCGCTATCATATGAACGGGATTCCAGGGTGATGCATTGCGGGTCTCAAACCAGGAATTATTGCGATCGGTAGCATTGTATTCATCGATCCAAACATTTTGCGCGGCGATGCCGGTCTTTTGCATGATATCGTCATTAACAAAAGTCATCATATTTTCAAATTTAGGCGCCGTATCAGTATACTCTGATACGTATTTGTTATAGTTATGATACGACCACTCATCGCCGTAAGGCGCCAGCGCCTCATACATCGGAGCAAAAAGCTGCCAGGTGGAATTCCACATTTCGGTCCCGAGCGCCACGTTGCCGAGAATAAATTTATACTCTGAGCGGATCCCGGCTTTTTTCAAGGTGCCATCCACCGCGCCGATACACGCCTTGTATCTCTCGAGGAGTTCCTGCCCTTTTTCATCGCCGTAGCCGTTTATAAACCCGCTTCCCGGCTCGGAGAAAAAGGTTATATACTTTACGGCGTTTATGCCGCGATCTTTAATCGCCTTCAAATAATCGCGCACGAAAGTTCCGAATATCTCACACTGTTTTTCAAACGGAAGCGCGGCAAGCTTGGGATCACCGAATACCGCGCCCTGATAATTCATCGAGTTGCCCCACTCAAAATTAAGCAGGATATCTATGCCGCGCGTTTGGATACCGCATAACGAGCGTAAGATACCTTCAAAACGTTCGCCGGAAAGTTCCCAGCTCTCGCTTTCGGGCAAATACCAATCCGAGCTTACAAATAGCGTTACCCTGACTATTCTGACGCCCGACGCCTTGAGCCGCTCAAGCTCGGTTTCAGCCTGATCCTCGGTATAGTTTCTGCCGAATTCATCCTTTAGATAGATCCACGGATAATATAAAGCTCCAAAGCCCAGAAAATCGGAATTTACGGGCGTTTTATTATATAGCCTGATCTTTGCCGCAGTATCCGGCGTAAACCATTTTATTATAGATTTAGGCAACTGCCTTTTTTCAACAAAATATCTGCGATAAAGGTCCGCCAGAGAGAAAAGCACCGTATCACCGAAAATAGCCTGCTGCCTTCCCGTATCGTCGGTGCCTATAAGAACGGGGGAAACCGAAAACTCATCGTTGATGTGGATCTGCTTGAAGCCCTTTATTATTACCGTGCTGCTCTCGTTGCCCGGTATTATTTGGGTTTGCAGGTCCATTGTGTTGAATAATCCGCAAAAGAAGCTGTTGATGCGGAAGGTCTTATCATTGTTCTGGACCTTTGCTCCAAGCCCCTTATGCCTGAATTTCATTACAACGTCTATACTGTCAAAAGAATCGGCGGTAACCGAAAGGCTCGTGCTTTCAAACGCGATATACGACTCTTTTTCGCATACCTGTATCTGGCTTATGGCGATTACAGGTTCATCCTTAAGATCCCTGTGCCTGAAATTCATTATACCTACGTAAACATTGCTTTCGGGAAGCGCGCCGTAAAGGCATTCGAGTATATAATCGCCGTTGACCGATACTTTAACGTCGAAAAAATCGTCAGACTGCTTACTGCAATCAACATCAAACGCCTTGATAATACTTTTACTGCTGAGTTCGTCCGGTTTTCCGAGTTCGGTAAACGGACCTACCCCGGTAAGCGGACCGTCGTTAAGAACGTTAAACTCGCCGGACGAGGCAAAAAAGCCGACCTTAACGGTATCGTTCAGCGGATTTATTACCTTCATCCTCAAAAAAAGCGTATAGCGTTTATAACGGTCGATATTCTGCTTTTTAAAGCTTTTGCTTACCGCAACGCCCGCCGCAAGGCGCGGGGTCCACAGCGCGCACCTGCCCTCGCCATAATCCTCGCTCGGTCCGGTCAGATACGGCCAGGCGCCGAAATTCAAAAGACGGACGCACTTTTTACCGCCGGTCTCGACTATTCCGTCGTCCGGTTCATCTGTGTTAAAGGTATATTTGAATATCTCTTTCATAAATCTTCCTCCGCGACATCCTGACTTCTATGTGTTTCGCTGAGTTCATCCGAATTAAATATAAGTAACTCGCCCACGTCAAGCGGCACCGCTTCGCCGCTTGACGATATTTTATACGTTGCCGGTGACATATACTTGTTCTTAAGGCCTATTACTGCCTTACCGTCCTTTAAAGGAGCAAAAATATAAAGCTTGAATTCATCATAGTTTTTAAGCTCTATTCTGAAACTATCCTTACCCGATATCCTGAATGCCGCCTCAGAGAACCAATCGTATACGCAGTATTCCTTATTCTCATCAATCAGCATATCCGCGGCGGTTATATCCGCAAAAACGGGTCTTTCATCCTTATCGATATTGAATACGGCAATTATACCGCTTTCATTATGGGTATTAAATAGTTTAAATGCTCTGCCGCTCTCGCGCGCGTCTTCAAAAAGGCAATCAGGCGACGGTCTTGCCGGAGAGTCAAGTCGAATTATCCTGCCATCGCTGAAAACCGTAGGCATAATCACGTTCTTTTTGCTTCTGCCAAGTTTATCGCTTACGTAAATAGGACCGCCGCTCATTGCCTTAATAACAGAATTCTTTATTGCCTGCGTATCATCCGACCACCACATATCCCAGTCGCCGTAGTAAACGCTACCCTGAACGATGGAATTATACGCGCATTGGAGTATATGCCCTGAAAACCATTTTCTGCTCTCGGGGCAAAAGTCGCCGCTGAAACGGCAAACCGCGCTTTTCCTGTTCCAGAAATTCTCGGTTGCCATACCCATACAGTTTATGAGCGCGCCGCCGAAATACTTATTGTTTGCCCTTTCTACGGCGTTATGAAAATTATCCGCCGCCTTTCCTATCGGCATAGCGAGTTTTTCATACCAACGCAGGTGCGACTGATAATCGACCTTCATGAAATCAACGCCGCATTCGCTGTAGAATCCGTGCTGGCGATCATAGTATTCTTCGATAACATCCCGCTCATACCTGGGTATAAGCTGTTTTTTGGTAGACCAGAACAGGTAATCTTTATACTCCTTTGCCAGAGGTGAATTTGGGTTTATCCCATGCCAGTAGCCGGTTGCGGGATGCCAAAGACCGACCTTTAAGTTATAGTTTTCTTTAAGCTCTTTTACAATACCGTTCAGCCCCTTCGGGAAACGGTCGGGCGCCGCTTCAAAGCTGTTTAATTCCCGGGACTGCATTGTGGGTATATTATTATTCGGGACGTCTCCCCACATATCGTCAAGAATAAACCAGCGAACAGGTATGCCTTTTTCCTTAAACTCGCGGGCTTTGTTTATAAGATCCGCGTGGGTGACCTCCATGTGAAAAGCATCCCAACTACACCAGCCGAGATACTCGAAAACCCCGGGGTATTCCTTATCGGTCCTCATGACCGGCGTTTTGCCGAGCAGTAAAAACGTTTCTTTGTTCACCTTAAAAGGAAGTGTGTAGGGGTCATTTCCCCGCCCCCACGTGAGAGCCACAGTATCTACACTGTCAGGCAGACAGTTATTCCATACGTATATATCAAAACCGTCATGGAAGCCCTTTATCGTTGAAACGAATTCCTTATCGCAAAGGGTGGTAAAGAAGCTGTAATCACTGCCGTTTTGTGTTAAGATCGCCTGGGTAAATTCCGGCAGGGCGTTCAATTCACCGAAAAACGGATGGACCCAGAACTCGCTTTTATTATACGTGGCAAAAAAGCGCTTAACACCCCTTATACCCTTTACGTGCAGACCTACTGTGCATTCATAGTCAAAATGGTTTCTGCCGGGTATTTCACCGAGACCGTGAGGGTTATATTCCGCTTTATATTTTAAATATCTGATTTTTCCGTAAGTCGCCACCGAAGCCGAGAAGGTGATGCCGAGGGCCTGCTCTTCAAATTCAAGGGTATCGCCGCTTTGCGACTTGAGTTTAAGAGGATAGCGTTTGCCGTCATCAAGTTGGGCGAACGCCGTAACACCGAGAAAAACATCAAATTGATTTACCATAAACATTTTCACCGTTTATCAATAAGCGTATAATCTACGCGATATTTTGTTACTTTCGCCAGCTCTTTTTTATAAACTTTTTTGTGCTTTTCGCCGATTTTTGAATCAAGTATCAGATCATAATCAAGGTTATCGGTCACGCCGAAAATCTTGCCGCCGATAAGATAAACATCAGAATCAACGTTCACAAAAAGCGCGTTTTTTGCCGTTATATCGCCTATGCCGCAGGAAAAGGCAAACACGTTTGTTTTGCCGCCGTTTACGGTTTTAATCGCCGTGCCGGGTCCCTCTACCTTGAATCCGTAAACCGTAACAGATGAATTATCGTTAAGCACTTCGAGATCCGCCCGCTCGGGATTAAGATTAAACGCCGTAACGGTCTGCCCGTGAAATTCATACGGTATCATATCGCAGAACTCCGGCTCGAAGCCCTTACGGGATATAATGCAATCGTTAGAATAGGTCCCGACTGTGCAGGCGCAATTGTCTAAATAAACCCTGCTTCCGGGAACGGTGTTATAATACATCGCTGCCGTTTGAGTATGCAGGTCCTTAAGCAGGATATCTCTTTTTGCGTTATGAGCGATAAGCCGGAAATGCCCGTAAAACCGCTCAAAGGTATAAAGGTTTTTAATGACAAGCAAAATATCGCTGTTTTCGCAAACGTCAAAAAGCGCGGGCACCTTTCCGCTTATAAGGTTTTCTCCCGCAAAGAAATCGCAGAACATAAAATCTATTCTTTTTACGGTTGCGGGGACCTTTATACTGCCGTTCACAAGGTAATGCCCACCTGAAAAAAGCACGGTTTCCATGCCGCTGTTAAACGCTCTTTGTATTGCCGCGGTAGAATCGGTTTTTCCGTCGCCGATCGCGCCGTAATCCTCGACCACAGCGCAGTTTTCGGCGGCAAATACACATTTGCTTTCCGGAATCCCGATATATTCCGCATTTTCGGTATTGCCGATGTGACACCCGTTTTGGTAAACGCTCCCGAAATTGTCCACAGAATACACCGTATTACCGGCAAAACCGGCAGGCAAACTATCGCCGAGTATCGCATAATTGCCGTTTTCTTCTATAAATTCAGTTCTTTCAAGATCCTTCTCACTAAATCTTTGAAAGGCCGCTGAGCCGCGACCTGCTCGCACGGTAGCGCCTGATATATCCGTAAAACAAAAATCATCAAGCACGCAAACCGAGGTTTTATAGGCGTAAACCCCGGTATCAAAGCCGCTTACCGTTATATTTCTGAATACGCCTTCGCACCCGACGGCAAGCTGAATACCGGTATCCGAATCATTCCCGATAACCGAAACATTTTCAATTTTACCGGAGTTGTTGGCGATAAAACGAAGTCCAACCGCGCCGGGATTGCCGATACCGCAATCTACGGTCAGATCAGCAAAGGTATTAAGCTGAGATACGTTTGAAGTTTCCTTTTCAAGGCAACCTTCCGCATTTATGAAGCTTATTACCGGCTTTTTTGCGCCCTTTTCAAATCCGGCTGAATTATCCTTAAGTTTTATCACGGTTTCGTTTCTATCCTCACCCAAAAGGTGTATGCCGCGGGTCAACTCAAACCCGGGCTTTGAATCAAAAATATTCTTTAGACATTTATGCGTATAGGTTACGGTATCACTTACAAGATAAGTTCCCTTCGGAAAATAAATAATTCTTGCATCCGGCACGAATTCAGGGAAAATGACCCGCATCTTCCCGTTTTCTATCCTTGATTCAAACCCGATATAAACGTCATTTTCCCCGAGGGAATACAAACGTCTTTCGGTATCCTTAACACCGTTTATTTCGCGAAGCATAATATCGTCAAGTATCCTGCGCAAAACCGGCATACAATCAGTTTTACCCGTATTATCTGCATAATACGGGGCTTTTGTTACGTCAATTATATTTTTAAGGTTTTCAGGATACTTCATGCTTACGTTCTCCGCTTGCAGGATTTTATATATCAACTATACAACATATCTCGCCGGGTTTCAACTTTACGGTATCGGTAAGTTCTCCGGACTCCTCGGGCGTTCTGTATAGTTTGCCCGCTCTTTTACCGAGGTGCAGTTCCTGTTCGCTAAAGGTCCTGTTTACAAAGAATTCCGCAACGGAACCGTCATCCGCCGAAAAGCGCCTGTTCAGTATTACGCGATCGCTTATAACGCCGCTTTTTTTGGTTACAAACGCCACACTTTCCTTACAGTTTGCGGGAGCGGTTTTAAGCAGTTTTCCGAAAACCAGATACTTTTTTGCAAAGCTTCTGCGCCATTTGTTGGCGTTTTTAATAAACTCTGTAAGGTGCTTGCTCTCGGGGAAATCATCCTTAAAGGGCGCGTTCCAACCCCAGTTTATCCTGCCGCCCTCACCTAACGTAACAGAGAGGATATCGCCGGCTAAAAACGAATACGCCGTGCGGTATAGCAGATTATCTGGCGCGGCAGAAAAATCGGTAGTCTTTTCAAGCTCGTTCTGATTACCGGAAAAATTACATACGTATTCGTGATAAATATAATTATAAGCCGGAACGGGTCTTCCCTGCCGCAGCGTTATAAACCAGCGCAGATCGTTGCAGGTAAGATACTCCATAAGCGGCTCGCAGGCGGCAAGCTCGCATCCAATAAGCATATTTTTACCGGCTCCGCTTATCCCCGCCCTAATACTTTGAAGCATTTTTATCATACTGTCGGTGATCCATCTGCCGGGAGCGGCGGGGTGACCGTGTTCCTTGCTCCAGCAGAAATGCGCCATACCGCCGATATTCTGATCGAACGCCTGGAAATAATCGACGTCCGCCTTTGCGATCTTAACTGCTTCATCGACCGTAACGTCAACGGTTTTCTTACAATACGGACAAACCTCAAAGCCTTCCCTTACAAAAGAAAGCTCGGTGACCTTGATCTCTTTGTCCTTACTGTCGCGGCAGGTTGCCTCGCTCCAGTTTTCATTTATATAGCGATCTGTTATATCGTATGAGCTATCCTTTACGCTCTTTGTTGTTATACCTATACCGCTTGCGTAAAGACCGATAAGATTATTATTTTTATGCAACTCCCTGACCGTGCGTTCAAAATCGCCAAGGTCGCCGTGAGGCGGCCATACGTAGGGGTTAGACCAGGGCGCACTGCCCTCCCAATGCATCATAAGCGCCATTATCCTGCTTTCAAAGGATCTGGCATACTTATCCGCCACCGGCAAAATATTTGAATAGGGATAATAGCAGTTTTCCGCCATAGCCTTATCGCAATCCTTATCGGTGTTTCCACGCACGGGATAGATCATAAACACAGGCGAATCGTATACCCAACCCGGAAGATCCTTTCTTTCCTTAAGCTTTTTCGGCAAAGCCATACCGGAGGCGTATAGCCAGTTGCGGTATATTTCAGCCGCGTCCTGCCAGTCGCCCTCAAACTCTCTTAAAACAAAAGGATACGGCATCAAATAGTCCTTACAGCCACCGGTAAAATGTGTGCATTCGAACCTGACTACATCGTTATCTTCAAAATAATATTCAAAATCCTTAAAGTTACAATTTTTATCGTGGGTGCCGAAATAAAGCCCGCACTTATCCGAATAAATCGCCATAAACTGCATGGAAACGCCGGCGGGCGCAAGCCCGGTATAACCGCCGCCAAATCTTTCCACCGCGTCTGAATAATACTTGTTATCATTAGCGCGCTCAACAAGCGTTCCCTCAAGAGACGGCCAGAAAATAGTATCGTTGCCGCCGTCGAGCTTTAACCTGCACGGGATCCTCAGTATAGGAAACTTTACCGATTCTATAATAAGATCGGTGTTGTTATCAACCGAGAGTTTATACTCAAAACCGCCGTTTTCGGCGCTCTTAAATATTTCCACCTGTCCGTCAAAGACATCGGGATCGGCAAAAACAAACCGGTCGCCAAAAGCGCTTATAAGTTTTAGCTGATCGGAGGTTAATACGCGCCTTTCCCCGCTTTTATCGAGGAAAGTTACGTTAAAAACCTCCTTACCGTTCGTTATGAATTTGTCGGAACGAATACTGTCATTTAGAAAGTTCATAATAGGATAATCCCCTGACAAAAACTGTTTTACAAAATCGGACAGATGGGAACAATCCCACCTGTCCCGTATATCATTCTATTTTTTTGAGGTTGTGTAAACAACCACCGCGCCCGCGGGGATTCTGTCGGCAAAGCCGCCCGTTACGTGAATAAGCGCACGGTCAACACCGATAGGTTTAGCCGAGGTATCGCTTTCAAAGGTTTCGGGGTCGTATAAATGCCTGTAGAAAACAGATCCCGAAATTTCTTTTTCAAAATCCATTTTAAACTCGACTTCGTAAAGGTTGCTGTTTACAACAAAAATCGTAACGGTGCCATCCTTATCGTATACGCAGGATGCCGCAAGCCCTTCCGCGTCATCCATATCGCAGGCGTAAACCGATTTGGCGTTATTGCAGTAACGCGCGATCATCGAATAGGTATAGTAGGCGTTATACGGCACCTGACTATCCATAAGGTTGGGCATAAGCCCGTCAAGCATAAGTCCGCTGTCAAACTCTCCACCGGTTTGGGTGGAATTGGGCCACAAAGTATTTATAAAGGTCCATACACCCGCGGTCTTATAACCGTTATTAAGAAAAGCCAAAAGGGTGTTACCCATCTGGGTCGCGGTGTATGGCTCGTCTTTGAGCGAATAGATACCGCCATACTGCTGCGTTAGCGCGCTGAAACCGCCGCTCGCGCCGTTGTGCAGAATATTGAATTCATCTATCCAGGTATCGTTCGCATTTATGCCCATATACTTTTCAACGTCTTCCGCAAACGTTTCGGGTATTATGGAGAAATCGTCATAGGTCGCACCCTTGGGGTTTGAAAGGCGGTTATAGAAGTGATAATCATACTCGTCGAGATACTCTTTTACCGGATCGTAAAGCGGTTTTAACTGTTGCCAGGTATACAGATTTATATAATAGTATGAGCTCTGGTTATTGCCTACAAACCTATAATCTTGACGTATTCCGGCGGCGGTAAAATCATCGTGAACGGTTTTGATTATTTTGGTATATGCCGGCACGATTTTTGCTAAAAATATGCTATCGAATTCCTCGGTGCCATATTGACCGCCGAGTTGCCTTCTGTTTGCCGGCTCAGAGAAGAAGGTGATGTATTTAATGCAGTTTACGCCGTCTTCTTTAAGCTTCTTAGTAAAGGTGGTGCAGAAATCGCCATACATGGCTATCCTGTCATCCATAGTCCCTATTTTGCTAAGCGTGGAATCATTGAAAATGGTCATATTGCCGTTTGAATCAGGCTGTATCGCGCCACCCCATTCAAAGTTAAGCAGGACCTCTATGCCTCGTTTATCTATTTCCTTGAAGAATTTAACAAGACCTTCGTAATGCTCGCCGCTGTAGTTCCAGGTGTTGGCGGATTTGTTATACCATTCTGAGCGGGCGTATATCATCGATCTGATCCAGGTAACGCCGCTTGTAACAAGGCGGTCAAGCTCAATCTGCCGCTGCTGTTCGGTATAGTTTCTGCCGGCATCGTCGTTCAAGTATATCCACGGGTAATAAATCGCGCCGAAGCCCATAAATTTATCGTTTACGGAAGCACTGTTTTTAAGGGTTATGATCTGGGGCGTTTCAACATCCTCAAAATCATCCTCGTCGATAAAATCAATTATCTGATCGTCCGGTTCGATATCGATATCTTCAATTATATCGTCCGGTTCGTCTACCTCTTCCTCGGTAAGGATCACCAAGCCTTTTTTCTTAGTCTTGACCGGCTCATTCTTGCCGTAAATGGCAACAAAATACCAAACCGTTCCGCCCGCGGCTATGAGCACCGCCAAGGCGGCGGAAAGGATTATAATAAGCAGTTTTTTCTTTTTGTTTTTCTCCTTTGCCATTACAATCCCTCCTTATTTAATAAAATCGTAAATGGTCTTACCGGTAGGCACCGTAACAACGTCTTCTTTCCCGGTGGCGCTATCATAAACCGCGATCGCTGCGCCGCCTGTTTTCGGGTAGTAGTTTTTGTTCTTTTCCCAGCCGGTCTTATTTGTAAGGGTTATTTCATCGAAATCGACCGAACCCTTAACGCTTTCAAGCACAAGATAAAGCGTTGCGCCGCTCTTCATCGTATTGCGGAAGTATATGCCGTAACGAACCGTTTCGCCGGTGCCGTTTCCGGTTATAAGGAATTTTTGCGTTTCCTCATCAATATCGGCAAGCGGTGCGCCGCCCGCGGTATCCGAAAGATACACTTTGTATGAAGAGCCGCTCGCTCCGCGAACGCTTATGCCGAAGGTATAGAACTTGTTTTTCGTAAGGCTAACCGGCACCGAAACCTTAACCGCGCCCGACATATTCAAAAACTTATTGCCGAACATTGCGTTGTTTGCTCCGGCGGTCTTTACCGCCGCGCCGGCGGGAAGATTCTCCCAAACGCCCGTTAACGCATCCTCAAAGCTCGGGTTTTCGATAAAGCTATAAAGGTGTTCGCCGTAACTCTTCGTAAGTGATTCGTTCAGTATATCGGTAGCCGCGACCGCCGCCATCGGGACATATCCCGCCGGAACAGCCGACTGCGCGGCCTTGAAGTTATCAAGCGCAATGCAGTGGGTTGAATATTCATCTTTGGTCTTGCCTATAAACTGCGGCGAATAAACACCGAAGAAAAGCGAATTTGCCGAGAAGGAATACTCGCCGCAAAAATCGAGTATTTCTTCACCGGATATTTCTATTTTATAGGTGGTGTAGCCGGTGGTTTTATCAAGCTTTACCTTGACCGCCTTGATAGCGGTATCGTAGGTGTTGCCGTCGGAATCCTGGAAAGCCAGCGTGCCCGAGGCGGCGTTCGGTCTGAAAAGCCCGATCTGAACTGCCGCGTCCGGAACGGCCTTTATCACCTTGGCGTCAACTGTGAACGTATAGAACAGCTCGGGATCAATATCGGTTTTCGGTATGTTTATGAAGGTCGCGCCGCCCATAAGGCTAAAGCCAACGCCGTATTTACTCTCATTTGCAAATTCTTTTTGCGGTATATGGATCTTACTGTTGTTCCAGGCGCCATAGTTGAAAAGGCGCGTGCCGATATAGTAGTAATCCGGGTCGGTAGTATTCTTATCCGGGTCGGTGTTTTTGAAGAATCCGTCCGCCGTGTAACGCGCGGTATCGGCATCATAGTTTTCCACCGTGCCGGGATGATCCTCAAAGGTGTATTCTTTAAGTATTTTGTTTACTTTCTTTATGTATTTTGCGCCAAGCGTTGGATACGGTGCGGAGCCGGTCTGCTCGAACACCGGGTTATCGGTATCGGGGTTTATAAGCGCTAAAACGGTGCCGTCGGCAAACTGTGCCGCGGTTTTATAGGTGCCGAACTCCTGACCGTCAACCTCAGCCGTTTTATTTCCAAGATAGTAAACGTTCGTGCAGGCAACCGTTCCTGTATTGTAATGATTTATGATAGGACCGCACATGCCGGTCGACCTCGGTTCGGGCGCAGTGCCGTAAAAGAAGCAATTATCAAGCGTAATACTGCCCGCGTTAAGGAACCCGATAAGTCCGCCGGAAGTCTGAGCGCTCTTGTTTATCGCTGTAGCGTATCCTGAGCCCTCGCCGAGTATGCTCGCGTCACAG
>JAFZIK010000032.1 GCA_017554405.1 Clostridia bacterium | reverse complement strand
CTCATAACGTTCGTATAGATTCACTTTTATCTCTCCTTAAAGCATTGCTGTTGCAATCGCCGCGTAATTTCCCAAATTTTCGCCGAGCTTTGCGCAGACCACTTCGCAGCAGTCCGCGTTGCCTTTAAGCGCTTCGCGCCTTATTTCTTCGCTCGCGTATTTCCACATAAGGTCTTTTGCCCTTGTAAATATACTGCCTATTACTATGCGTTCGGGGTTTAACAAATCGATTAAAACCGCAAGTCCGCGCCCGAGGTGTTCGCCGCATATTTTATAAACTTCAAGAGCGGTTTCATCACCCTGTTCGGCGGCGTCGGCAATACTTTTTGCCGTAACGTCCTCTTTTTTCATACCGGGTTTGAAATAAAGAGGGTATTCGCCGCTCTCCGCTTTTTTAAGCGCAAGAGCGTACCCTGACTGCGCTATTCCGCCGCCGCTGCAAAAGCCCTCGAACGAACCCGATTTTTCGTATCCCACGGGACCTGATTTATCGAGTCTTATATGCCCTACCTCTCCGGCGTTGCCGTTGGTACCCGCGTAGAGCTTACCGTCGATTATAAGCCCGGCGCCGAGCCCTGTTCCAAAGGTTAAAAACACCATGTTTTTACATCCTTTTCCCGCGCCGAATTTCCATTCGGCAACGGCGCAGGCGTTGGCGTCGTTTTGCAGTTTCACCGGAACGTTATAATAATCTTCAAGTTTTTTTACTATTCTGACGTCATCCCAGCCGGGCAGATTCGGCGGCGACATAATAATACCCTTTTCACTGTCCAGCGGACCGCCGCAGGATATTCCTACCGCTTCTACCCTTTCACCGCCGCTTATTCTATCCGCCAAAGCAATAAGGCGGTCTATCATTTCATCCGGCGTGACAGTCAAATCCGTCGGTATTTTTTCACTTGCCTTAATTTCGATTTCTTCGCGGCTTGATTTCGCCGCCGTTACGGCGCATTTTGTTCCGCCAATATCAAACCCTAATATCATACCTTTTTATCCCCTGATAGCTCTGATTTCAGTAATAACACAATTTTCTTAAAAAATAAAGACTTTTTTAATGGTCAGCCGCGATTCCTTACGGATACGGCTGACCATTATATCAGCGTTTTGAGCGCTTTTTATAGATTACCACACCTGTTTCCGCGGCAATTACCGCAAGACCCGCGGCAAGGAACAGTATGTACTTAAAGTCAAAATCACCCGATTTTTGCTCGTCGTCCCCGACGTCTTCAGCGCTTGCCGGTCCTACCGCGGACGGCTTAAAGCTTGCAAGCAAAGTAATCGGCGCGTTTACCGGAGATTTCAAATCGTAATCGCTTCCGTCCTCGCAAAGCCACTTATCAAACTCGTATCCGTCCTTTGTCGGTATATCGAATATATCGGCACTTTCACCGGCAAAAACGTTTAACCGCTTATAAAGCACGCCGTCGACCGTCAGCAAAACGGGATAGGTACGCTTCTGGAACCTGGCTTTAAGAGCAGTATCTATGTAAACGCTGTCGGTATCAAAATCCCACTCGGTGCCGAACTCGGTAAACCAGCCGATGAAGAGCCTGTCGCCCTTGTTGGCGAGCTTGCCCAAAGACCTCACTCTCGAACCGCGCAGAAGTTTTTGCGCGGAGAGCAGTTTTTCGCCGTCATAGAACGATACCGTCTTATAGATATCAACGTTGCGGAAAATACCGGTATTCGGAAGTCCCTGGAAGAAAACAACGTCATCTTCAAGGTTTGTTCCGTTATCGAATTCCTCGAAAATCAGTTCGCCGTTAACGTAAACCGTCAGCACCTTAACGCCCTTGTAGCCCTTATTGTTAAGCACGCGGACGCCGATTTCAAACGGATACTCCTTGCCGCCTGCAAGCTCGGTATCAAGTTTAAGCGTCGGTAACCCGCCGTCAATACCGCTTGAATAGACGTAGAGCATATCGTATTTTGTGAAATACAGCTTGGAATAGTAGTTTTCATCCCATTTGGTAGAGAAGCTGACCTGAGGACCGTTCATCATATTCACCGTCGGAATATAAACAGCCTTGAACACCCTGCCGCCGGTTTTTGCCGCTTTATAATAGTTGTACCCGCCGGTATGTTTTTCGCCTAACGCCGCAAAATCAAGGTCGCCGGTTATTCCGAGATCGCGCAGGCTGATTTCATCGTAATCGTCGAAGCTGTACGGTTCAAAGGCGGCGGTAACGTTCATTTTGGTAGTTACTTTTCCGGTGAACAGATTACCGTTTACGGTCCAGCCGGTAAATACGTGACCCGCCATCTTCGGCTTCGGCAGTTCGGCAAGCGTTTTGCCGACTTCGACGCGGTAAATAAATGTTTCGTCGCCGACGGTCGCCGTAATAACTCTTACGTTTGCAAAATGCGCGTAGAGGTTTATATCGCTGAATACGCGGTCGCTGTTTTCATCCCAAAGCGTTCCGCCGGATTTTGCGGTATACCAGCCGGCAAACGGAACGCCGTTTTTGGGCGAGGGTTCCGTTACTTTAGGCAAAAGTCCGCTGCGCTCCGCCTTATACGTACCGATAAGCGTATCGCCGTTATAGAATTTTACCGTTTTATAAACCGGTTTGTTTATAAGATACGCGGAGCCCGTGCCGCCGTGGAAGAATATCAGATTCTCGCTAAGGTCGGCCTTACAGCCGATATACTGAACGAGAAGCTCGCCGTCAACGGTGACCTCAAAGACCTTTTTGCCCTCATAGCCTTTATTCTTCATAACGCGAACGGCAAACTCAACGTTATACTGCTTACCCGCTTCAAGCGAGAGCATTTTTGAAACGTCGGGTCCGGAGCCGAGAACACCGTTATAATAGGCGTAGGACATCGTGTTTGTCTGGAACCATACTCTCGCAAAACTGTTATGATTCCAGTCGTTCGTAAGCGCCAACTGCGGTCCGTCGCCACCGTTCATATCGCCGATAGGTTCAAGGATGAACTGCAACAGACGTCCGCCGCTTTCGGCGGTTTTTTCATAAGTGTATACGGTATTTGTCTGATTCAGAATTTTGTCTTCCTTAACGCCGAGGTCTTTAAGCGAAATAGTATCGTACGGCTCAAACTGGATATCATCGAATTTCGCAACCAAACTGAGGTCGCTCTTCGCGTAACCGTTATATTTTGTACTGCCGTTATAGAAGCCCTTGAAAATCTTGCCGATAGCCTTCGGGGAATCAGGCATGAAGTAAATACCGTCATACGCCTGATAGGTATACTTCTCGCCGAGAACGTCCACCGTGAGTATATGCGGTTTTTCGTTATCGCCCGCGCCCTTATCGAGCATTATATTCTTAATTGATTCAAGAGCCGCGGCGCTTACACCTATCTTGTTTTTAAGGAAGTTCTGTATCGCAACCTGCAAATTACCAGTGCCGCCGCCATACTGTTCTATCATAAGCTCGTTTGTTGTATCAAGCGCAAATCCCTGATTATAATTGTCGGCAGGTCTTGCGCCTATCGCGCTGAATGAGGTAAGCTCGTATTCGGGGCGAATGTCATCGTAAGACACGCCTAAAAGTCCGTAAAGCAGGTAGGCGAAGGTACCGGTTCTGTCCGCGCCGGCGGAGCAATGGAAATAGAACGGATAATTGTTTTCATCCGCCATTGCCTCAAAGGTTTCCTTGTACTGGGCTATCTGCTCGGAATCGGGCGAAAGTATTTCCTGATACATCGCGCCTTTTATATAATGTACGTTTGGATTATTATCATCCCAACCGGTATACGTGTGATTCATGCCGCCGCGAAGCTCTATTTCGGAATTCATACCGAGATAGTTGAATACGCCGCGGGCGGTATCGTCAACGTGAGAGGTATATTCATCAAGGGCGGCGCCGCGGTAAACGAGTTCATATTTGACCCTGTCGCCGTCACTGTTTACCTGACCGCCCAAATCGCGCATATTGATAACGCTTCCGGCGGTAATATAGCGTATCGGCGCATTTACGACCGTAAAGGTATCAACCGCACTGCATTTGCCCGTACTGTTTCCGCAAACGAACCAGTAATAGGTCTTTCCGGGAATAAAGATACCCGCTTCGTTTACAAGAGAGGTTTTGTTCGCAGTGGCTATATATGCGTTGCTAAAATTCTTATTGTCGGCAAAATAAACGGTATAGGTGCTGTTTTTGCCGCTGTCGCTCCACTTGAACGTGGCGTTCTGATAATCCTGATACTCGTGGGGCGAAGCGCAGAATTCGCGCACGTAATCCGATTGCTTCGCCGTATCGGTGGAAAGAAAATCGTGAATGATATCCGAGTTAAGATAAATCTTGCCGCCGGAATACGCCGTAAGCTTAATAGCCGTACTTGACGACGGCGCCGTCACGGTATATACGGCGTTTACCGTTATATTCTTCGTAAGACCGCTGACCGCGTGATCCTCCCATACGCCGGTGGCGTTTTTAACGGCGGGAACGGTGGGTTCTTTACCGCTGACGGTTGGATCACTTAATAAAAACGGAACTTTCTTTACAAGCTTGCCGTTTGCATAATAGCTGACATAGTATTCTTTTTCCTTATACTGCGCGGTAAGGGTGGTGTTTTCGCTTAACCTATCCTTTGCAAAATCGAACATCTCACCGGTAGTCTCATTCTTCCAGCCGGCGAAAACGTATTCGTATACACCGCCCGAATAAACGGGTACTGTCTGTTCGGGAACAAGACAGTCTTTACCCGAGGTTACGTTATAAGACGCGCTGCCGTTTGCCGGGTCAAAGGTCACCGTTACCGTATCGGTCGTAAAGCGGGCGTAAAGATCGATATTGCCCGTAAGTTTAGTGTTTGCAAAATCAAACAGTTTTCCGCCGGTTTCCGCGGTATACCAGCCGAGGAAATATCTGCCTTCCTTCTTCGGAGCGGCGGGCTGTTTGGCGGTAAAGCCCTTTTGAGACAGCCGGTCAAGGTACAGCTCGCCGTCAACATAGTATCTGGCGCGCGCCTCGTTATAACCCATGACCTCAAAGCTCTGGGTCGCTTCAACGTATATCTGATCGCCCAGGAAGGGTCTTGAATCAGGCTCGCCGTAGAAATAACTTACGAGCTGACCGTCTATCTTGATATAAACATAGTCCTTGCCCTTGTTTGCGCCGGAAGTAACGCGAAGTCTTCCCTGTTCAAAGGCATACCAGGTGTTTTCTTCAAATCTATAACTCTTGGTGCCGCTTGAACATCCCTCTATCTCCCAGCCGAACATAATGCTTTTCTTGTTGCCCGAGGAGATATAGGAACGGCAGAAGCCGCAGTTGCCGCCGATATCGACCACCATTACCGAGCCGTCAAGATTACCCTCGGCATACTTTCCCGTTTTAAGAACGAATTTGACAACGGTGGAATGAGTCTTGGATTTCGGTTCAAACGGATAAGTGTATCCGAGGTAACTGTCGTGTATAGTATTCTTTACAACGCCGCCCGGTACAATGTCACCGATATTAACGTAATCTATGTCGCTGACATACTTGTCAGGTTCCGCAAAGCCGGAAAAGCCTTGCGAGATCACGCCGTCGTTTACAAAGCAAACGGTATAAGAGGGTGTTGTTGTTTTCCCGTTGTAGGCAATGTATCCGCCCTCTGCCTGATAATAATCCGAGTATTTTGCCACCTTTACCTCTCCGTCAATTTTAAGGAATACGTAATCCTTGCCGTAATCGGGACCGGCAACAACGCGTAATCTGCCGAATTCCACCTCGTGCCTGCCGCTTATTACAGGATCTAATTTAGCGTATAATTGCCTATTCTGACCGTCGCCCGGGCAAAAATAGATCGCATCCGGTCTGAACCATACCATACAGTTGGCGTTCCAATACGTATCAAGGGCAAGCTTCCAATCTATATCGGACGTAATTTTGGCTTCCCAACCGAATTTTACTACAACCGATTTTGTTTCGGATTTTCCCTTATAAGTGTAGGTGCCGCTTGAAACCGAGGTTTTATAATCTGTTCCCGCGATGCCTAAATCGGCGAGGGTAACCGTATCGTAATCCTCGGTAAAGGCTTCGGGGAGAGCGCGAACGTCGATACCCACGCTGATATTATTTATAAGCGTTCCGCTCGGGAATGTACTCCTCGCGCGAATCCTTGTTACAGAACAGTCTTTCTGCTCATCGGAATGCGGAACGGAAGCAAGAGAGATCGTATAGTGATACCAACCGCCGTCAAGCGGCTCAACTATCATATTAAGCCCGTCGGAGCCGTCGCGCAGGAAAAACTCCGTGGAAACGAAGGTGCTGCCGTCATAAAGACCGAGTTTGCAAACGTCGGTTTCCTCAATCAGAATATTAAGGTCAAACTCGATCGTTTTGCCCGACGAGACGTATTTTTCGACTGTTTCGGGCAAATCGTAAAAGCCGCTTCGCTTCACCTCCATGGCGCCGTCCGCGTTATACGCAGTCGCACCCTGTAAAGGCGCGATGACAACACCGAGTATCACTGCTAAAGCAAGCAATGTCCCGATAATCATTTTTGCTCTTTTAGCTTTTAACATAATGATTACAATCTCCCTTTGATAAATCTTGGCATAATAACATCGGAATAATGATAAACGCATTTATCTTTATTCCGCTATCATTATTAAAATGATAACGGTGGACGCCATTTGGGGCGTTTAAGCCCCAAATGGCATTATTATCTTTACTATTCGGCGTATCTGTCTGCAAGCGCTTCAAGTTCGGAATAATCGGTTGAACCTTCATGCGTGAAGCTGTAAACCGCCTTTGCCGCCGGCTTCGCGGTGTACGGAACGTTATCCATATCGTCGCCCGAATAGAAGAGTCCGTAACACGTTTCTACCCAGTTTGCGCCGACATCGGTTGAGATATCCGCTAGCTTATAGGTTATTACGGTATCTATATAGGTAAGGTCGTTATCGATCTTACTAAGCGTCGCGCCGAGAAGCGTTCCGGTCAGTGCCTCATTGCGGAAGGTACCGTTGTTGTTTCTGGTTGAAACGCCCGTTTCGGTGAGCCATACGCGGCTGCCGCCGTCGTTATGAGCTTTGATAACGTCATACGCTGAATTGATGTTCGCCGCGAAGCTGTTTACGTTGGTCGCGACATTCTGACTGTTATCGGTATGCTCCGGATACAGGTGAATATTGATAATTGTAAAGTAGTTATCAATTCTCTTGTCAGCAAGGCTCTGACCCGCTGGATAATTGCCCGACTCGATAGCCTTATAGAAGGCGTCAAGGAAATCTTTTTCAACGATCGAGCTGTTTGACAGGCTGATCGAAGGCGTTGTTACCTGATTGGCGGGATCGACCGACTTGACCGCCCGGGATACATACCAGCAAAGGTCAGCCATTATACCGGCTTTCTCCGCCACGGTAAATCTGTGCGCCGCCTGCTCTTCGGCGGTCGCGTTCCAGCCGATGCCATAGGTTTCGAGTCTTGAGCCCGTAACGTTTATCTCGTTAAACGGCTCGAAGAACTTGATTTCGGGGCACTCTTTCGCCAAAGCCGCAAACGCCGCCGCGTTCACGTTAAGCCACGCAAGATAGTTCACGTTATCCTTAATCGGATCCGGAACGGTCTTGTTGTGGGTGTTTTCGGGATCGTTGTAGCCGTAAGGCAGTATAAACGAATCGGTAACGTAAAGTATCTCGTCAATTCCCTTTGCTTTAAGCGCCGCGATCATTTTCTTAAAGCTGTTCATATTATCTGTCTTAACGCCTACGCCGTTTGTTTCAGTTGCGTAATAAAGCTGATGAATAGGCATGCTGAGGCGGTAAGAGGTCGCGCCGAGAACCGCGGAAGCATCGGCTATATAAGCCGCCGTTTTGGTTTCATCCTCTAAAAGATGCTCCTGCGTGCCGACGGTAAGCTTGCCGGATTTCGCATAGGTATTAACAGGCGCGATATGCTTCTTCATTGCGATTATATCGCAGATATCATTACCGGAGTCATTGTTGAAATCGGCTATGCCTTCGGGTCTTTTGCTTATGTCCGCGGTGCCGAACAGTACTCTTACAAGGGTATCGTAATCGACCGTATTGATAAGACCGTTATCGTCAAAATCGCCTCTTGTGCCCTCATGTACGTTAATGCCCGCTTCTTTATAAGCGCTGAGTTTGTTACCTTCGCTGCCCCAGAACGCGAAGAATATCTCGTTAGAGGGTATACTGCAAAGCACTTCATTAGGTTTGGAATAATAATCGAGGTTTTCATCCACTGTGCCTGCCGCAACGTAATCTTCGGCTATCAGCGCATCGTCGATCTTGATGTAAACATAATACTTGCCTTTGTTCGGACCGTTTGCCACTTTAAGTCGGGCAAATTCAACGTTATGGGATGAACCCGCCGCAAGGGCTGTGGAAAGCGCTACTTCAGGACCGTATCCGGGACGGAGCCACATTTTGCCGTTCGGATAAGCTTCCTGTGCGCCGGGCTCCGCTAACCACGCGCCGAACATATACGCCATAGCGTCAGACTTGGTCTTTTCAAACGACATCTGGAATTTGGCAACACTGCCTATGGTCCAGCGATATTTGAATATTGCCGAGCCTGTGGGCGAAGTGCGGTTATAGGTGAACACGGTAGCGCCGCTCATCGTTCTGCCGTCCGCCGGAACGGGGTTACCGTCCTTATAAAGATCGGCGTAACCTATTTCGTCATAGGCCTCATAAGTCTCTTCAAACGGGATCTCACTGATATAATTGTTTTCGCTTCCCCAGAAGGCTAAGAATATCTCGTTTGAGGTCATACTGCACTGTAAATCTTCGTTCGGTTTTGTGTAATAATTGAGGTTATCGTCTACAATGCTTGCCATAACGTAATCTTCGGCTATGAGCGCGCCGTCGATCTTGATATAAACGTAATACTTGCCCTTATTAGGCCCATTTGCCACCTTAAGACGCGCAAGCTCGATATCGTGATCGGTTCCGGGCTCGATAGCAGTATCAAAGCCAACCTGCGGACCGTAACCGGGTCTAAGCCACATTCTGCCGTTCGGGTAGTTCGCCTCAGCTCCGGGCTCCGATAGCCACGCGCCGAACATATACTCCATAGCACTCGAGGAAGTCTTCTCGAACGATAACTGGAATTTTGAAACGGTGCCTACGGTCCAGCGGTATTTTAAGATAGCCGAGCCGGTGGGTGAGGTGCGGTTATAGGTAAATACATTGCCGCCGCTGAGCTTCGTTCCGCCTACGGGAAGCGCCTTTCCGCTCTTCATCAGATCGGAATAATATATCTCATCATACTGCTCGTATGTCTCGGGGAACGGAGTTGCGCTGATCTTGTTGCCCGAAGCGTTCCAGAAGGTCATATAGATTCTGTTGGAAATCGTGCAGGCGGCAGAGCTCGGGCTTGAGGTATAATTGCCGCTGCCGTCAACCACGTTAGATGCAACGTAGCTTTCGGCAATAAGCTCACCGTTTATCATAAAGTAAACGTAATACTTGCCCGTATTTTCGCCGTTTTTGACCTTAAGACGCGCAAACTCGATATCGTAGTCCTGCCCGCCAACAATGTTTTCGGCAAGCTCTACCCAGGCGTTTTTATCGTCATAGCCGGGGCGCAGTCTTATAGAACTCTTCTCTTTGCCTTCACTGCCCGGGGTATATAACTGTGCGCCGAACATATAATCCATTTTATCGTTTGCCGTATCGAAGGAGATCTGGAATTTAGTATCTTCAACGGCGGTCCAGCGGTATCTGAGTATTACCGAACCGGTAGGCGAAGTCTTATTATAGGTAAAGATTCTGCCGCCGTTCATTGTGGTTTCCATTGCGAGGGGTTTATCGTTATAAAGCAGATCGCCGTAATAAACCTCATCGTAATCGTAATAAGCCGTTTCTCCCGGAACGGAGCTGATTTTATTACCGGAATTGCCCCAGGCGGTCATATATATCTCGTTTGAGATATGGCAGTCTGTGTCGCCGGGGTTGGATTTATAGTTGCCCTTAGAATCAACCACGCCTTCGTTTACGTAGCTTTCGGAAATAAGCTTGTCGTCAATCTTGAAATAAACGTAATACTTGCCCGCGTTATCGCCGTTTTTGACCTTAAGGCGCGCAAACTCGATATCGTAACTCTGACCGCCGACAACGTTTTCGTCAAGCTCTACCCAGGCACCGGCGTCAAGACCCGGACGCAGTCTTACAGAAGCGTTAGTATGGTCTTCAACGCCCGGCTTATAGAGCTGAACGCCGAACATATAATTAACTTTACCGTCTTTTCCCGTATCAAACGAAACCTGGAACTGAGCGTCTTCTACGGCGGTCCAGCGGTATTTTAGGATAACCGAACCGGTAGACGAGGTCTTGTTATAGGTAAAGGTCTTGCCGCCGTCTATCGAGGTTTCGCCGCCGAGGTAATTGCCACCGAGTAGCAGATCGCCGTATCCTATCTCATCGTATTTATAATAGAGCGCGTCGGCGGGCTCTTCCTCTATTTCCTCGATAACAGGTCCTATATCGCAATAATGCGAGGCATCACGCAGGTTAAGCTGGATGCTGTCCGCCAAAAAGTTTGCGGTGTTGGCTTCGTCGGCCGATACGTATTTTTCAAAGATCACCTTTTTGCCCGCTTTGAAGTAGGTGTAATACTTACCGGCGTTGTCGCCGTCCGCAACGAGGAGTCTGCCGATCTCGATATCAACGTGATCACCCTCGTTTATCGTATAACCTATCGGCACGTCGGCGCTCGGGTTACGCTGATTCCAGTTTGTGCCGTTTATGCGGTAGGCAAAATTGTTACTGCTGCCGTAAACGCCCGGATGAAGCTGGAAATAGATATCGTTGCCGGCTATCCAGCGTAATTTGTATATAGCCGAATGTGACGGAGAGGTCGCTTCGTAATGGAAAAGATTGTTCTGCGCGGTAAGCCTTGTTCCTTCCGCCGAAAGGTGATGATCGCCGGTATCAAGCAAATCTTCGTATTCAACTACATCGTAAGGCGCAAAAGCTTCAAAATCGTAAGCGGAGATACGGTTGTTGTCGTCACTTGACGACCAGTCGCCGAAGCGGATCTTGTTTTCCATCCGGCAAAGCGCGTTGCCGGACATAAACTGACCGTCATCGCCGGCGTTTGAATAAGCCTCCTGGATCAGAACGCCGTTTACCTTTAAGTAAAGATAATATTCGCCAACGTGCTGAGGCTCGCCGGTAAGGATCTTAAGCTTGCCG
>JAFZIK010000003.1 GCA_017554405.1 Clostridia bacterium | reverse complement strand
CAGTTTTGTGTGTAGCAAAAATCTGCTGAGGCGAAGCGAAGAATCGAAGGTATACTGACGTATATCAAGATTTTTCGCAAGTCGTTAAGCGATTTTTGCCACCCAAAACCTAAATAATCCCTATGTGAGCGCGCCCAAGGTTGCTTCTTCTTTTGTCATGCTTTTTCGCAAAGCTTTGGCGTTTTGTGTTAATTCTGAATTATGTTTGCGGTTCATATTGTCCTCCGAAGAATAAGCAATATGGGATTTCCAATGGATGGAAGAGTATCCCTCCACCGCTGACGCGGTCCCCCTCCCTTTAGGCAAGGGAGGTTAAAAGGAAATTTCATTGTAGCGGCTCGAGGTTTTGGTCAAAAAGCATGGTTCTTGTTATTCGCATATAGCATTCGCCGTTTTCTTCCAAAAACTTCCCGATCAAAAGGTCGGGATTTATGCTTTTTTGCGGGCCTGCCGGCAGGGTGATATAAAGGGTGGTGTTTTCGCCCTTTTCTACCCGCCAATCCTTTATATCCGGCGCGGCGTTAAAGGTTTTGATATCGCCCCTTTTGGTCTTTTTGCTGACCGTTATCTCGCCGGCGCCAAGGAAATCTTCGAGGGGCTTTGCAAAGGCGCCGCCGTCCTCAAACTCGGCGCGGAATGCGGCAAACGCAAGCTCGGGCAGTTTTTTAACCGGCTCTTTGGCGGCAAAAAAGCAAAAGCCGTCCGGCGCGCTTTCGTTCAAGCGCTCGCAGATGCCCTCAAGCGGAAAATCATCGTCTGTAAGGCGGATATCGGCTATCTCGTAATCGCTTTTAAAACCGAGTGAAAGCGGCATTGCAAAGGTGATATAAAGGTGGGGGTTAAAGCCCTCGGTAGACCAAACTGGAAGCCCGGCGCGGCGCAAAAGCCGCGTCATGGCGCGCATTGTATCAAGGTGGGAAACGTAGATCGCCCGACCCTCTTTTTTATAAAAAAGTCTAACGGTTTTCAAAGCAAACGCCCTCCCCGAATCTGTTTGCGCCGCAGCCGGCGCATTTTTCGCGGCAGTTACCGGTTGTTTTGCCCTCGTGCGCGAGCTTGTTTTCTCTTATTAAAAAGTCCTTATCTATGCAGTAATCAAGGTGATCCCAGGGCATAAGCTCGCCGTAATCGCGGGTCCTGGCGGTATAAAAAGCCGGATCTATGCCGCACTCTTTAAAGGCGGCAAGCCACTTATCAAGGTCAAAATATTCGTCCCAACTGTCAAAATAACAGCCCGCCCTGTAAGCCGCATAAAGAACGGCGCCAAGCCGCCGGTCGCCCCGCGCGAACACGCCCTCCAAAAAGCTGGTGCGGTTTTCGTGATAATTAAACACGATCTTTTTGCTCGTGATGTGTTCTTTAAGAAGCGCCTGGCGGCGGAGCATTTCCTCCTTTGATATCTGCGGCTCGAACTCAAAGGGGGTAAAGGGTTTCGGAACAAAGTTCGCAACACTGATCGTTACGGTGGGCGATTTGCCCTTTTGCCTTTCGGGCATACCGTAATAAAGATCGACTATTTTCTGCGCGAGGGTGGCTATCCTCACGATATCCTCATCGGTCTCGGTGGGAAGCCCCATCATAAAATAAAGCTTTACCGCGGTATAACCGCCGCGAAAGGCGGTAGCGCAGCTTTTAAGGACCTCATCCTCGGTTATGTTTTTGTTTATAACGTCGCGAAGCCGCTGGGTGCCCGCTTCGGGCGCGAAGGTAAGCCCGCTTTTGCGGACGCTCGATATTTTTTCGAGCAGCTCCTCCGAAAAATTATCTATGCGAAGGGAGGGAAGCGAAAGACTTACCTGCTCCTTTTCGCACCATTCGAGCATTTTTATAAGCAATGGCTCGAGCGAGCGGTAATCGCTTGTAGAAAGGCTTGAAAGCGATATTTCGTCATACCCCGTGGAGCGGATAAGCGACTGCGCCTGGCGGTTTATAACCTCGGGGCTTTTTTCGCGCACGGGGCGGTAGATATACCCCGCCTGGCAAAAGCGACAGCCGCGTATACAGCCGCGGAATATCTCCTGAACGGCGCGGTCGTGCACTATCTCGATGCTCGGCACAATAAACGTATCGGGGTAATACGCCTTGTCCATATCCGGCTCAATGCGCTTTTGTATTATTTCGGGAGCGCCGCAAAGGGCGGTTATTTTTTTGACCGTCTGATCGGCATTGTAGGTCACCTCGTAAAATGATGGCACGTATACGCCCGCTATATCGGCGGCGGCGCGCAGAAACTCGCGCCGGGTTTTATTCTTTTCTTTAAATTGCTTGTATAGATCTATGACCTCAAGGTCTACCTTTTCGCCCTCGCCCAAAAAGAAAATATCTATAAAATCGCAGAGCGGCTCGGCGTTGCAGGCGCAGGGCCCGCCCGCCACTACTATCGGGTCGTCCTCGCCGCGGTCGGCGCTCCTTAGCGGCACACCGGCAAGATCGAGCATATAGAGCACGTTGGTATAAGACAGCTCGTATTGCAGAGTAAAGCCGATAAAATCAAAATCCTTTATGTAATCGCGGCTTTCGAGCGCAAAGAGGGGAACGCCGTTCTCTTTCATAAGCCGCGCCATATCCTCGGCGGGGGCGAATACACGCTCGCACCAGATATCCTCCCTCTCGTTAAAAACCGAATAAAGTATCTTTATCCCGAGGTGGGACATTCCTATCTCATAGGTATCGGGGAAGCAAAAGGCAAAGCGCACCGAAACGTTATCCCTATCCTTTACGCAGGAGTTTACCTCGCCGCCCGTATAGCGCCCCGGTTTTTGCACCGCGGCAAGCATTTTTTCAAACAGTTTTTCATTCACGTAACTCACCTGACTTAATAATACATTAGCAGGCTTCAAGTTGCAACGAATAATTTTGCCTAAATTTCAAAAAAACCTTTATATTTATAAAAATATATGATATAATCTACAATGAATAATTGTGCGAAGGAGGAATATGCGTGAAAACCGGCAGAGCGTTAGCGTTATTTATCTGCGCCGTAATGGCGTTTTGCCTTTGCGGCTGCGATACCTTCACGGTCGATACCGAAAAGCTCATATCTCCTCCGGAGCTTACCGGATCGATGTATCCGATAGGCAAGGCGCTTTCCGAAAGCGTGCGCGGCGAGTATCAGCTCAAATACCCCCAGTTCGGCGAATACCGCAGCGCGATAATACTTAAGGATATAGACGGGGACAAGACGCCTGAAGCCTTCGCGTTCTACAGCACCGCGGGCGATGAAATGACCAATATGCACATAAACGCGATAAGGCAAAACGGCGATGAGTATAAAAGCGTTTCCGAGCAGACCGTTGTTGCCGGCGGCGTTGAAAGGGTGGAGTTCTGCGACCTGGACGGCGACGGGATATCCGAGATAATAGTCGGCTGGGAGGTTTACGGCGTAAGCGAAAAACAGCTTTGCGTTTACTCGCTTAACCGCGATAATATGGCGGTTATGCTTTCGGAAAAATACACCGGCTTTTTAAACTGCGACCTTACCGGAAACGGCAGAGAGGAACTTTTTGTAAACGTGCTCGATACCGCCAATTTCTCAAACACGGCGGAGCTTTACGGATTTTCGGGCGGCGCCGCGCAGAAGCTCGGCAGCTGTGCGCTCGATCCGGCTGTAAAAACGGCGCTTACTCCAACGCTTTCAAAGCTTACTACCGGGCAGGATGCCGTGTTCATAGACGAGATCAAGGGCGCGGGCGCCGTTACCGAGGTAGTGTATTTCGCCGGCGGCGAGCTTAAAAACCCGCTTTATGAAGAAGAAAACAACGAGGGCTCAAGAACGCTCAGGGCGGCGGCGATACTGAGCAGCGATATTGACTCCGACCTCGCGCTCGAAATACCGGTGGCAAAGGAGCTGCCCAACGCCGCGGGCACCGATGAGCAGCTGTTTTATACCGACTGGTGCGGTTTTGACGGCGTAAATCTTATAGTAAAGCGTATAACGATAGTAAATTCCATTGACGGATACTACCTTGAAATACCGCAAAACCTCGTGGGGAAAATAGCGGTGCTCAAGGATATAGATAATCACCGCCGCGTGATCTACGGATATGACGCCGAAACCGGCGAGATATCCGAACGGCTGGCTACGGTAGCCGTTATCTACGCGGGCGATTGGGATTCGGATGAT
>JAFZIK010000002.1 GCA_017554405.1 Clostridia bacterium | reverse complement strand
TCCATTATACCTAAACGGTGTTCTCGCATATCCAGTATAACACATTCTTTGAATTCCGGCGAGTACGTTTTGAACTTTTGCCCCTTTTTTGCCATAAAAATATGCACCTCCAAAAGTGTCTAACTTTTGGGGTGCATATCACCCGCCCGATTTTTTCTTTTATATTGCTTTTTCGCGCTCCGTGTGATAAAATAATTTTGCTACACAAGTTAATATTACCAACTGCGGGAGAAGTGTTTTTATCTTTTGGTAAAAACGCATTCTCTACTTTCGCTTTCTCTTGTAGTTGGTGAAACTTGTGTAGCAGCAATCGGAGTTATGCGTTTTTCGGTGCGTAGCTTCGGCTGCGCACTTTTTTATATTTGGAGGAAAAGGGGAAATGAAGAAAATTAAAAAACTGTTGGCAATTCTGTTACCGGTAATTCTGTTAATATCGGTATTGCCGATAATACCGCTTACGGTAAGCGCAAATCAATCTACCGCTTTTGAAGGTGGCTTTAGTACAAATTACACCTTGTCAGGTGATGGCGCAACTGATATCGTAGCAGTAGCAAGGGCACAAGAAGGTAAAACACAGTCACAATTAAAATATACAGAACAATGGTGTGATAACTTTGTTTCAGACTGTGCAATATTGGCAAATCAAGCGGCGGCAGTTCCACAAGGGGGAAATGTTGGAGATTTCAGAAATAAACTTATCGCCGCAGGGGCAACTGAAGTTTCTTCACCAAAAGCAGGAGATATAGTTGTCTTTTATTGCACAAGTTGCAAGTCGTGGGCGCATGTTGGTATAATGTATGATAGTCAGAACTGCTATAACGGTAACAATTGGAGTGGTGGCTACTCACACGTAAAATCTACACAGTGCAAGTATTATAGGGACAAAGATGAAGATGGTCATAATAATTATACCGTTTTACATTATTACAGACCAAATTATACATCCCATACCCACTCTTACGAGCGCGGCTATGAAGCGGCACACCCGCATAAGGTTTATATGATGTGCTCTTGCGGCGATTACTATTATACGGGAGAAACAACCTTTCTTTCCTCTTGCGAAGAATGTCTTAATACCGTCAGACCAGAGAAACCGACTTTGAATATATCTTCGGGACCGTATTATGAAAACAAAAACATAACTTTCAGCTGGCAAGAAAACAATACAAATTTGACACATTATTGCTTATACTTTGACATATACGATGAAGACACGAAAAAATATGTAAATTACGACTACACACAAATTTATGTGAAGCCGGATATTGTTAAGTCTTTCCCTATCGGTAAATACAAAGCAAGACTTCTTGCATACAACTCAAATTATTGGGAAGCCGACGATTCGGACTGGTTGCATGTGTCGGCAGAGTACGTTTATTTTACCGTAGTAAGCAATTCATATCCGGACGTACCGAAAATAAACACTAAAGTTACGGGAAACAAAGTTCATTCGTGGTGGGATGAATGTAATAATGCCGACAGCTATAATGCATATTTGACATACTATTTGACGGAAGATGTATTGATAAATCAGGGAATAGATCCGGCAAGTTATTACGCTTCCGGTGTATGGCAATCAGAATCAAAACAACTTAATGTTGGATTGTTTTCAGATTTTATTATGTTAAAGTCCGGTGGGCTTATTTCATATAGAATAAAAGTTGAGGCAATAAACAGTTCTACCGGTGAAACAGCATTTGCATTCAGCGACCCGATAAGGATAGAATATTTTTGTGGAGATATTAACGGCGACGAATCGGTCAACAACAAGGATTTAACCCGCCTGTTCCAACACCTTTCCGATTGGGATGTTGAGGTAAACGTTGACGCGCTTGACGTAAACGGCGACGGTGCGGTTAATAACAAAGACCTGACCCGCTTATTCCAGTATCTTAGCGACTGGGATGTTCAAATATTCTAAAACAGCGGGCGATTCATGAATAGCCCCTACGCAATGTCAATATTGTTTAATCGTAGGGGTCGATGCCCACATCGACCCGTCTGCGATCTGACATCTGAATCGTTTGGGACGTAGAAATTTTCTAAGCAACCGCTAAATCGAGGCAAGCCGCGTATCATTATGGCGGACTTATACGTTAAAAAGTATATTTATAATTCTCTTGAATAAAACTCTGCTATGTGTTAATATTGTTCAGGTGATAAAGATGTTTTTCAGATCAAGGTGTAACAGCTTTGAATATCTTATAGCTGGGCTCGGAAATCCGGGTCTTCAGTATGAGAATACCCGCCATAACGCCGGGTTTATAGGCGTAGACGCGCTTTGCGAAAAAACCGGCGCCAAGCTTACCCGCCACAGGTTCGAGGCGCTCTTCGGCGAGGCGGTAATAGACGGTCACCGCGTTATAATAGCAAAGCCGCAAACCTTTATGAACAATTCGGGCAGGGCGGTATCGGCGCTGTGCAGGTTTTATAAGATACCGGCAAACAAGGTAATAGTTATGTTTGACGATATATCGCTTCCGCCCGGCAATATAAGAATACGCCGTAAGGGCAGTGCCGGCGGGCATAACGGTATGAAGGATATCATCGAGCTTATGGGCACAGAGGATATCATGCGCATAAAAATCGGCGTCGGCGATCGCCCGGTAGCGGATTATGACCTTAAGGACTGGGTGCTCGCAAAGATCCCTAAAGAGGAGCGCGAGCCCTTTAACAAGGCGGCACAAAACGCCGCTCTCGCCGCCTGCGAGATAATATCCGGCGGCATAGAAAGCGCCATGAATAAATACAGCAAATAATTTTGTTTATGGAATTTTTAAATAGATTTTTAAGGGATGAGCAGGATTATTGCCGCTTGATAAAATATATTGAGGGCGGCACCTTACCCTTAGCGCTGAGCGGGCTTTCGGGCATAGGCAAGGCGGTGATAGCAAGCGCTCTCGTATCGGATAAAAAACGGCGGCTTGCCATGATAACCGATACCGAGGCTTCGGCGCTGGCGCTTCGCGACGACCTCGCGGCGTTTGGCGTTACTGCCGGCTTTCTGCCGGTAAGGGACTATAATCTCACTCATGCCGACGGCTACTCGAAAGAGTATGAAATAATGAGGATAGACACCCTGTCAAGAATTCTTGGCGGGGATTTCGCCGTTGTTTGCGCCAGTATTGAAAGCGCCACGCAGTATACCGTTTTACCCGAGATACTTGCGGGCGGAACGTTCACCTTAAAGGCGGGCGGAACGCTCGATACAGAGGAGCTTTCAAAGAAGCTCAGCGAATACGGATATAAGCGTAGCGATATATGCGAGGGCGCGGGGCAGTTCTCTATCCGCGGCGGCATAATAGATGTTTTTTCCGCCGGCTCGGATATGCCGGCAAGAATAGAACTTTGGGGCGATGAGATCGAGAGCGTATCGCTTTTCGATACTACCTCACAGCGCAGAACAAAGCGGATAGATTCGTTCCGCGTATGCCCGGCGTGCGAGCTTACCTATTCCGGGGACGAGCTTTCGGCGCGGCTTCAGAAATACCTTAAAACCGATAAAAATCTTACCGAGCCGCAAAGGCAAAACGTCCTTCGCGATATAGAAAATCTCGATAACGGGCTTCCGGTAAATACCGATCTTTATCTTCCGTTTTTATACGAAAGGTGCGCAACGCTTTTCGATTACCTTGAGGACTTTACCGTGGCGGTCTGCGAAAGCGGCAACGTTAAAAACAAACTTAAAAGCGTTATAAAAACCGAGGCGGGAGACCTGGCGGACCTTTTGGAATCGGGGCTTTTATCGGGCAGGACCGCAAAGATCCGGCTGGATGAGGCGGAACTGAAGCGCAAGCTTAAAAAGGTCATCTTTTTTGAAAGCTTTCCGCGCACATCATATGATATCAAGCCGGCGGCGCAGGTCGATTTTGATTTTAAGCGCTTTTCCGCCTGGGGCGGCAATCTTGAAAACCTTATAGACGATATATCGTCGATCCGAGCGATTTCCGGCACGGCGGCGGTCTTCGCGGGCGGCGGGAAGGCGGCAAAGCTTTTAGCTGACGCCTTAGGTGAAAACGGCATTCCGGCGCAGTTTATAAACCGCGAGGAGGAAATAGTTCCGGGCGGCGTTTTCGTGCTTTCGGGCGGCTTTTCGGGCAGTTTTGAGATAACCTCCAAAAAACTGCTCGTTATCACCCACCGCCATATATCCTCAAACGAAAAAAGGCGTAAAAACTTTAAGGCGGGCAAGGAGATAAGCTCGCTCGATGAGGTAAGTCCCGGCGATCTTGTTGTTCACGCAATGCACGGCATAGGCGTGTTCGACGGTATCAACCGCATAACCCAATCCGGCATAACCAAGGATTATATCAAGATAAAATACGCCGGCGGCGACGCGCTTTACGTTCCGGTGACCCAGCTTGACCTTGTTTCAAAATATATAGGCGTTTCGGATGAAAGCACCGTAAAATTAAATAAACTCGGCTCCGCGCAGTGGCAAAAGACCCGTTCGCGCGTTCGCGCCGCCGTTAAGGATATGGCAAAACAGCTTACGGCGCTTTACGCAAAACGTATGGCGGCAAAGGGCTATGCCTTTTCGCCCGATACCGACCTTCAGAACGATTTTGAGCGCCGCTTTGAATATGAGGAAACGGAGGACCAGCTCCGCTGCAGCGATGAAATAAAGAACGATATGGAGCGCCCCGTTCCTATGGACCGCCTGCTTTGCGGCGACGTGGGCTTCGGCAAAACCGAGGTGGCGCTCCGTGCGGCTTTTAAGTGCGTAAGCGAGGGCAAGCAGTGCGCTATGCTCGTTCCCACAACGATACTTTCATCCCAGCATTACAATACCGTTATCCGCCGTTTCGGCGATATGCCGATAAACGTTGAAATGCTCAACCGTTTCGTTACGCCCGCCAAACAGCGCAAGATAGTAGCGGGCATAAAATCGGGCAGGGTGGATATGGTAATAGGCACCCACCGCCTTATTTCAAAAGACATAGAATTTAAAAACATCGGGCTTGTGATAATAGACGAGGAACAGCGCTTCGGTGTTGCGCAAAAGGAAAAACTCAAAGAAAAGTATCCGTTTGTAGATATCCTTACCCTTTCGGCAACGCCGATACCGCGAACGCTCAATATGGCTATGAGCGGGCTTAGGGATATGTCGTCTATCGATGAGGCGCCTGCTGACCGTTACCCCGTTCAGACCTACGTGCTCGAGCAGGATAACGGCGTTATCACTTCGGCTATCGAGCGTGAGCTTCGCCGCGGCGGGCAGGTATACTATCTGCACAACCGCGTTGAAAGCATTGAAAACTGCGCCATTAAGATCAAAAACCTTGTCCCCGATGCCCGCATAGGTATAGCCCACGGTCAGATGAGCGAGGATGAGCTTTCGGCGGTTTGGCAAAGGCTTCTTGATCACGAGATCGATATCCTTGTTTGCACAACGATCATAGAAACAGGCGTGGACGTTCCGAACGTAAACACCCTTATAATAGAAAACGCCGATAGAATGGGGCTTTCAAACCTTCATCAGCTTCGCGGCAGGGTGGGGCGCTCGCCCCGGCGCGCCTACGCCTATTTCTGCTTCAGGCGCGGCAAAGAGATATCTGAGATAGCGGCAAAACGGCTTGAGGCGATCAAGCAGTTTACCGAGTTCGGCTCCGGCTTCAAGATCGCCCTTCGCGATCTGCAGATAAGGGGCGCCGGCAGTATTTTAGGCGGCGAACAGCACGGCAATATGGAGGCGGTCGGCTATGATATGTATCTTAAACTTTTAAACGAGGAGGTCGCCCGCCAAAACGGCGCCGAGCCGCCCGCACAGGAAAACGAATGCACCGTTGATATCGCCGTTTCGGCGCATATACCGGAGGATTATATATCATCGCTGCCGTCGCGTATCGGCATTTATAAACGCATAGCCGATATCTCCTGCCTATCGGATGCAAACGACGTTGCCGATGAACTGCGCGACCGTTTCGGCGAACCGCCCGCCCCCGTTAAGGCGCTTATATACGTTGCCCTGCTCAGAAGCCGCGCGGCAAAGTGCGGTATAACCGAGGTAAAGGACGTAAAGGGCGGTATACTTCTTGTTACATCCGATATTGAAGAACAGACCGTTAATAAGCTTATGGCGGCATTCGGCGACCGGTTTTCGGTATCCTTTATAGGCGCCACAGGATATTTTATAAAACCGGGAGAGGGGCAAAAAATGATATCGCTTCTTAAAGATATATCCGAAGCGCTTTAAAAAAATTGTGGACTTTTATGTTACTTTGTTATATAATTTAATTTAACGGAATTTTATTTTATCTCCGGAGGGAATAAAAATGAAGAATATAAAAAGAATACTTGCTGTTGTTTTGGCTTGCTTATTTGTAGCGGGTCTTACCGCCTGCCATAAAAAGGGCGAGATCGCGGTCAAGGTAGGCGATAAGGAGTTTACGTCCGGTTATTATGCCTGCGCACTTTATTTTGCCGATGGCGAGGCGCGCCAGAAGGTTTATGACCAGGTATCCGAAGAGGGCGGCGATACTTCGAATATCGATTATTTCAGCCGGCAGATAGACGGTAAGTCATACGTCGATTGGGTAAAGGAAGAAGCCATCAAGGATATCAAGAAAGCGGCGGCTTCCAAGATCTACTGTGAAAAGGCGGGTATTGAGCTTGATGAATCAGCCAAGAACAGCGCGGTATCCTATGCTGAAAGCTATTGGAGTTATTATTCCGAGACCTTCACAAAGAACGGTTTTTCAAAAGAGACCCTTACGGCGTTTTTGACCGATCAGTCCTATAACGACCTTTATTTCGATCACATTTACGGTGCCGAGGGCGAAAAGGCGGTAACCGAGGAGCAGTTAAAGGCGCACCTTTCCGAAAACCTGCTTATAGCCGATATTATCGAAGCTGATTTCACCGACCTTGAGGAAGAACAGATAACCGAAAAAACAGAGCAGCTTAACGGTTATTTAAACGATTTGAATAGCGGCAAGCGCACCTTTGAAGAGATAAACGCCGAGTATAACGGGACCGATGATGAAGCGGAAGATACCGCCGAGGAAACGGCTGATGAGGATGGCACCGAAGCGTCCGGGCCCGCTGACAGTCTCGCGAAGCTCATAGGCAAGCCGGATACCGATTATGCCGGAACATACAGCGATTATTTTGAAGAGATACTCGCAATGCAGACCGGCGAGGTAAAAATAATCGATAAGCCCGATAACGCGGGTAAGCTCCTGGTGGTTAAGAAGGATATACTTGAAGACCCTTATTATCTTTCGACCTATGATGAGACCTTCCGTCACTCTATAGCGGACGAGGATTTCGATAAGGACGTTGAAGACTACGCGAACACCCTTTACTTTGAGTCGATAGCTTACGCGGTCAACCGTTTTGACGTAAAGAAGATATATCACGGCTGATAAAACAAAAAAATAACGCGGAGGAAAGTGCAAACACTCTCCTCCGCGCTTTTTATGCGCTTATATGATTTCGTATATATCCTCTATCGGTTTGCGGTTGTGAAAGTTTCGGCTTACCGGGCAATCATCCGCCCTGTAGCCTATCGGCATTAAGCATACCGGCAGTATGTTATCCGGCATGCCGAGCTCGGCTTTAAGTATATCCCGGTCAAAAAGCTCTATCCATATACTGTCAACGCCGTAATTGGTGGCGGCAAGCAGCAGGTGGGTGGCAACTATCGAGCCGTCTATCTCGGCGGTGGAGTGGGTAGCGCTTTTAAAGACCTCGCCTTTATCAACGCAGATAATAAGCGCCGCCGGCGCGCCGTATCGGCAGGGGGATGCTTTATCGATAGCCGCTATCGCCTTTTCGCTCTTTGCAACGTATATTTTTTGCGGCTGCATATTTTTGGCGGTCGGCGCGCGCCTGCCGGCTTCGATTATCTTTAATATGGTTTCGTCGTCCGGCATTCTGTCACCGAATTTTCTTGTTGACTGTCTTATTTCAAGTATCTTTTCAAATTCCATAAAATCACCTCGTTTGTATAATAGCACATCCGGGAAAAATAATAAAGAAAGAATCCCGAAGCCGTGAAGTGAACCCCAAAGTTTAGACAAAATTAAATATTAAATTGCTTGTGAATGAGTTCGGTATGCAACCGGGCTCATTCCTTTTAGTTTTGTAGAAATTCTTTCGTTATT
>JAFZIK010000031.1 GCA_017554405.1 Clostridia bacterium | reverse complement strand
TGGCGCACTCAACGCAGATGATACCCTCGCCGAGATGTGCCGAGCAGGAATCGCATATTTCTACGCAATCGCAGCACAGGCCGCACTTTTCGCACCATTGCTCAGTTATCCTATAGCATCCGAAGCAACCCGGGCAGTGATAGCCCTTATCCTCGGCGCAGCCCTCGCAAATATTGCCGCCCTCATCATCCGAACAGCCCGGGCAGATCTCATAGCCGGAACAATCGGAGCAAATACCGCACTCGATGCACAGTTCACAACATTGATCGCACTCATTGCAGTATTCGCAATAAGGCGAACCGTCAATCCACTCCTCGCAGTTAGGGCACCTGTGCCCGGCAAATACCGTAAACGTAAACGCGGGCATCATACCCGCCATCAACGCAACAGCCAGAATAACGCTTATAAGGCGTTTGGTGGTTTTGTGTTTCACTGATTCATCCTCCGTATATACAGTTTGTGATTCATTTTACCATAGCCGGAAAATCCTTGTCAAGGAAAACATAAACGCACCCGCGCGTTTGAATTTACAAAAATTTATAAAAATATGCAAAATTTTCCTTGACAACGCCGTTTCGGTGCTATATAATGAATCATTACTACTGATGATGGGGGAATGTGCGCCTTTTTAACTTTTTATATTGTAAGTAATATAGAAATTTCCGGCGCTTTTTCCCCTGTTTTTATGCGATTTGTATTATAAACTTAGGAGTGATTTTAACCTATGGCAAAATCAGAAATGGTTAGACCCGTAAAGTTAGGTAACAACACTCGTATGAGCTTCTCGAAGATCAATGAGGTAATCGATATGCCGAACCTCATCGAGGTCCAGAAGGATTCATACAACTGGTTTATCCGTGAAGGTCTGCGCGAGGTATTCAACGATATGTCCGCGATAACCGACTACAGCGGCAACCTCGTGTTAAGCTTCATAGATTACCGGCTTGACGACCACCCGAAATACGACGTGGCAGAATGCAAAGCACGGGATACCACCTATGCCGCTCCGCTTCGCGTTACAGCGCGCCTCCTTAATAACGAGACGGGCGAGATAAAGGAAAGCGAGGTCTTCATGGGCGATTTTCCGCTCATGACCAAATCCGGCACCTTTGTTATAAACGGTGCGGAACGCGCCATAGTATCGCAGCTTGTCCGTTCGCCCGGCGTGTATTTTGCGGAAAAGGCCGATGAGAAAACCGGCAAACGCCTCTTTTCTTCTACCATAATACCCAACCGCGGCGCCTGGCTCGAATATGAGACCAGCCCTAACGACGTGCTTTACGTTCGTATCGATAAAAACCGCAAGCTTCCGATCACCGCCTTTGTGCGCGCACTCGGTATAGGCACGAATCAGCAGATCCGCGAGCTTTTGGGCGATGACGAGCGCCTTGCCGCCACCCTTGAAGCCGATGAGACCAAGAGCGTTGACGACGGTCTTGTTGAGGTATATAAAAAGCTCCGCCCGAGCGAGCCGGTAACGCTTGACGGCGCCAAGGCATATCTTGACCAGATGTTCTTTGACGTTCACAGATACGATCTTTCCCGCGTTGGACGTTATAAATACAATAAGAAGCTCGCGCTCGGCGCCCGCCTCAGAGGACAGGTCCTCTCCCGCCCGGTAGCCGATCCGATGACCGGCGAAGTGCTCGCCGAAGAGGGCGTTACCGTTACCCGCGAGATCGCCGATATGCTTGAATCGCACGGCGTTTACGAAGCGTTCGTGAACGTTACCGATTTTGAAGGCAAGACCACCGAGGTAAAGGTGCTTTCCAATAAAATGGTGGAGCTTAAGGATTTTGTTAAGCTTACCGCCAAAGAGCTTGCCGATCTCGACGCGCAGGGCATCAACGAAAAGGTGAACATCGACGTTTTAAAGGCGATACTCGATGAAAACCTCGATAAGAAGGCGCTTAAAGCCGCGCTGGTTGAAAGCGCCGATGCGCTCATACCCAAGCACATCACGGTGGATGATATATTTGCCAGCATAAACTATTTCCTCTGCCTTCCCCACGACGTTGGCACCACCGATGATATCGACCACCTCGGCAACCGCCGCATACGTTCGGTAGGCGAGCTTTTGCAGAACCAGTTCCGCATAGGATTTTCGCGCATGGAGCGCGTTGTTCGCGAAAAGATGACCCTGCAGCTTCAGGATCTTGAGAACACCACTCCGCAGTCGCTTATAAACATAAGACCGGTTGTGGCGGCGATCCGGGAGTTCTTCGGCTCTTCACCGCTCTCCCAGTTTATGGATCAGACCAACCCGCTTTCCGAGCTTACCCATAAGCGCCGTCTTTCGGCGCTCGGCCCCGGCGGTCTTTCGCGTGACCGCGCATCGTTCGAGGTGCGTGACGTTCACTACACCCATTACGGACGCATGTGCCCGATAGAGACGCCGGAAGGTCCTAACATCGGTCTTATCTCCTATCTTGCGACCTATGCGAGGATCAACAAATACGGATTTATCGAGGCGCCCTTCCGCCGCGTTGACAAGAAGACCGGCAGGGTGCTTGACGACGTTGTTTACATGGCGGCGGATGAGGAAGACGAGTATGTTGTTGCCCAGGCGAACGAGCCTTTGGACGAGAACGGATACTTTGTTCGCAAAAAGGTTAACGCCCGTTACCGTGACGGCTTCCACGAGATGGAGGCAAGCCGCGCCGACTTTATGGACGTTTCGCCTAAAATGGTGGTATCGGTAGCCACGGCTATGATACCCTTCCTTGAAAACGACGATACCAACCGCGCGCTGATGGGCTCCAACATGCAGAAGCAGGCGGTCCCGCTCCTGCGCCCCGAAAACCCGATAGTTGCCACCGGTATGGAATATAAAGCGGCGATCGACTCGGGCGTTGTTGTGCTTGCAAAACGCGCCGGAACGGTCACCTACGTAAGCGCCGATACCATAAAGATACGCGCCAAGGACGGCGAGATAGACGAATACAACCTTATCAAATTCCTGCGTTCCAACCACGCCACCTGCATTAACCAGAAACCGATAGTATCGGTTGGCCAGAAGGTTTCGGCGGATGAGGTAATTGCCGACGGCCCCGCCACCAGCAACGGCGAGATATCCCTTGGCAGAAACGCCCTTATCGGCTTTATGACCTGGGAGGGCTACAACTACGAAGACGCGGTGCTTCTTAACGAGCGCCTCGTTCGTGACGACGTTTACACCTCTATTCATATAGAAGAATACGAGATCGAATCCCGCGATACCAAGCTCGGCAAGGAAGAGATCACGCGCGATATCCCGAACGTGGGCGAAGACGCGCTCAAGGACCTTGACGAACGCGGCATCATAAGGATAGGCGCCGAAGTAAAGGCGGGCGATATACTCGTCGGTAAGGTAACGCCTAAGGGCGAAACCGAGCTTACCGCCGAGGAGCGCCTCTTACGCGCGATATTCGGCGAAAAGGCGCGCGAGGTGCGCGATACCTCGCTGCGCGTCCCGCACGGCGAATACGGCGTTATAGTTGACGTTAAGGTGTTCAACCGCGAGAACTCTTCGGAACTGAGCCCCGGCGTTAACGACGTTGTCCGCTGCTACATTGCCCAGAAGCGTAAGATCTCCGTGGGCGATAAGATGGCGGGACGCCACGGCAACAAGGGCGTTGTATCGAGAATACTTCCGAGTGAGGATATGCCCTTCCTGCCCGATGGCACGCCGCTTGACATAGTCCTTAATCCTTTGGGCGTTCCTTCCCGTATGAACATCGGTCAGGTGCTCGAGGTTCACTTAGGCTACGCCGCAAAGGCGCTCGGCTGGAATATCTGCACCCCCGTATTTGACGGTGCGCACGAATCGGACATCCGCGAATGCTTCAAGCTTGCCGGTATGCCCGAGGACGGCAAGGTCCAGCTTTATGACGGCCGCACCGGCGAGCCGTTCGATAACCGGGTAACGGTAGGTTATATGTATTACCTCAAACTGCATCACCTGGTCGATGATAAGATCCACGCGCGTTCCACCGGTCCGTATTCACTCGTTACCCAGCAGCCGCTCGGCGGTAAAGCCCAGTTCGGCGGCCAGCGCTTCGGCGAAATGGAAGTTTGGGCGCTCGAGGCATACGGCGCGGCATACACGCTGCAGGAAATACTCACCGTTAAGTCCGATGACGTTGTGGGCAGAGTTAAGACCTATGAGGCCATAGTTAAGGGTCAGAACGTTCCGAAAGCCGGAACGCCCGAATCCTTCAAGGTCCTCATTAAGGAGCTCCAGTCGCTCGGCCTTGATATCCGCGTTCTCGATAAGGACGGCTTCGAGGTGGACCTCAAGCAGAAGTTTGACGATGACGATACCGGATTCGGCAAACAGGCGCCGACCTATTTTGAAGATGAAGCGGTAATGGTGGAAGACGAGCTTGAGGGCTACGGTCTTCAGGATGAAAACGGCGACGACATAACCGATGAAGCCGATACCGACTCATACGAAGAAGATATATAAGGAGGTAAGAAGCAGTTATGGACAATCAGAACGAAATCAAATTTGAATCTGTAAAAATCGGTCTTGCCTCACCCGAGGAGATAAGAAGCTGGTCTTACGGCGAAGTTAAAAAGCCGGAAACCATAAACTACCGCTCCTTAAAGCCGGAGGTCGACGGTCTTTTCTGCGAAAAGATCTTCGGGCCTACGAAGGACTGGGAGTGCCACTGCGGCAAATACAAACGCATTCGCTATAAGGGCAAAATATGCGAGCGCTGCGGCGTTGAAGTTACCAGCGCCAAGGTGCGCCGCGAGCGTATGGGCTCTATCGAGCTTGCCGCTCCGGTATCGCATATATGGTATTTCAAAACGATACCCTCCCGTATGGGTCTTGCGCTTGATATTTCACCCAAGGCGCTTGAACACGTGCTTTATTTCTCGCAGTATATAGTTACCGATCCGGGAACTACACCGCTTGAAAAAAAGCAGCTTTTAAACGAAAAACAGTATAACGATATGCGCGAGAAGTATGAGGATGACTTCAAAGCCGGTATGGGCGCCGAAGCCATTAAACAGCTTCTTTGCGAGATCGATCTTGAAAAGACCTGTGAAGAGCTTCGCGCCGAACTTGAAGAAGCCACCGGGCAGAAGCGCGTTCGCCTGCTTAAGAGGCTTGAGGTGCTTGAGGCGTTCCGCGTTTCGGGCAACCGCCCCGAGTGGATGATACTCGACGTGCTTCCGGTTATCCCGCCCGATCTCAGACCTATGGTCCAGCTTGACGGCGGCAGGTTTGCAACAAGCGATCTTAACGACCTTTACAGGCGCGTTATCAACCGCAACAACCGTTTAAAGAGACTTCTTGAACTCGGCGCGCCCGATATAATCATACGCAACGAGAAGAGAATGCTCCAGGAAGCGGTAGACGCGCTTATAGATAACGGCCGCCGCGGCAAGCCGGTAACCGGCCCCAACAACCGCGCGCTTAAATCGTTATCGGATATGCTTAAGGGCAAGCAGGGCCGTTTCCGCCAGAATCTTCTCGGCAAACGCGTTGACTATTCCGGACGTTCGGTCATAGTCGTAGGACCCGAGCTTAAGATGTATCAGTGCGGCGTGCCTAAGGAAATGGCGCTCGAGCTCTTTAAACCGTTCGTTATGAAGCGCCTTGTTGAAACCAAGGCGGTAACCAACATAAAGACCGCGAGAAAAATGGTAGACCGCGCTTCTACCGAGGTTTGGGACGCGCTCGAAATGGTGATAAAGGAACACCCCGTTCTCTTGAACCGCGCGCCCACGCTTCACAGACTCGGTATCCAGGCGTTTGAGCCGGTGCTCGTTGAGGGTAAGGCGCTTAAGCTTCATCCGCTCGTTTGCACCGCATACAACGCCGACTTCGACGGCGACCAAATGGCTATACACATTCCCCTTTCGGCGGAAGCCCAGGCGGAGGCAAGATTCCTTATGCTTGCCGCAAACAACCTTCTTAAGCCTTCCGACGGTAAGCCGGTAAGCGTTCCTACGCAGGATATGGTCCTCGGCTCATATTACCTTACTATCGTTAAGTCGGATGAAAAGGGCGCCAACAAGGTTTTCCGCGATAAGGACGAAGCCGTTATGGCTTATAACGACGATATCGTGGGTCTGCACGCGCCGATCCGAGTCCGTTTGGATGACGGTGAGGGCAATCACAAGCTTATATGGTCCACCGTAGGATTCATAATCTTTAACGAATCCATCCCGCAGGACCTCGGTTTTGTGGACAGAAGCGATCCCGAGCATAAGTTTGACCTTGAATGGTCGTTTGCACTTAAGGATCCCACCAAGAATACCGTTGAAAGCAACGACGATATCATCCAGAACAAGGTCGGCAAAAAGCAGCTCGGTAAGATCATCGAGCGCTGCATCGACCTTCACGGAACCAGCGTTTCCTCTATCGTTCTCGATAAGATCAAATCCACCGGTTTCAAATTCTCGACCAAGGGCGCTATCACGGTTGCGGTAACCGACGCGGTCATCCCGCCCGCCAAGGCGGAGATACTCGCCGAAGCCGAAAAGGAAATAGATACCCTTACGCTTCAGTATAACCGCGGTCTTTTAAGCAACGATGAGAGAAGCCGCCACGTTATAGAGATATGGAACAAGGCGACCGAGGACGTTGCCGATGCGCTTAAGGGCAACCTTGATGAATTCAACCCGATATTCATGATGGCGGACTCCGGCGCCCGCGGCTCCATGAGCCAGATAAGACAGCTTGCCGGTATGCGCGGACTTATCGCTAATACCGCAGGTAAGGTCATAGAGGTCCCGATCCGCGCCAACTACCGCGAAGGTCTTAACGTTCTTGAATACTTCATCTCCTCGCGCGGTGCGCGTAAAGGCCTTGCCGATACGGCGCTTCGAACCGCAGACTCCGGTTATCTTACCCGCCGTCTTGTTGACGTTTCGCAGGACGTTATAGTCCGTGAAAACGACTGCGGCTCCGAAGAAGGACTTACCGTATTCGATATCAAGGACGGCAATCATATACTCGAGACCCTTGAAGAGCGCCTCGTAGGTCGCTATCTGCTTCACCCCGCCGTTCATCCCGAAACCGGCGAAGTTATTTGCGATACCGATCACATAATGACCAAAGAGGACGCGAAGAACATCGTTAACGCGGGCATTGAACGCATTGAGATACGCTCGATACTCACCTGCCATTCGCACCACGGCGTTTGCAAGAAGTGCTACGGCGCCAACCTTGCCAACAACAAGCCGGTAACGGTAGGCGAAGCTGTGGGTATAGTAGCGGCGCAGTCGATAGGCGAGCCGGGCACCCAGCTTACGATGAGAACCTTCCACACCGGCGGTATCGCTTCCACCGAGGATATCACGCAGGGTCTTCCCCGCGTTGAGGAACTCTTTGAAGCGAGAAGACCCAAGCGCTGCGGTCTTATAGCGAAAATAAGCGGCAGGGTCCGCATTGTTGCCGATAAAAAGAGCAACGTTCTGTTTATCAACAACGAGGAGACCCTCAAGGAAGAAAAACTCGTTATACCCTACGGTTCGCGTATACTTGTAAATGACGGCGACTATATAAACGCCGGCGACCTTATAATACCGGGTGCTAAATATCCGCAGGATATTCTTGAGGCGCAGGGACCTGAGGCGGTAGAGGAATACATCATCGCCGAGATCCAGAACGCCTACCGCACGCAGGGTGTTGATATCAACGATAAGCACATCGAGATAATCATCCGCCAGATGATGCGCAAGCTTAAGGTCCTCGATCCGGGCTCTACCGATCTTATCCAGGATATGAGCTACGAATACAAGGATATATCCGATGCCAACAAGCTTATTGACAAGCGCATTGCCGCGGGCGAAGAGGGACTTACAAAGGCGGTTTATAAACCGACACTGCTCGGTATAACCAAAGCGTCCCTCGCAACCGAGTCGTTTATGTCGGCGGCATCCTTCCAGGAGACCACGCGCGTTCTTACCGAAGCCGCCATAAAGGGCAAGGAAGACCCGCTGTTCGGTCTTAAGGAAAACGTTATAATCGGTCAGCTTATCCCCGCGGGAACCGGTATGAAATCCGCGGAAATAAACCCCGATTATGAAGATCAAGCATAAAAACCTTGCATATTTCAGTTTGTTGTGTTATCATAACTGATGTGCATTCAGTAAACGGGAGGTGTTAATATGCCGAATATTAAATCCGCTAAAAAAAGAGTAGAGGTCAGCCGCGCCAACAATGAGCGCAACAAGGCAGCCCGCTCGGCGCTTAAAACAGCGATAAAGAAGGCGAATACCGCTATTGATGCGAAAGCCGATAACGCTGAAGCCGCAGTGAAGGACGCCGTTGTAAGCATTGATAAAGCAGCCGGAAAGGGTCTTCTTCATAAGAACAACGCCGCGAGAAAGAAAAGCGCGCTTACAAAGAAGCTCAACAAGGCGTAATGCAAAAATAAATGCCGGAAGGTTTAACCCTTCCGGCTTATTTTTTACACATGCTCTGCATAGCGTTTTAAAGCCCTTTATTATCGCACGTAAAACAAAACGCCCGGGCGGTCAAAGACCGTCCGGGCGAAATCAATGATAAGTATTTATACCGTTGCTTCTTCTTTAGCGGACTCTTCCGCCTTTTCCTCCTCGCTCGGCTCGTTTACGTGCTCGAACGAAGTCTGATCGCTGTGGGGTATCGGCTTCCAGCCGAGGTTCTTGGAGAAAAGCGCCTGAATATCCATCGGGAACTGGATCAGGATGAACAGAGGCCAGAAAAGCGAAATAAGTATCTTATGCCAAAGGCTTACGCCTTTTATGCGCTTGCGTTCCGCCGTGAATATGATAAGTCCTGACAGCCACATCGAAACGGTGGATATAATAGCGGCGCGAAGCCAATGGAACAAAATGCCGTTTGAAAACACCCAGTTGGAAAGATCGCCGATAAATATCTGCCTTAAATCGGCTGAAGGATCAACGAGCGGTGCCGTAAGGAAGAGTATCGCCTGAATGATGAAGACCGCCAAAATGAAAAGCGGCATTGGCAACACGTTTATCATAATATCAAAATGCGAGAACTTATGCTTTGTTTTCCTTACGAACAAACTCTTTATAAGCTCTTTTATCCGCGTATAGAAAACGAGCAGATGCCCGCGCGACCAGCGAACGCGCTGACGCCACATTATGGGAATGCTGGTGGGCTGTTCATCGTAAAAGACCGCTTCATCGCAATACTTGATATTGTTTTCAAGCAGTATCTGATCGGCGGTAAACTCCCAGTCCTCCGCAAGGGTAACATACTTCCAGCCCTTTTCAACTATTTCGGGGCTTACAAGATATCCCGTTCCCTGAACGCGGGTGGAGCAACCCATAACGGTCCTGCCGCAGCTCTCCATACGGCATCCCACCGAGAAATACATACCGTATAATCCCGAAATAAGATTTGAGCCGAAGTTCTTTGAATTTCTGAAAGAGGTAACGACGCTCTGCTTGCCGTAATACTGGAAAGCATCGTTCATCTTTGAAATATAATCCTTATCAAGGATGTTATCCGCGTTGAAAAGGAAGAAACCGTCAAAATTCTTTGTGCCGAAATCCTTTTCAATGCAAGAGAACAAATGCCGGAAAGCATATCCCATGGTGTTTTCCTTGGGATTATTATACTCATAAACGGTAGCGCCGAGATTACGGGCTATTTCAGCCGTTTTATCGGTGCTGTTATGAGCGATAACAAAGATCTGAAGCTTATCCTGCGGATAATTGTTTTTTTGGATGCTCTCGATAAGACCGGAAACAACGGATTCCTCATTCCTTGCCGGAATTATTATACCGTATCTGAGTTTTTCTTCGGTTGCGGGATATTTTTTTCTGCAAAACAGCCCTACAACGGCAAAAAACATAAAATGAACGGTGAGCAGACCAAATATCATGAACACTATTCCGGTTGTCCACAATAATATATCAACATAACTCATTTTATCACCCTGGTTTAAGGAGTAATCCTGAAACCTTTTCCCCCTTTATTTCCGCTTCAGCGGTTTTTAGAGTTTAAGCCGCACAAAAGGTATATTTAATTATGATTATGTTCCTGTTAAAATACCGCGGCGAAAAAGATCGGCGGATCTTTTCGCATTGTAATTATAACATAAAGGGCGGCGTTTTTCAAGTGTTGTATTTTTCCAGATACAAAGCGCAACCCGCCACTTTACAGCTTAATATTATACAACATCCGGCGTGATTTATCAAGTGTTATTTAAGGGGCAAGACTGTTTTTATTAAAAATATACCTAAATCTTTAATAAAACAGAATGTTTTTATAGACCTTGACTTAAATATATGTTAAAATGGGCATATGATGTATTTGAGCGTTACATATTTACGAGGTATGGTATATGATAAAGAGATTTATTTCCTACTACAGGCCGCATAAACTGCTGCTTTCACTTGATATGGCGGCTTCCCTTCTTATATCTTTGCTCGGTATGGTATATCCCGTTATCACAAACAGGGTGCTTAATCATTACGCGCCCGAAAAGAACTATAAATACATTGCCATAGCCGGTGCGATCGTTCTTCTGCTTTATATTGCGCGTATGCTTTTGCAGTATTTCGTTCAGTATTACGGGCATATAATCGGCGTTCGTATGCAATCGCAGATGCGGCGGGATCTTTTTGCCCACCTGCAAAGACTTCCCTACACCTTTTACGATAACAACGAGACCGGGCAGATAATGACCCGGATAACGAGCGACCTTTTCGAGGTATGCGAGCTGGCGCACCACGGACCGGAAAACCTGCTTATAAGCTCGGTAATGATAATACTTTCGTTTTTATATCTTTTATCGATAAACGTGTTCCTCACCCTTATTATATTTATATGTGTTCCGGTGCTGATATTTGTCTCCCGCCATTACCGCAAGGCGATGCGGGCGGCTTTCAAGGAGCGCAGGCAGGGCAACGCCGCCATAAACGCCGCGGTGGAAAGCAGTATAACCGGCATCCGCGTGACCAAGGCGTATACAAACTCTAAAGCCGAAAAGGAAAAGTTCGCCAAAGGCGATAAGATGTTTGTTGATTCCTCCAAAAAAGCGTATAAGGCAATGGGGAAATTCCATTCGTCAACCACCTTTATAACCGATATATTCAACGTTTTTATCCTGATAGCAGGCGGTATATTCCTCGCCAACGGTCAGATATCGTTCGGCGATTATTCGACCTTTATCGTTTCGGTAAACCTGTTTATCGGCCCCGTTAATACCCTTATCGGCTTTATGGAGCAGTTCCAGAACGGCGTAAGCGGCTTTACCCGCTTTGTTGAGATAATGGATGAAAAACCCGAGACCGACCTTCCTGACGCAAAGGAGCTTAAAGACGTAAAGGGCGGCATAGAGTTTCGGCACGTTACCTTTAAATACGATACTTCGGATGAGGTGCTCCACGATATCAACCTTAAAATAGAGCCGGGTCAGAAGCTCGCGCTCGTTGGGCCCTCCGGCGGCGGCAAGACCACCCTTTGCCACCTGCTTCCGAACTTTTACCGCCTCTCGGAGGACGGCGGCGAGATACTGATAGACGGTATGGATACCCGCTACCTGACCCTTGATTCGGTCAGAAAAAGCATAGGTATAGTTCAACAGGACGTTTTCCTCTTTGCCGGCACGATAAGGGAAAACATACTCTACGGCAAGCCGGATGCAAGTGAGGAAGAAATGTTAGCCGCGGCGAAGCGCGCCAACATCCATGATTTTGTTATGACCCTCGAAAACGGTTACGATACCGAGATCGGCGAGCGCGGCGTTAAGCTTTCGGGCGGGCAGAAACAGCGCATAAGCATAGCGCGGGTATTTTTGAAGGACCCCGCGATACTGATCCTTGACGAGGCAACGAGCGCGCTGGACAACACCACCGAGGTGCTGATCCAGGAATCTCTCGACGAGCTCTGCAAGGGACGCACCACCCTGGTCGTTGCGCACCGCCTTTCAACCATAAGGAACGCCGACGAGATAGCCGTTGTTGAACTTGGCAGGATAGTTGAACGCGGCACCCACGAACAGCTTATGAAAAAAGACGGCGTATACCGGCGCCTTTACAGTTTGCAGTTCCGCGAAAACGATATAATAAGCGATGAACTGTAAGATAAAACGTAGGGAACGACCTGTATGTCGTTCCGTTACAGAATAATAACGCCTCGGGGCAGTTCACGGTTGCCCCGAGGCGATTTTTTGTTTTGTTTTATTTTGCAATGATTTAAGATCATTCGGTTTCGAGCTTATAAAAAACGCTCTTTACCTCATCAGCCCCGGCTAAAGCATCGCAAAAGGCGGTCGCGCTGCCGCAGGCGGCGCCAAGGCGCAGGGCGTATTTAAAGTCCCCGGTCTTTATATATCCGGCGAGGAAACCGGCTATCATGCTGTCCCCGCTGCCGACCGTGTTTTTGGCCTCGCCTTCTGCCGCGCCGATCCTTGTTACGCCGCCGCCCTGATCCAAAAGCAGAGCGCCGTTTTCGCCCATTGATACGAGAACGTTTGCCGCCCCGAGGCGTTTTAATTTTTCGGCATAGACAAGAGCTTCGGCTTCACCGGCGGGCTTTACGCCGAAAAGATCGCCGAGCTCAAAGATATTCGGCTTTACAAGAAACGGTTTGTATTTAAGCGTGCCCAAAAGCAGGTCGCCCTCGGCGTCAACAACAAAGCGGACCCCCGTGTTGTTAAGGCGCGAAAGGATGCGCTCGTAGGTGTCTTTTGGCAGGTTTTCAGGGACAGAGCCCGAAAGCACAAGATAATCGCCCGCGCCGATACCCGAAAGTTTACCTAAAAGCTCCTCGACGTCGCCCTCGCCGGTTTCGGGACCGCGGGCGTTTATTTCAAGGTCACGGTCCGAACTGATCTTTACGTTTATGCGGGTGCTTCCGCTTTTAAGGCGCACAAAATCGCAACGGACGCCCTCTTTTTCGAGCAGAGCTTCAAGGTGATCGCCGGTAGGTCCGGCAATAAACCCGAGCGCGGTGCTCTGGATACCGAGCCGCGCGAGCATTACCGATACGTTTATCCCCTTGCCTCCAAAGTGAAGATCCTCAGAATAAGAACGGTTGACCCTGTCAAAATTCAGTTCTCTGACCCTCATTACGTAATCAAGCGCGGGGTTGAGCGTTACCGTCATGATCATACGGCGCACCCCCCCTTTTTTTAAGAATCGGTTTTAAACAAACGTGAGCCGGTCTGTAAGCCGAGTTCTGTCTTGCACGGTCATCTATCTGGGCGCGCAGTCACCTGCGCGCTCAAGCCGCTTTTCGTGGCACATCGGGCAAATGTATAGCCACAGTCAGCGTTGCTTCGGATAGGGTTTACAGGCCCCCGCAGTTACCTGCGGGCGCGGTGAGCTCTTACCTCGCCTTTCCACCCTTACCGCGTAAAGCGGCGGTATATTTCTGTTGCACTCGCCCTGGGGTCGCCCCCGGCAGCCGTTAGCTGTTATCCTGCCCTGCGAAGCTCGGACTTTCCTCACATAATACTATGCGCGACCGCACGGCCGGCTCACGCAATAAATATATCACAAAACCCGCGCTGTGGCAAATCTTTTTTAACGGAATAGTATGTGTTATAAAATTATTTGTTTTTTCGGAGGCGTTTTTATGCAAATATCGGAACAAAAATACTTTTTGGCGGCGAACTCGGCGGACGGATTTATTTCTCACTTCGGCGATTGCTACATACCGGGGAGCTGGCGCGCCTATATCATAAAGGGCGGACCCGGAACCGGCAAATCGGGGTTTATGAAACACCTTGCCTCAAAAGCCGCGGATAAGGGATATGCCGTCACCCTCTGCCCCTGCTCATCCGATCCCGATTCGCTTGACGCGGTGATAATAGAGGATATCAAAACCGTAGTGCTTGACGGCACCGCGCCGCATACCGTTGAGCCGCAGTTGCCCGGCGCCTGCGAAAACATAATAAACACCGGCGAGTTCTGGGACGGCGAAAAGCTTTTCCGTAACGCGGACGGGATAGCGGCGGCGGCAAAACTCAACTCCCGTTTTCATAAAACCGCCGCGGCGTATATTTCCGCCGCGGGCGAGCTATTATCCGATAACCTTAAACTTTCCCGCGGCTTTACCGACCGCGCCGCCGCGATAAGATTTGCCCGCAGAACAGCGGCAAAATATCTGCCCCTAAAACCCGACCGGTGCGGCAGTGAGTTTATAAGATTTATAGGCGGCGTTACACCGAAAGGGCTTATAAGTTTTTCAAAAACCGTTACGGAAAACTTTAAAAACGTTGTGATAATCGAGGATAAATACGGCGGCGCCTCGGGTGAGATAATGCAATGCCTTCGCGCCGCGGCAATAAAAAAGGGCTTAGATATAATAACCCTTAAAAATCCGCTTTTGCCGCTTGAGCTTACCGATCATATACTGATCCCCGAGCTTTCGCTGGCGTTTGTAACCGAAAACGATCATATTAAGTTTAACGTCAGGACCCGCCGCGTCCACGCGCGAAGATTTACCTTCTCGGATATCGCCGGCAAATATAAAAGCCGTATGCTCTTTAACCGTAAGGTATCGCGCGAACTGCTCTTTGGCGCCGTCGGCGCCCTTAAAAGCGCAAAAGAAGCGCATGATACTCTTGAAAAGTTTTATATCGATTCAATGGACTTTGAAGCCCTTACCCGTTTTATATCGGAAACCTCCGAAAAGATACTCGGAGCAAAAGCAAAATAAGCAATCACAACCGCCCGTCAAGCGGGTGGTTTGCACAAGAGCTATAAGCCCAAAGTACTGACCCGCGTCTCAAGGCGCGGGCTTTCTCTTTGTTCAAACCTTAGAGTCTTTGCCTCTTTGGCTACCCCTGAAGGGGTTTAACTAAATGGATCTGTGTATTCTTTTAATATTGATTATTTTATCCGGTTTTCCTTTCAAGGGTTTTAGGGGTGCGGGTCTCCGGTGGAGACCTCTGCCGAAGGCAGAAGCACTGACCGAGCCGGCAGGCGAGACCTGCCCTAACAAGTGTCTTTGTGGGGACACAAAGACTGTGCTTGGTATAATCCGATAAAAAGAGAATTTTGGCATACAAGCACATTGTGAAGACACATGTCACAACTTGTTTATTAATGATTTAACACTATTTAAAACATCAAACAAATCAACAATCCTTACTTTAACAATTGTATCGTCTGATCTAAATTCAATATTTTCGTTCTTAACTTTATCTGTTTTTGGATAGAGCAAGGTTACGCTTTTGGCATCATATTTCTTTTGATATGCGTACATCTGATACATGTCGGATTGAGAAATGCCGTAGTTTGCAGACGAATCCGAGAGCATTTTCCATTTTGTATCAAACAGAAAAACAGATTTATCAACTTTATTACTTATCACAATATCAGGTTTGATTAAGAACTTTTTGGTCGGCTCTTCAAATAAGTGATAGCGTTTGTCCTGTGCCTTTACTAAGTATTCAGAGCCCTTAAAATAATCTTTAACGATTTTTGCAACATAACTTTCAAACAATACTTCCATCGGAAACAGTAACGCATAAGCAATATTTGAGCCAGAAAAGGAGGTGAAACTTTCTCCTTTAAGAAATACCCTGCACCAAGTAATCGCATTTTTATAATCTGTGGTGTTTCTGTCGCTCTTGCACATTGAGAAATCTTTGTTATAATCCAATGATTCATCAGTTTCACCGAAACACGAAAGAAGCGTTTTCAAATCCGCTTTATTCTTTGCAGAGCCGGTTCTTTTATAAAGATATATAAGGGTAGATTTTATAAGTCGGTTTTCAGGTCGGTTAACATTGAATTCATCGTATTCAACATATACCTTCTCTTTATGTGCAATATTCCGTTTAATATGTTCGCTGAAAATAAGTTTACCTTTTATTGCGTTTTCATTACTCTGAACCGCCTGATAATCGCATTTAAGCCCTCGCTTGACTATGTAAAAAATCTCATTAATAAACATTCTGATATAGATTTCAAAAATGTTCATCTTTGCGGTATCTACAAAAGAGGTTTGAATGGTTTTATATGGCGTGTCGCTAAGTGTTCTTATCATTTTTACAAGCAGGCTTTTAACCTGATCGTCTGTATAACTCGCATTTGAACATATCTTTGGCAAGATTTCAATTCTTGTGCCGTCATCCATAGAGATTACGCCGACATAGTTTTTTGCCGTAATAATCTCCCCGACACCGTTCTTTTTTGCTGAAATGCTCATAAGATCAAGCGCATCGGACTCGTCGTTACGGTTGCTTAAAACAAAATTCTTTAATATCTCAAATGTCTTTTGTGGCAAGGTGGTATAACCGGGCACGGTTTTCTCACAAACAAAAGAATCATATTCTTTAACTGTATAAGTTTTTCCCATTATACCACCTCAATTCTTAAATGTATTTATAAGCCTCCGGCAAAATAAATGCCGCCTCATTTATTTCATATCTATATGAAACATCAAAGTCTATATCGCCACCGAATAATGTTGAGTAATCATTACTGATAGCCTTTATAAATTGTTGTGTTTCATCCTGTTTTTTATTATCGCCTAAAACCAGACGGATCTTTTCATAATCCTCATAGAAATACTCTTGCAAAAGCGGAATGATATTGTTTTTGAATATGTTCGCCAGCGTCTCTATTGTAGGATTGTCTTTCAATGACATAAAGTAAGCGTGCCCTATAGTATGTTCGCGGTCAAACAATATGCTTATTTTATTATTCATGCTTTCAAGCATATTTTCAATATTGATTTTGTCAACCTCAATGCCACCTAGTATCTTCGAATCAGGCAGCATTTCCTTAAATGAGAACCGTCTTCTTAGTGCCGTATCAATAGTGGCTATTGATCGGTCTGCTGTATTCATTGTTCCAATTATGTATACGTTATCCGGCACGCCAAACGGCTTTTTAGAATACGGAAGAATTGAACGAAGTTCCTCCGGCTGCCCTAAACGCTTTGACGGCTCAATAAGTGTAATCAACTCACCAAATATTTTTGAAATGTTTCCGCGATTGATTTCATCAATAATGAAAACATAATTATCTTCATTTTTTGCACTAATAGAATCATTATGACTATACTTCTTTATAATTCCTAACACATCTGAAACGGAAATGTTAAGTTTATACGCCGAAGCCAATGTCATATTAGAACCATTAGCGGTAGAAATATCTTCTCTTATTCCCTTTATAATCCAATTGACATTACGAAGTCTTTTATAATTGTCATATTCATCGTGCCATTCGTAATCACCGGTAATAACACCAATTGCATCAATAGTTGTAGAGCTGAAGCAAGAGAGAACTATATCGCCAATTCGCATTTTGTTGATAAAGGCTTTTATTACTCGTTCACCGCCGTCAACTGAGAAATCCGTTTCATCGGTAATGTTCTCTCCGTATGAGTCATACCCTATCCGAATATGCCCATTTTCCATACATTCGGATCGTGTAGGATTGTTGCCGGTGCCTTCTAAAGAAACTTTCCAAACAGTCGGGCTGTTATTAAGACCTATATCCAATTTTTCCTCGCTTGAAATTGGCTCAGATGCTTTTTCACAAAATGCTTTAAAAATACCATCTGCAATTTCATATTCAACGGTTTTGGCTTCTTCCGAATCATTCATGACGGGACGGATTCCTTCTATGAATTCTTCATAACCGTATGACTGATGGAATGTGGTAAACTCGATTCTGCCGTTATTTTTAAGCTCGTCATATCTTTCTTTAACGGAAGAATAATCGCTTTTTGCTTCTGCTATTACATCGTCAATTCTCTTTCCTTCGCAAATCGCAACAGCATAACAAACCGTGTTATATGTTTTTCCCGTTCCGGGAGGGCCGTAAAGAATAATGTTTTTCATTGTGCTTTCACCACCTGATTTTTTAATATATTTTTCAATACCGTATTCTCTTAATGCTTCTTTTAGAGGTTTTCGCATTTTCCAAACATAAGAACGTCTATTGTCAATTTCTGTTGGTCTGCAGAAAAACATAATAAAACGATGCCATCTATGCTCATCATCATTAAACTTTTCACAGTTAGTATAAGACTGCACCTTTTCAGCAATATGATTAAAACTCATAGCGTATTGCGCAGCGGTTCCTTCAAATTTTTCAGCAAGAATATCGCATGTTATGTTTTCAGAGATCGAATATGCTGCCGCCATTACATATTTGTATTTGTCATTGAACATTCCTGAATTGTTAAAGAAATCAAGCCATTGTTCTTTTGATATCTTAGGGTCGTATTCTGAAAGGGATGGATACCAGTCGTTATTAAGGCCATAAACTTTCAGTTTTTTTATCACATAATCTTTCAGATCCTCTTCAGAAGAATACGGATAAAACAACGTGTTTCTATATTTATTAGCCGTTTTTGCATTGGGATTAGCATATTCTCTATCTAACTCATCCAACAAAGAGTTTTGTATGACAATATGCAAAAGATTGTTTTTTCGTTTATCCCAAACTTCCATCAACACATTGCCGTGTCGCACTTTGTTTTTTTCAAAAATCCAAACGCAACGGTTGTCTGTTTTGCCTGTTGCATCAATATTCGTAAACTCAATATCGGGGAAAATACTGCTTAATGGTTTCAGTATTTCAATAAGTTTTCTGTCATTGTTTATATTTCCTTTTTCTATGTTTAACAGAATTGACGAAAATGATCCTTCCACTTCCTTAAAATCCGTGAAAAACAATTTAAGGTGTGTCAATGCACTGTCGCCACGTTCTTTTACGTCATCAAAAACGCTTGTATCTACATTTTCCGTATACTTGGGCTCTATTTCGAGACTCGCATATTGTGAACGGTTGCCTAGTATTAGATAAAGCCAAACTTTATCTTTGCAAGGCACACTAATATTGTAAAGTATTTCATTATTACTTTTCTTCGTAGGAACTTCAAACCGATTATAACTGCATTCGGCTTGGTAGCCTTTTGCTTTAAAGAATTCAATTGATTCAATATAGGATTTATATACCGAATTATTTTTATAATTATCCATTTTCCTTTTCTCCGTTCTATTATACTTTAGCGGCAGCGACTGGGCATAGTATATAACATTAGGTGTCCTGATGTGTGGACATTGAAGTATTTATTATGTTGTCAATATGATACCATAAATCCAATGAAATAACAAGATTTTACAAATAAGAATGTATCGCAAGCAAAAAATGTAAAATAAAATATTTCAAATCTCTTAAATAAATCTTTACAAATTACTAAACTCATGTTATAATAAGCCAAAAGTATAGGAGAAGTTTATGGAATATAAGAAAAGAATTGTTGATGATTTATTGGATTTAAAATTGGAGTCCTTTGGCGCTACGCTGATAAAAGGACCTAAAGGTTGCGGAAAAACCACCTCTGCAAAACAAAAGGCAAGAAGTTATGTCGAATTTCAAGACGAGGAAGTTCGTGAAAATTTGCTTGCGGTAGCAGAAGCGGCACCCAAACGCCTTTTGATAGGTGAAAAACCGCGATTATTTGACGAATGGCAGGATGCACCGAAACTCTGGGGAACTATAAGAAAAGACGTTGATGACACCGGCGAAAACGGTCAATATATTTTAACCGGTTCTTCCTCAAAAGAGATTGACGTGGCACATACGGGAACTTTGCGGATAAGTCAGTTACAGATGTATCCGATGAGCTTATATGAAAGCGAAGAATCAAACGGAACGGTATCGTTAATGGAACTATTTGAAAAACCGGACCGATTTGACGGTTGCGAATCAGACTTAACGATCGACGATTTAATCTTTGCTATTTGTCGCGGCGGTTGGCCGAGAGCGTTGCTTAACAAAACGCCTCGTTCAAAGCTTGAAATTGCCAAAGACTTATATAAGCAGACCTATTCTGTTGATATTTCAAACATTGATAATGTTAAGCGCAACGGGAAGTGGGCTCAGGCATTACTGCAATCATACAGCAGAAATATTTGCACACTTGCTGAAACAAAAACGATTTTCGGCGATGTAAAAGCAAACTTTGATGTTACGGATGTAACATTATATGATTATTTACACGCACTTGAAAAGTTGTATATAGTTGAGGATATTGATGCTTGGTGTCCTGCGATAAGGTCTAAAACGGTTATCAGAGCATCAAAAAAACGCAACCTTATTGACCCTTCAATCGCTGTTGCGGCGTTAGGTCTTTCACCAGATTACTTTAACACCGATTTTAAAACACTTGGTTTCTTGTTTGAGTCCCTTTGTATAAGAGATTTGAAAATATACTCATCAGCGTTTGACGGTGCTATGTCGTATTATCATGACCGTCTCGGTTTGGAAGCGGACGGAGTGTTGCACTTGAATGACGGCAGATATGCACTTTTGGAATTCAAACTCGGTTCAAATGAAATTGATACCGGTGCAAAACATTTAATAGAAATTGAGAATTTAGTGAAAGAGTATAACGCTAAAGAGCCGCAATGTCCTCTTAGATTGCCGGATCTTAAAATTGTTATTACCGGCACTCAATACGGATACAAACGCGATGACGGCGTTTTGGTAATACCCGTTGGCTGCTTAAAGAATTGATTTGGTATTAACTCCGCAAGCATTGGATTATGTCCCCATAATCCGCCTTGCTCATATCTCAGCAAGCATCGCGGAATTATATAATTCCGCACCGCCTGCTTCGCCGCCGCTTGTTAGGGGGTCTCGCCTGCCGGCTCGGTCAGCGCTTCTGCCTTCGGCAGAGGTCTCCACCGGAGACCCGCGCCCCTAAAACCCCGAGAGAAAATATTTTTACTGTCCTGAGAAGAGGACTTACAATAATGTAAAATTATATTTGCAGAAAGGAGAGTTTTTGATGACCGGTGTTATTTATGCAAGGTATTCTTCCGATAATCAGCGTGAAGAGTCGATTGAAGGGCAAATCCGCGAGTGCAAAGAATTTGCAAGTAAAAACGATATTCAAATCGTTGATACATATATCGACCGAGCATTGTCCGCAAGAACAGATAACCGCCCCGAATTTCAGAGGATGATAAAAGATAGTGCCTATAAATCGTTTGAAACGGTCATTGTTTGGAAACTTGACCGTTTTGCAAGGAACAGATACGATTCAACACACTATAAACGAATTCTTAAAAAGAATAATGTTTTGGTGATTTCGGCACCCGAAAAGATTTCAGCCGGTTCTGAGGTCGTATTGCTCGAAACCTTGCTTGAATGTATGGCAGAGTATTATTCGGTTTAATGTTCTTATTATTTCTTGCAAGTCTTTTTGCTTTTGATTATATATTACTTCCCTGCGATATTTGGGAACGATCACTATGTGATATTTACACATCCATTTCGTATGTGATAAACTATTTGCACTATTAGCCATAAAATTCTCCTTTCGTCGTACTCTAAGACTTGAACACCTTATTGTACCACTTGGGAGAATTTTTGGTATAACCTTTTACGCGCACCCGCATAGCGGGTGGTTGCCTGTTTTGCACTTCGAGCAAAACTGCCTAAAGGCGTAAAACAAAGGGCGCGCCGTCGGCGCGCCCGGATCATTTATATCATTTTGCGTTTTTAAATATTCTTTCAACCTCTTTAGCGCCGAGCGGCTTTATGCGCGAAAGGGTAACGCTGCCGTTTAAAGTGGCGTCAAGCGCAAGAGCGCGGATGGCGTCATCCGTAGGGTCGATGCCGAGTTCTTGTAAAGAGGTAGGCATACCTATTGCGGCAAAATAACCGACCGTGCGGCGAATGCCCTCTTCCGCCGCCGCTTCGGCGTTTTCATTCTCAACGCCCCAAACCTTTTGCGCATACCTTTTAAAGCGCGGCAGGCAATCGCCGAAAACCTCCCGCGCCCAGGCACCCCAGACCGCGGTAAGCGAAGCGCCGTGGGTAAAGCCGTATTTTGCCGAAAGCGCGTGCCCTAACTTATGGACCGAAAAGTCCTTGCCGCGCCCGCACTCGGTAAGATTGTTATGCGAAAGACTTGACGCCCAGAATATCTCGCACATGGCGTTGTAATCGTTCGGGTCGCAGAGAACCGTTTTGCCGTTTTCTATAACCGTTCTCAGCAGTCCTTCGGCTATTTCATCGGTAAGCCGAGCGCTGCTTTCCGGTATAAAATAGCGTTCGAGGGTGTGCATCATAATATCGGCAATACCCGCGGCAAGCTGATATTTTGGCACGGTGGCGCCAAGCTTCGGGTTTATTGCGGCAAATTTAGGTCGGTTAAAATCGGTGTTGATACCGGCTTTTTTGCCTATCGCCTCGTTGGTGATGACCGCGGAATCGCTCATTTCACTGCCCGCCGCCGGCACGGTAAGAACCGCGCCCACCGGGAGCGAACGCTCAAGCGGCACCTTTTTAGTCCATATATCCCAAAGCGAAATACCTTCGTTTGCCGCGCCGTGGGCTATCGCCTTTGCGGTATCTATGGCACTGCCGCCGCCTATGCCTATAATAAGGTCTGCGCCAAATTCTATCGCTTCCTGCGCCCCCTGTTCGGCGTGGGCAAGGGTGGGATTCGGCTGTGCGCCGCCGAAAAGTTTAAAATCAACGCCCGCCTTTTTAAGCGAATCAGTCACCCTTTTTAAAACGCCGCTCTTTTCGGCGCTTTTCATTCCGTAAACAAGCAGCGCCCGCCTGCCGTATTTTGCGGCAAGCGCGCCTGTCTCATCCTCGGCGGAAGCGCCGAACGCTATCTCGGTAGGTATAAACAGTCTGAAATCTTTCATATTTTTTCCTTTTAATAAGCATTAAATGCTTAAATCTCAACATCAATCTCAAGCCCGTAATGGTCCGAGGGAAATTTGCCGTTAAAGGTTTTATCGATGATTTTCTGATCTATCGGCCTTATATCATCGGTCACAAAACAATAGTCGATGTGGTCTTTAATGCCGGTGCCTTCCTTTTTGTAATCGTGAAAGGTATTCCTAAGATCGTTAACGGTTGCGGCGTTAACGTCGGTAAAATGCGCGGTCATCGCCTTATACGCGATACTTTCGGGGCTCATATTGAAATCGCCGGTAATTACCGTGGGATGATCCGATATCCTTTTGCTGTATTCGTATATTAGCTCCGCGCTTTTTACCTGCCATTTATCGCCGAACCCGAGGTGCGTATTCATAAAAGTGAAGGTTTTGCCGGTTTTTTTATCCCTTAATATCCCGTAGGTGCAAATACGGTAACAGCCGCAGTCGTCCCAGCCGTTCGATTCGGTTTCCGGCGTATCGGAAAGCCAGAAATATCCCGTTTTAAGGCAATCGAATTTATCCTTTTTCCATAAGAGCGGCGCCGCTTCGATATCTATATCGTTGCGGTATTTGAAAAACATATCATATTTATCGAGGAAATATTTATCAATGTATTCTTCCCAGGCTGGGCGGTATTCCTGAAAGCCGATTATATCGGGGTCGAGCGGGCAAACGGCTTTTGCCAGCCTCGGCGCGCGTTCGCGTATCGAATGCCCGTTCAGATCATCGGTATAGCGAATATTAAAGCTTACGATCTTTAAATCCATATATTATATCCTTTCCGCGAAGCCGGCAACGCCGTTACTACCGTCCTTTATTATTTAAAACGAAACGTATCGGCAGGTTTTATGTTACATACTTGCCGTAAGAATGCGGATCAGCGCGTCCCTGCCCAGCGGCGCAAACATCCAGGGCTCGTTTGTGCTATCGTATTTAAGGATATGATCCGCCATTTCTTCTGTTTTTTCCGCCTTTACGCCAAGCTCGCCTAAATGCATCGGAATACCGATCGACTCAAAGAAGGTATAAAACGCTTCGATGACCTTTTCCGCCATTTCGGCATCGGGCAGGGATTTATCAAACCCGAAAAGACCGATGCCCAGCGTTACGAATCTTTCGACCGTTTTTTCGGACAGTATCTCTTTCATCCAGCGCGGCGTGATAATGGCAAGCCCGGCGCCGTGGGTAATATCGAAATAGGCGCTCAGCGCGTGCTCGATAGAGTGCATAGGCCAGCCGGAATAACCCGCGCCGTTGGCGAGAATACCGTTACAGCCCCAGGAGCAAACATACATAAGCTCGCTTCTGGCGGCGTAATCGTCCGGTTTTTTAAGCGCGATCTTTACGTTTTCCATAAGCGAACGAAGCGCCGATATCATAACGCCGTCGTTAAATGTAGAATGCGGGTCGGCAAAAAACTGCTCTAAAACGTGGTTTATCGCGTCGGCGGTGCCGCAGGCGGTCTGCCAGGCGTTTACGCTAAAGGTATATTCGGGGTCAAGAAATGATTCCGCCGGGTAGAGCAGTTCATCAAGATACCCTCTCTTATCGTTTATCGCGGTGTTTGAAATAACGCAGCCCATATCATATTCACTGCCGGTGGCGGCAAGGGTTATGATATCAACTATGGGTAATGCCGCTTTCGCCTTTACCTTGCCGGAGATAAGGTCCCAGCCCTCGCCTTCATATAAAGCGCAAGCCGCTATCGCCTTCGAGCAGTCAAGCACCGAGCCGCCGCCCACCGCGAGGATAACGTCGATATCGTTCTCTTTACAGAGCCTTGCGCCCCCGATCACCGAAGGGTCGTATTTGGGGTTTGGCTCAATGCCCGAAAGCTCAACGATATTAAAATCTTTGAGCAGATCCTTTACCCTGCCGTAAAGCCCCATTTTCTTGATCGAACCGCCGCCGTAGGTAAGAAGCACGTTCTTGCCGTATTTTTTTAGAACCTCCGGCAGATCTTTGATACAGTCCTTGCCAAAATACATTTTTGTTGGTGTGTGATAGGTGAAATTGCCGATCATTAATATTTACCTCCATTTAATCTGGCGATTTGGGCGGTAAACCGCTCTATCTTCGCCGCGTTATCCTTGCTGTCCTTATGCTTTTTATCGAGAAGCGATACGGTGTTTTTAAGGTTAGGAAGTTTATTTGTTATGGCGGCAAGCCCCTTTTCCGTATCGCCGCCGGCGCTCATAAAGAAAAGCGCCCCCAAACGTTTTTTTAATTATAACTTAAAAATATGAATAATTCAACATTAAACCGCCTACGGCTTGTTATGCGGCGGCGGTTAAAAGGTTATTTTATTTTTGCGTAAACGTGCGGTTAAGGGCGCGCTCATATAGGGATTATTTAGGTTTTGGGTGGCAAAAATCGCTTAACGACTTGCGAAAAATCTTGATATACGTCGGTATACCTTCGATTTTTCACTTCGCCTCAGCAGATTTTTGCTACACACAAAACTGCGCAGCATCTGAAAACTGCAAATTTTGAGTAAAGAACAATACACAAAATGACCGGCATACTTGACATATGTCGGTCATTTTTAAAGAAGTTATTTGCCAAAAGGTGCGTTTTCAGACTAAAACTCCCTATGTGAGCGCGCCCTTTGCCGGTTTTTTTAAAGTTTTTTATTAAGTTTTACGCGCTGGCGCTTTAAATAAACACCGCCGGTGAATAGAGGTAACCCTGATAGCAGTCACACCCTATTTTGTGCAGGGTCTCCCTGTCCCACTCGGTCTCCACATACTCGGCGATCACCGTAAGGTTAAGCGTTTTTGAAAGTGCAACTATAGAAGAAACGATCTCCCGGCAGTTTTCGTGGGTGGAAAGTCCCTTTACGAGCGAACCGTCGAGCTTGATTATATCAAACATATTATCCTTAAGATAATTAAGCGAGGTCTGACCCATTGAAAAATCGTCAATTGCGAGCAAGAGCCCCATCTTGCGCAGTTCACTGAACACGGCGCGGGTGCTCTCGTCAAAAGCGAGCGCCGCCTTCTCGGTCACCTCAAGGCAGAGATTCTTGCCGCCAAACGGCTCCTTTGCGTTAAGCTCCCTCATAAAGGATAAGAACCGCTCGGTCACAACGGTAGTTGCCGTAATATTAAACGATATCTTTATATCCTTGCCGAATTTTTCGAGCACCTTTTCGCGTTCGGAAAGCATCTTTTTAACCACCGCCTCTTCAAGCTCGGGTAAAAAGCCGCCGTCCTGCGCAAGCTTGATTATAAGCGGCGGATAGATAACACCGTGCGTCGGGTGCTTAAAGCGAAGCAGGGCTTCGGCGCCAATGCAATCGCCTGCGTAATCATACTGCGGCTGATAGGCAAGGGTTATCTGCCCTTTTCTTATGCTATACATCACCTCGGCGCAAAGGCCTTTTGCAAACTCGCCGTTTTCACCCTCAAGATCGGTAAGCTTTTTGCCCGCGAGCGCCGATTCGTTCGCCTTGAAAAAGTTAAGGAAGGTATTGAAACTGCGCTGTGCCTCGGCTTCGGTGCGCTTATCGAGCAGTTTTACGAACGGCATATAGATAAGAACGCCGAGTATAACGTTTACAACCTGCAAAAGCGCGCCGGCGACCGACCCGGTGGCGCTGTAACCGCCGAGGATTATCGGCGTGGTCCATTCAACGGCGTTGGTGATTACCGGAACAAGTCCTAAAGCAGTAGCTACGTATGCCGTAGAATAGCATACGAGCGGAACGGTAAGAAACGGAACAAGCATTATGGGGTTAAAAACTATCGGTATGCCGAAAACCATAAGCTCGTTTATGTTAAAGAGCATCGGGAAAGCCGCGGTATAGGCAAGACCCCTGCGCGCGCGGTTGCGCGAGAACAGAAGCAGAGCTATAAGCAGGCATATTGTAGCGCCGCAGCCGCCCATAAGCACGAAGCAATCAAAAAACGGCTTTGAAAGTATCGGATTTTCCGATTGCCCGAGGGTAAAGTAACTCTCCATAACGCCCTCGAGGGTATCGCTTCCGTGGATACCGAACATCCAGAGCAGCGAAGAGAAGAGCACGAACAGGAATCCCCGTAAGAAATCCACCTTTATAAGCGAGAACAACCAGTTGTTAAAGTTCATCAGCAGCGTGCGGAAGCAATCCACCTCAAAGGTGTAAACGACCAGCAGATTTACGGCAGCCACCACCGAAACGATTATCAGTATCGGCAGTATGGTAGAAAGCATACGGTTGAAAACGCGGTTTGCGCCCGAGGAAAAGAGCGTGCGCCTTTTACCGCTCAAAAAGCGGCTGAGTGCAAGGTAAGCCGAAGAGGCGCCAAGCCCCGCGATAAGCGCAAGAAACATCGATTTCGGTTTCAGATTTTCTATACTGAAGTTTTCAAGATTGGTCCCCGCAAGTATGAAAAAAGACGTTAACGAAGCCGTTATTGCACCGAGCGTTTCAACGTTTTCATCGCTCTTGATGTTCATATATGAGCGGCTTATCGATACCGTCATATAAACGGCGAGCGGACCGAAGGTCGCAGAATTTACGATCTCAAAAAACTTAAGTAAAAATCCGCCGCCGAAGGTTTTTATGAATTCCTGATATGCGTCTATCGGGAAAAACATAAGAATAAGCGCAAACGCGCCTATTATGAGCACCGGGATAATATTTATAAGCCCATCCCGAACGGCGCGGACCGCCGAAAGATTTTCGATTTTTCCTATAACAGATGTTTTACCGCTCTTTTTTCCCATTTCAGCACCCGCTTGTTACTTTTGGATTTTTGCGTTGATCATTATTAAATAAACACCATAAGAGTATAACACATATGAATTGCTCTTGCAAGCAAAAACGTGAAAAAACCGCCGTATTCAAACCGAATCAAACTTGCGGCATATCGGTTGACACGCTCGGCAAAGTACCGTTAAAGCGGAGCCGCACGGCTCCGCTTTAACAGTTGTTGTTTATCGCTTTTTATAAAGTATCAGTTCGGGATTCTTACCGTCCGCCTCATAGGTGCAAACAAGTATAAAATCCGCATTTGCGAGAACGCCGAAACAAACGCCCTCTGCCGTTTCGGATTCAAGCTGATTGCCGAGATAGGTGGTGTTATCGTTTAAGAATTTGGTCTTCCCGCCGCCCGGCAGGGTATATTCGAGATTTACGTAACCGCCTACAAGGGCGTTCAGTTTTTCGAGCTTCGGCATACCCTTGATATTAAGAGCGTTGATTTCTTCAATTAGCTCGCGCTTGAGTTTTTCAAACTCGCCGTTATCGCCGAGTTCCCCTTGTTTTTTCCAGTAGCCGAGAGTAGGCAGCAGCTGTTTCATATAGGCTCGGGTCTGCTCCTCGGTAAAGCCCTCGGCCGCCATATGGGGGATACAGACCTCTATTAAATCATCCATATCGTTATAGGTATACGTTCCGTCGGCATAACACCATTTGCAGTATTCCTCGTTAATCTGGCGAGAGTCGAACTCGCCACGCTTTAAACGGCAAAATTTGCATCCTTCTTTGCCTCAAAACTTGAAATACGTTAGTATATCCGCGTTTTTCGGCTTCGACGATATGAAAATTTTGCTCGTTTAAAGTTCACAGAAGATTGTGCCGCCGCATTTTTTCAGTCGGCGCGGCACGAATTTGCAGGAAGGCTGGCGCCTTTCAAAAATGAGTGCAAGAAGGATGAATAAAGGCGGCGAGCCAAACCGTAGTGGGTTCGACTCTCGCCAGATTAAGCGTGCCGTCCTTATTTCTGCCGATCAACTCGTCCTCAAGCGGCATTCCGCAGCACTGGCATATAAGCTTTTGCGGAGATCCGAGCAAAGTGTTGATCGAAACGTTAAACAGATTTGAAAGCAACTTAAGCGTTTCGGTATTCGGAACCGTTTCTCCCGTTTCCCAACGCGATACTGCCTGACGGGTAACAAACACCTTTTTTGCCAGTTCATCCTGCGAAAGACCGTTTTTAGTTCTGAGTTCGTATATAATTTCGTTAGTTTTCATTTTGGATCCCTCCAAAGTTCATTCTACCCCTGAAACAATAATTACGCAAGCAACGCACGGTTGCCCGGCCTGGCAGTAAGCCCGGACTTACCGCCGGCAATTCCGGTCTCACACATCGATATCCGGAACGATTTGCAGTTTGTAATCCGGAAAGAGCTCCCCTATCTCTTTTGTTAAAACGGAAAGCACCTTGGTTCTTTCGATATCAAAGCTTATTACAACGTCAAACCGCATGGTCTTTTTTTCGGTATCGGCGTAAAACCCGTGCAGCTCTAAAGCCCAGTCGTGAGCCATAACGGTATCCTCTACGGTGGTGCGCATTTTCGTTGTCTCATCATCCGAAGTGTTATACGAATAAACGCCTATGCCGGTAAGTATAACGCCCGCCTCCTTGTAAATCTTCGCTTCAATGCGCCTGTTTAAGCGGTCGATATCATTTGCGCTCATGGTATCCGGCAGTTCAACGTGAACGCTTGCATAGTTTTTATCGGGACCGTAGTTGAAAAGGATCAGGTCATAGGCGCCGCGCACCTCGGGCTCTTCGCATATCAGCGCCTTTATCCTATCGATCTCCTCTTTGTCACTGCGCTTGCCGAGAATATCGTTTACCGTATCGATCATCATTTCAATACCGGCTTTTATAATAAACGCCGATATGATAACGCCTACGTATGCTTCAAGCGAAAGGTGCCATAAGGTGCAGACTATCGCCGAGGCAAGCACAGAAGCGGAAAGGACCGCGTCAAACAACGCATCCGAACCGGAGGCTGCAAGCGCGCCGGAATTAAACTTTTTGCCCTGCCTTTTTACATACTGCCCGAGTATCAGCTTAACCGCGATCGCAACCGAAATTATAGTGAGTGAAACCCAGTTATAATCAGCCGCTTCGGGCGAAAATATCTTCTTTACCGATTCCACCGCCGAGGTGATACCGGCATAAAGCACGATAGCCGCAACTATAACGGAGCTTAGGTATTCTATCCTGCCGTAACCGAGCGGGTGTTTTTTATCGGGCTGTTTGGCGCCGAGCTTTGCACCGATTATGGTCACTACCGAAGAAAGCGCATCCGAAAGATTGTTGACCGCGTCAAGAATAACGGCGATAGAGTTTGCAAGAATACCCACCGCCGCTTTGAAGCCGGCAAGAAACACATTCGTAACGATCCCTATAACACTTGTTTTGACTATGGCTTTTTCTCTGCTTTTACTTAATGCTTCGGTGTTTTGTTCTGCCATATCTATAACGCCTCCGTTATTTGCATACTTGTATTTTTACTCTCTTAACCGGATTCAGTCCGTTGCCGAAGCCATAATAACCACGAAACGGTCAAGCGTTTTATCGTAAACGGTAAGGCATAAGGCGCCCCACCATTCGTGACCCTCATCGAAATATTCCGACCAGTCGGTAGCCCATCGGTAAACCTCTAAACACTCTGTTCCGCCGGGAAACAAAGCGGCGTTTACGCGTTCAAAATCGCCGTCGGTATAAGAATTCCCGTGCGGCGGGCAGAGAAACGCCTTCCTGTAATTCAGCCACTCATCCGAATTCGCCGGGGCAAACAGGGCTTTATTGCTTAGCTTCCTCGGTTTTGCGCCATTTATATCGTAAGACCACTCCTTGCCGTCATCGAAAAGCTCGCGGGCGGCGCAGGACAGCGCAAGGCGGTGCGAATCGACACCGCGATAAGGGAAAACGCCCGCTTCTTTAGCATAGTTGTTATCGGCGTTTATAAGGCAGTAATCGCATTCGATATCCGGATACTCCGCCAATAGGCGGGCAAAGGTATCATCATTGTGACTGGCGCCCGTGTTCCGGTAACAGTCAAGCGTTTCGCGCACAATGATATCAACAAGATTTTTTCTGCTGCCGGTCCCGGGCGGCGTTGAAACTACGGTATACCATTTCCCCGGATATTCCCAGACCTCATCAAAATAAGCGTCCGCCGGATATTTATCAACCACATGATCGGCGCAGGGATAAACGGCTTTGACTTTCGCCAGAGCTTCCCTGTGTATCTCTTCGCGGAATTCCGCCGCGTATTTCAGATCCTGTTCACTGTGATTCGGCATAATCTTATTCCTCCGTAAACCGGAACCGGTCAGGATATCTCCATAAAAACGTTTTCCCCGTTCCTGTCGTATTCGCGAAAACCGCATTTTTTGTATACGTGAATCGCCCTTGCGTTTTCGGGTTTGGCTTTCAAAACGATTTTCTGCAATCCGTATTCTTTAAAACCGTATTTAACGATTGCCGGGATAGCTTCGGTCCCGTATCCCATATCCTGCTTGCCCGCGGTTATGGCGATACCCAGTTCCTTTACCGAATCACCGGCGCCCACCAGCTCTATGTTGCCTATAAACTCGCCGGTCTTCTTTTCGATCATAGAAAAGGCGGGCGCTTTGTTATCGAGCTTCTTTTTCACCCATGCTATCTCGTCTTCCTCGGTCATATGCGCGCCGCTTTTCGATGTAAATCTGTTTACGTTTTCATAATCGTTTATCATTATAAGGTAATCGCTTAAAAGCTGCTCGGTAATTTTTACAAAACTGATCCTCTCGGTGCAAAACACCTGCTCCATATCCATTTCCCTTCCGCGGATCCCGCTTTGCCGGGATCGTTTTTTATTTATCCGGTGTGCAAACGGACGACCCGAAAAAACTTTCCTTCTGAATCCGGGTCATCGCCGCTTCAATCCTCGGTAGTTTCCGATATCTTTTCGCCGCGAAGAGCATAAAAACTCTCTTCAAGTTCATTAAGCAGCTTATAATCGTGCCCGACGTATATTTTATATTCTCCGAAGCTGCAATACTCCCGTTTGGTTTTTCCGAACGACACCGTATCGTAATCGATGCTCCAGCTCCACGGGCTGTAATCGGTCATAAACATATTGCTTTTAAGGCGCTTTTCAAGCGATAAGACCTTTTTGCTTTTTATGAACTCCTCAAACCGGGCAACCGCCTCCGCAGATACCGCATAGGTCGTTATGACCTTCGGCATGGCGTGCGTCTCGCGGTCGATGCAAACGCATATCCAGTTTCCTTCCTTATCCTTTTTAAGCGTGCTTTCATGATATCCGCCGAGCATATCGCCGTAGCCCGGGCTGTAACTTACCCTGTTTAACTTTATTTCTTTCATATTTTCCTCCGTTGAAGCGAACCCCAAAGTTTAGACAAAATTAAATATTAAATTGCTTGTGAATGAGTTCGGTATCCAACCGGGCTCATTCCTTTTAGTTTAGTAGAAATTCTTTCGTTGTTGTAGTAGTGAATATAGTTTTTAAGTTCATCA
>JAFZIK010000030.1 GCA_017554405.1 Clostridia bacterium | reverse complement strand
TCGAAATCCTAAACGGTGTTCTCGCATATCCATTATAACACCTATTTTGAACTCTGCACTATAAATCTTGTTTTTTCTTCCTGTTTTTTCCATAAAAATATGCACCTCCAAAAGTTGTCTAACTTTTGGGGTGCATATCATAGTGTCTGCTCCTTTTTTATCTTTCAAATATACTGTTTCCCTTTGAATCTATCCCAACGATAAGCGGGAACTTATCAATGGTAAGTTTTTTTACCGATTCACAGCCGAGGTCTTCAAAAGCGATTACCTCGCATTTTGTTATATGCCGGCAGGCAAGCGCGCCGGCGCCGCCGGTGGCGCAAAGGTAAACCGAGCTGTTTTTAGCGATCGAATCGATTACTTCCTTGCTTCGTTCACCCTTGCCGACGGTGGCGGCAAGCCCCATATCGAGAAGCGCCGGAGTGTAAACGTCCATTCGCGCCGAGGTGGTAGGTCCGCAGCTTCCTATCGCCAGACCCTCAGGCGTTGGCGTAGGTCCCGCGTAATAAATAACGGCGTTGTTTATATCAAAAGGCAGCGCTTCGCCCGAATCTAACATTTCAAATATCCTTTTATGCGCGGCGTCACGCGCGGTATAAACGTTACCGCTTAAAAAAACCCGGTCCCCGACCTTAAGGCGGGGACAGAATTCCTTGATATCATTTGTGTTTATGTAGTATTCACTCATTTGATAAAACCTTGATAAGTTCGCGGTAATCCTCTTCATCCTTGATCGCCGCGGATTCGTGCATAACTATTTTTTCGCGTGCTTCGCTTAAAGATTTTGCAAGCTGATCTATATCCTTTGCAAGCCGCGCCGACGTGGCAACAAGGTCTTCTTTCATATTGCCGAGCGAAATGTGCGCGTTATCGATGGAGGACATATTTTTCTCCACCTCTCTGCGTGAGATATCCGCGGATTCGGCGGCTTCCTTCATGATTGCGCGCGCGTTCGATTCGGCAACAAGATAAAGTTTGCCGATATTCTGGGATAAACGCTCGATCTCATCGTATTTATCGGTATATTCCTTAAGCTTTGCTTCAAGCTCGGCTTTCTCCTTTGCGATATCCTCCAACTGCTCTTTTAAAGTGTTGTTATCGCTTCGCAGGTCCTCGATCTGTTCGTTTAAAACTATCTCCTTTTCGGTGAACGCCTTGTGCGTTTTTTCAACGTATGCCATAACGTCGTCACAGTTAAAACCGAAAAGACTTTTCCTGAATCCTACAGCCATTTTAATCATCCCCCAATCAAGGTCTTGCCGCCGAGGCAGGCTCAGCCCTTCAGCGCTCTTTCAAGCCAGGTGAAGCCGAGATCGAGCGCGTCAAACAGGTTATCCTTGGTGCTTTCCTTTTTGATCCGGTCTTTCATATCAAGATCGGTGTTGCTGTCCAAAAGCTGGATGTTCACCTTATCCGCCGTTTGGATATTGCCGCTCTCGCTATACGAGAGTATCTCAAAGCGAACGATAAAGCTTTCACTCATATCGCCGTAATATATCTCGTTGCCTTTGCGGACGAGGGGCTTGCCCTTATACTCTAAAAACTTATTGTCAGCCATTATAATACCTCACTTTTTATCGGGCATCTCGCCGTAAAGATCGAATCTGAAAAGCTTCGATTCATCCCCGGGGTCTTCACAGCGCACCCACGCCTGGCTAATTTCCGTGTTCGCAAGGATAATGGATATTCCAAGCATCTGGCAGAGCTTTGATTTAAGATTCAAAGAGTCGCCTTCTTCGGTTTCAAGGTAAACGTTGCCTTTGCAGGAGTCAACAACCTTTACAAGGTCGTCAAGTTCAACGTTGTGCAGAGCAATTCTTCTGTAATCCATAAAAACACCTCCACTTCACAAAGAGTATAAACTATTGTTTAAAAGATGTCAAGCGAAAGGGTATTTTAATGTTGACATTTTTTAATTTATTGTTTAGTATAATATGTGTGAAAAAATGTCTCGGAGGTCTTAAAATGAACAGGGAAGATAAAAGCATGGAAACTATAGTCGCGCTGTGTAAAGGCCGCGGCTTTGTATATCCCGGAAGTGAAATCTACGGCGGTCTTGCAAACGCCTGGGATTACGGTCCATTGGGCGTTGAGCTTAAAAACAACGTAAAACGCGCCTGGTGGAAAAAATTCGTGCAGGAAAGCCCTTATAACGTGGGGCTTGACAGTGCGATACTTATGAACACCCAAACCTGGGTGGCTTCGGGTCACCTGGGCGGTTTTTCCGATCCTCTTATGGATTGCCGCCAGTGCAAGACCCGCCACCGCGCGGATAAGCTTATCGAAGATTACGTTGCGCAGAACGGGCTTACGGATAACCCGGCTTCCATGAGCGATCAGCAGATGCAGGATTATATCAAGGAGCACGGTATCACCTGCCCGGATTGCGGGTCGCACGATTTTACCGATATAAGAAAATTCAATCTTATGTTCAAAACATTTCAGGGCGTTACCGAGGATAGCACCAATACCCTCTATCTTCGCCCCGAAACCGCGCAGGGCATATTCGTAAACTTCAGCAACATCCAGCGCACAACGCGCAAGAAACTGCCCTTCGGCGTGGGCCAGATAGGCAAATCCTTCCGCAACGAGATCACGCCCGGCAACTTTATTTTCCGTATCCGCGAGTTCGAGCAAATGGAGCTTGAATTCTTCTGCAAGCCCGGCACCGACCTTGAATGGTTTTCTTACTGGCGTTCCTTCTGCCGCGATTGGCTCGTAGGGCTCGGTATGGATGAGACCTCTCTGCGTCTGCGCGATCACGATAAGGAGGAGCTTGCTTTCTATTCCAAAGCGACCACCGATTTTGAATTCTTGTTCCCGTTCGGCTGGGGCGAGCTTTGGGGCGTTGCGGACAGGACCGATTATGACCTAAAACAGCATATCGACCATTCGGGTAAACCGCTTGAGTATTTTGATCCCGAAACGAACGAGCGGTATATCCCTTACGTAATAGAGCCCTCCCTCGGTGCCGACCGCGTGACGCTCGCTTTCCTTTGCAACGCCTATGATGAAGAGATAGACGATAAGGGCGAAAAGCGCGTTGTTTTGCGCCTGCATCCGGCGCTGGCGCCCTTTAAGGCGGCGGTGCTGCCCCTTTCAAAGAAGCTTTCGGATAAGGCACTCGAGATCAAAAACTCGCTCTCATCCGATTTTATGATCGATTTTGACGATGCCGGTTCTATCGGCAAGCGCTATCGCCGCGAGGATGAGATCGGCACGCCCTTCTGCATAACCTACGATTTTGATTCCGAAAACGATAACTGCGTTACTGTCCGCGATAGGGATACCATGGCGCAGGAGCGCATACCGATCGGAGAACTAAAGGATTATATCTCAAAGAAGATCAGATTTTAACCGTTGAGGTGAAGTAATGAAATCGACCGATATTCTGCTGATATTTGCGACCCTCGTCGGCGGTCTGGCGTTTTTCCTTTACGGAATGAACGCCATGTCGTCAGGTCTTGAGCAAATGGCGGGCGGCAAACTTGAAAGCACACTTAAAAAGGTTACAAAGAGCGGCTTTTTCAGCTTTTCGCTGGGCGCCGGTATCACTATTGCGATCCAGTCCTCCTCGGCGATGACTGTGATGCTCGTCGGTCTTGTTAACTCGGGTATTCTGGATTTCTCCGATACCTTCAGTATGATAATGGGCTCACACGTGGGAACAACGCTTACCGCGTGGCTGCTTACGCTCAGCGGCGTTTCGGGTGAAAACTTTTTCCTGGTTCTTTTGCAACCCTCCACCTTTGCACCGATACTCGCATTTATAGGCATAGTGCTCCGTATGGCATCAAAAAAGGAAAAACGGCGCAATCTCGGTATGATACTTATCGGCTTTGCCGTTTTAATGTCCGGTATGCAGATGATGAGCGGCTCGATGAGCCGGTTTAAGGACGATCCCTCTTTTATAGGTATACTTACGGCGTTCAAAAGCCCGATAGTCGCCTTCGCGGCGGCGGTCGTGTTTACCGCTGTGATCCAGTCCTCCGCGGCAACGGTGGCTATCGTTCAGGCGCTGGCGCTTTCGGCTTACGCAACCGCCAACCCCATAACCTATCAGATGGCGATACCGCTTGTTATTGGCGCCAATATCGGAACCTGCATGACCTCGCTTATATCGAGTATAGGCACCAGCAAAAACGCCAAGCGCGTTGTTGCGATGCATTTGTATACAAACTTTTTCGGCGGCACGTTCTATATGATCCTGCTTTACGCCGTTATGTTTATAAATCCCGGTATACTTGCTTCGCCCATAAGCATTTTCGGCGTGGCTGTTGTTCACAGTATGTTCAACGTGGCGAACACGATACTCTTTACTCCGCTTAAAAAGCCGATCATCGCCTTATGCAAAAAAACCGTTAAAAACGATAAGGCTGAAAAGCATACCGTTTTTTTGGACGAGCGTTTGTTCAATAATCCTTCCATCGCCATTACGGAATGTCGCCGCCTTGTGGATGAAATGGCGCAGATCTCCTGCGGCGCCGTTCTTTCCGCGATCGATACGATATTCAAATACGATGAGAAAACCGTCGCCCACGTTAAAGAGATGGAGGCGCTTACCGATAAATACGAGGATAAACTGAGCACCTACCTTGTCCGCATTTCAAGTAAGAACATTTCGGCTGAGGAATCGCATACCGTTGCGCGTATGCTTCACGGTATCAACGATTTTGAACGCATCGGCGATCACGCGCTCAATCTCTGCCAGCACAGTATCGAGATAAAAGAAAAGAGCATAGTTTTTTCAAGTGACGCCAGGGAGGAACTTGACGTAATCACCCGCGCGCTTGCTGAAATAATAAACATAACCAAAAATTCGTTTATAAGCGACGATATCGGCGAAGCGGCGCTCGTTGAGCCGCTTGAGCAGGTCATAGACAAGCTTAATTACGAGCTTAAGGATCGCCACGTTGCCCGCCTTAAAGAGGGAAGATGCACCGTAAACCTCGGGTTTGTTTTTTCGGATATACTCGCCGATTACGAGCGTATTTCGGATCACTGCTCGAATATAGCGGTTTATACCCTTCAGCGCAATTCGGCAAATATCGACCCGCATAAATTCCTCAACAGCGTCAAGTCCTCGGATAACGCGGTATTTAAGGATGAATACGATATGTTCTCGGATAAGTATTCTTTGGGATGAATCGTATGAGCTTTTCTAAAAGAAATATAAGCGTCGGCTTTTTATACTTTTACGTTCATTTCATAACCGAGGTAGTATGTTTTTTTATGCTCGGCAGGTATATAGGCACCGGACCCGAGGTATGGGTCTGGCTTCTGGCGTATGATATGCTTGCCTTTGTGCCTCAGGCGATAATCGGGTTTGTAAGCGACCGTTTTCGCAAAATACCCTTCGGCATTATCGGCTCTGTCTTGCTGGCGGTTTCGCTTCCGTTATTTTTCCGTTTTACCGCCTCGCCCTATGTTGCGCTTGTAATACTCTGTCTCGGTAACGCCTGCACCCACGTCGCCGGCGCCGAGGCGACCCTCCGGTCCTCC
>JAFZIK010000029.1 GCA_017554405.1 Clostridia bacterium | reverse complement strand
TATCTGTATATTTCCTTGTGCTCGGTATGTATATATCTGCAGGGCATTTCATTGAAAGCGCCTCATGAGGTCTTAAATTGTTGTACTTTATACGCCATTCGTTTAATGCCTTGTCGGCGTCAAAACAGTCTGCAAACGTCCTATGATTCAGCAGTTCGGATTTTATTGTTCTGTGAAATCTTTCTATCTTGCCCTGCGTTTGAGGATGTTTGATCCTTCCGTGTATAGGAAGTATATCGTGACACATAAGCCATTTTTCAAATTGCGTATATCCTTGACGAAATCCCGCAAACTGTGCACCGTTATCTGACAGAACAGATTTTGGCATTCCATATTCCTCAAAAGCAGCTTTGAAAGTTGGTATTACAACGTTTCTTGTGCTCGTATATGCCTTTATCTTAATCAAAAATCTGGAATGATCATCTATTATGTCAAGAGGATAGCAATTTAGTCCGTCTGTCGTTAAAAACTCACCTTTAAAGTCCGTTTGCCACATATCGTTACAACGGTCTTTTTCAAAATTGATAAACGGTTTATGCTTTATTGATTCTTCCGGCAATATACAGTTATACCGGTTGAGAATATTATTTAAAGTTTTTATGCAGGGGAGCTCTGTATATCCTTGGTTGCAAAGCAGTTTATGGATTTTCTTTGCTCCCCAACCGGGATTATCCTTCCTGATAGAAACTATTAGATTTTCAATTTCGGAAGAAGTCCGGTTTTTAACATATATGGGTGCTCGGCTTCGATCGCTTAATTTCTGTCCTTGCTTATATCTCTCAACCCATTTTTGACCTGTCTTGCGTGTGATATTAAACTCGCGGCACAAGGCACTGAAATTGCTGCTGGTCTCTGCTGCAATTACAAATTCTTTTCTTAATTCTTCCACAGATTTATTCCCCCATGGCATCTAAAACACTTCCTTTTTCAGTATTTTATTTGCCTTTATTCTACCATAAATCTGTATACTATGTCCTTGCACAACCTGTATACTATCTTATTACACTATACATATCATCCGCCCGCTTTTATACCGCGCCGCAGGCACCGACGTCTATTGTCTACCGTCTAACGTCTAAAATCTAAAACGGTGCGTCGGGGTCGCCGCACCCTACAAGTGCAATCCAAATGGCTATATCGTAGGGTCAGACGTCCCCGGCTGACCGGTTGCTTTTCGGGCGATTGGTAATCGCCCCTACGAACGGTCAATCTAAATTGATATACCGTAGGGGACGATGCCCACATCGTCCCGCTTTTATAAAACGCGCCGCAGGCATCAACGTCTAACGTCTACCGTCTAACGTCTAAAATCTAAAACGGTGCGTCGGGGTCGCCGCACCCTACAAGGTCAATCCGAACCGGCGCTGTGCGACGGCAATCCCTGAGATATTTCGGGGAAAAGGTTTTCGGTATCGGCGGTGGGCTGGATATTATAAGTGCCGTATTTGTTTGCCATATCCCCGGTATCGGTCGGGTCGCCGCAGGGCGGGTTTATCCCGGTGTTTTTTATCTTTTTCTTCTTATCGTTCATAATTTTTGCCTCCTTAAACTATTTTGTCGCAAAAAAGGCGTTTAATACCTTTGACATAGATGTATATATATGTTATACTGTTACACACATAACGGCATAAAAAGGAAGTATCAAAATGCTTGATATAAGATTTATTTGCGAAAACCCCGATCTTGTAAAGGAAAACATCAGAAAAAAGTTTAAGGAAGATAAGCTCCCGCTGGTAGATGAGGTCATCGCGCTTTACACCGAGAAAAAGGACGTTAACACCCGCGCCAACGATCTGCGCGCCAACCGCAACAAGGTAAGCAAGCAGATAGGCGTTCTTATGGGTCAGGGCAAGCGCGAGGAAGCCGAGGCGGCAAAGAGGCTCGTTACCGAGCAGGCAGAGGAGCTTGCCGCGCTCGAAGCAAAGGAAGCCGAGCTTGAAACCAAGGTCCGCGAGATACAGATGAAGATACCGAACATAGTAGACCCGAGCGTTCCGGTGGGCAAGGACGACAGCGAGAACGTAGAGGTAGAGCAGTTCGGCGAGCAGACCGATCTCGATTTCGAAATACCCTATCATACCGATATAATGGCGCTCTTTAACGGCATAGATAAGGAATCCGCCGGGCGCGTTGCGGGCGAGGGCTTTTATTACCTGATGGGGGATATCGCGCGTATGCATTCCGCCGTTACCGCTTATGCCCGCGATTTTATGATAGACAAGGGCTTTATTTATCACATTCCGCCCTTTATGATACGCTCAAGCGTTGTTACCGGCGTTATGAGCTTTGAGGAAATGGATTCGATGATGTATAAGATAGAGGGCGAGGACCTTTATCTTATAGGCACCTCCGAGCATTCGATGATAGGCAAATTCATAGATACCATTACCGACGAGAGCAAGCTGCCGCTTACCCTTACGAGCTATTCCCCCTGCTTCCGCAAAGAAAAGGGCGCTCACGGCATAGAGGAGCGCGGCATATACCGTATCCACCAGTTTGAAAAGCAGGAAATGATAGTTATCTGCAAGCCGGAAGACAGCATGAAGTGGTTTGATAAGATGTGGGGCTATTCGGTAGAGCTGTTCAGAAGTCTCGATATCCCGGTCCGCACCCTCGAGTGCTGCACCGGCGACCTTGCGGACTTAAAGGTCAAGTCCTATGACGTTGAGGCGTGGAGCCCCAAGCAGAAGAAATATTTTGAGGTTTGCTCCTGCTCGAACCTCGGCGATGCGCAGGCGCGCCGCCTCGGCATAAGGATAAAGGGGGAGGACGGCAAAAAGTATCTTGCCCACACCCTTAACAACACGGTTGTTGCGCCCCCGCGCATGCTTATAGCGTTACTCGAAAACAACCTCTGCTTTGACGGCGAGTATTATAGCGTTAAGATACCGAAGGCGCTCCAGCCCTATATGGGCGGCAAAACCGAGATAAAGGCGATAAACAAATATAATCCAAGGTGATTTTATGGCTAAGCACAGCACAAACACAAGCCGTATAGATAAACTGATACCGATACTCCTTTACGTTTTGGCGGGGGTCCTGCTTTTGGCGGTCATAACCACCGTTATAATAAAGGTCCTGCCGCAAAAGCACAAGGTGGAGGAAAGGTATATAAACGATACCACAAAGCCGGTAGGCGAAGGCGAACTGCCGATAAATCCCCGCAATTTCGATAACATCCAGGCGGACCACGAGGACGTTTGCGCCTGGATAAAATTCGATTGCCTTGATATAGACTATGAAATAGTGCGCGCGGGCGAAAACAAGGATAACGAGTATTATCTGCGCCGCGATCTTGACGGAAATTACAGCACGGCGGGCACCATCTTCATACAGAAGATGAACAACATAGATTTCAACGATAACTGCACGGTGGTTTACGGGCATAATATGACCAATCTTACGATGTTCGGCAAGCTTAAATATTTCCGCGATAAAGAGTTTTTCGATCAGAACCCGTATTTTGAGATCTATACCCCGGGTCATATTTTCAAATACGAGATAAAATCGGCGTTTGTTTACGACGACCGGCATTTGAACAATTCCTTTAACAATTTTGCGGATGAAGTAAGCTTTATGAAATTTGCCGAGGAAGCCTCAAATCCGCAATCGCTTGTTAAAAACGTTCGCGAGGATCTGGAAATAAAATGGGGCGATAAGCTGGTCGTGCTTTCCACCTGCACCAACTACGACCCCGAACGGTATCTTGTTGTTGCCAAACGTATAGAGGATATAAAAACGCAGTAAAAGATTTGAAAGACAAACGAAAAAGACCTGTTCAGTCCGAACAGGTCTTTCAGTCTGTCAAAAAACCATATGTTGTCTTTGTTTTGCGGCGTTTAGCCGCATTATGTTTTTCCGGTGACATGTGCGGCGGAAAAACACCTTGTAAGCGAAAAGAGACGTGAAACGGCGCTTTTCAAGGGGCGTGGGTGGTATTGGCGGGAGTAGAGTGCAGTCCGAAAAGCCGATTGGATTTTCGGCGAACGGAACTCCCGTCCAAGAGCGTGTCGACTTTTTCGACACGCTCAAAGACCTGTTCAGTCCGAACAGGTCTTTGTTTATACGTCTTATTTGATTTTTCCGATATCGTAGGGCGTGGTCTGGTAAACGAAATAGTTGAGCCAGTTGCAGAAAAGCAGGTTGGCGTGCGCCCGCCAGCGCACCACCGGCGGCTTTTTGGGGTCGTTATCGGTAAAATAGTTTTCGGGGATATCGGGATCGAGCCCCGCCGCCTTATCGCGCAGATACTCGTTTTTAAGGGTGTCCGCGTCATACTCGCTGTGGCCGGTAACAAATATCTGCCTGCCGCCCTTGCTTGAAATGGCGTAAACGCCGCAGCGCTCGCCCGAAGCTAAAATTTTAAGCTCGGGCACGGCGCGGATATCATCGGTATCAACCGTTGTATGGCGGGATTGGGGAACGTAAAACACGTCGTCAAACCCGCGGAAAAGTATAGACCTTTTATAATCGACCTTATGGGGAAAAACGCCCGAAAGCTTTTTAGGAAGGGCGATTTTTTTTACGCCGTAGTGATAGTAAAGCCCCGCCTGAGCGCCCCAGCAGATATGCAGGGTGCTGTGAACGTGGGTCTTGCTCCATTCCATTATCTCGCAAAGCTCATCCCAGTATTCAACCTCTTCAAACGGCAGCTGCTCGACCGGCGCGCCGGTTATTATCATACCGTCAAAATTCCTTGCGCGAACCTCATCAAAGGTTTTATAGAAGGTAAAAAGGTGTTCGGCGGGAGTGTTTTTGGATTCGTGGCTCTTGGTATGGATAAAGGTGAAATTGACCTGAAGCGGAGTGTTGCCGAGAAGGCGGGATAACTGCGTTTCGGTCTCGATCTTTTTGGGCATAAGATTTAAAAGCAGTATTTCAAGCGGGCGGATATCCTGGGATATCGCGCGGGTCTCGGTCATAACGAATATGTTTTCGCTCTCAAGCGTTTTTACCGCCGGTAGGTCGTTGGGTATTTTGATAGGCATTTTTTCACCGCCTTATTGTTTTTATGAGAATTACACCTGTTCGAGCGCCTGGCTTATATCGGCTATAAGATCCTCGCTGCTCTCTATCCCGCAGGAAAAACGAACGAGATCGGGAGAAATGCCCGCCGCCGCAAGCTCGCTATCGTTCATCTGGCGGTGGGTGGCGCTTGCCGGGTGCAAACAGCAGGTGCGCGCATCGGCAACGTGGGTCTCGATAGCGGCAAGGCGCAGGCTCTTCATAAACTTTTCCGCCGCGGCTCTGCCGCCCTTTACGCCGAAGGAAACAACGCCGCAGCTGCCGCCCGGCAGATATTTCTTTGCCAGCGTATACCACTTATCGCCCTCGAGCGAGGGGTAGGAGACCCAGGATACCTTCGGGTGATCCTTTAAAAAGGACGCTACCGCCAGCCCGTTTTCGCAGTGCTTCTTCATGCGCAGGTGCAGGCTTTCAAGCCCTAAATTCAAAAGAAAAGCGTTCTGGGGCGACTGGATAGAGCCGAAATCGCGCATAAGCTGAGCGGTGGCTTTGGTGATATAAGCGCCGGCAAGCCCGAATTTTTCGGTATAGGTTATGCCGTGGTAGCTTTCGTCCGGCGTGCAGAGCCCCGGGAATTTATCGGGGTGCTTTGTCCAGTCAAATTTGCCCGAATCAACTATACAGCCGCCTACTCCCGCGCCGTGACCGTCCATATACTTCGTGGTGGAATGGATAACTATATCCGCGCCCCACTCGATAGGTCTGCAGTTTACGGGGGTGGCAAAGGTGTTGTCCACTATAAGCGGAACGCCGTGGGCGTGCGCCGCTTTCGCAAAGCGCTCTATATCAAGCACGGCAAGGGCGGGATTGGCTATCGTTTCGCCGAAAACCGCCTTGGTGTTGGGTCTGAACGCCGCGTTCAGTTCCTCATCGGAGCAATCGGGCGCAACAAACGTAAAATCAATGCCCATACGCTTCATCGTTACCGCAAAAAGGTTATAGGTGCCGCCGTAAATGGTGGAGGAGGAAACAACGTGATCGCCCTCGGATGCTATATTGAACACCGAGAAGAACGAAGCCGCCTGACCGGAGGAGGTAAGCATTGCGGCGGTGCCGCCTTCAAGCTCGCATATCTTTGCCGCAACGTAGTCGTTGGTGGGATTCTGAAGCCGCGTATAAAAATATCCGCTTGCCTCAAGATCGAAAAGCTTGCCCATATCCTCGCTCGTATCGTATTTAAAGGTAGTGCTTTGCACTATCGGTATCTGGCGGGGTTCGCCGTTTTTGGGCGTGTAACCGCCCTGAACGCATTTTGTTTCAATATTTCTTTTGCTCATTTTTATTTCCTCACTGTTCGCTTAATTTCTTATCTATCGCCGCCGCGGCGCGTTTGCCCGCGCCCATGGCGCCTATAACGGTTGCGGCGCCCGATACCGCGTCGCCGCCAGAATATACGTTTTCTTTAGAGGTCTGCATATTTTCATCAACTATTATACAGCCCCTGTTTGTTACCGCTATATCCTTTGCCGTGGCGGTAAGGAGCGGATTGGGCGTTGTGCCGATCGCCATTATCACGGTATCTACCGCCAACGTAAACTCCGAACCGGCAACGGCTTCGGGGCGCCGCCTGCCCGAGGCGTCCGGCTCGCCGAGCTGCATTTTTACGCACTCGATACCGGTAACGCGGAAGTTTTGGTCGGATAGGATCCTTACCGGATTGCAAAGGAATTTAAACTCTATTTCTTCCTCTTTGGCGTGGATTACCTCTTCACGGCGGGCGGGCATTTCCGCCTCGCCGCGGCGGTATATAACGGTGACCTGCTCCGCGCCTATGCGTTTGGCACAGCGCGCCGCGTCCATAGCAACGTTGCCGCCGCCTATTACCGCTACCCGCCCGACCTTTTTAAGCGGGGTATCGTAATCATCCATATACGCCTTCATAAGGTTTATGCGGGTCAAAAACTCGTTTGCCGCAAAAACGCCCAGCGCGTTTTCGCCCTCTATATTCATAAAGGAGGGAAGCCCCGCGCCCGAGCCGATGAAGATCGCGTTAAAGCCGCTTTCGATAAGCTCATCAAGCGTAAGGACCTTGCCTATCACCATATCGGTCATTATTTTAACGCCGAGTTTTTTAAGCCCTTCCACCTCGTGCGCCACTATCGATTTCGGCAGGCGGAACTCCGGTATGCCGTATACGAGCACGCCGCCCGCGGTGTGGAACGCCTCAAATACCGTTACCTCGTAACCGAGCTTTGCAAGGTCGCCCGCGCAGGTAAGCCCCGCGGGTCCCGCACCTACTATGGCGACCTTCTTTCCGTTCGGTTTTATGTTAACCTCGGGATCGGCGCCGTGCTCGCGGTGATAATCGGCAACGAAGCGTTCGAGCCTGCCTATGCCGACGCTCTCTCCCTTAATACCGCGGGTGCAGCCGCCCTCGCACTGAAGCTCCTGCGGGCATACCCTGCCGCAAACCGCGGGCAGGGAGCTGGTTTGCGCTATCACCCTGTAGGCGCCCTCAAAATCGCCCTTGGCGACCAGCGCGATAAACTCGGGAATCTGAACGTTTACCGGGCATTTTGCCACGCACGGACGGTTTTTACATCCGATACAGCGGGCGGCTTCCTTCATCGCCATTTCGGGCGTGTAGCCGAGCGCCACCTCGGAAAAATTCCTGTTGCGGACCAGCGGGTCCTGCACCGGCATTTCGGTTTTAAAGGGGGTCATATCAGCCATTTGTTGCCGCCTCCAATCTGCAAGCGTGCGCCTCTTCCTCGCGGAAAAGGGTGTTTCGGCGCATAAGCTCGTCAAAATCAACCAGATGTCCGTCAAAGTCCGGTCCGTCAACGCAGGCGAACTTTGTTTCGCCGCCCACGCGGACCCTGCAACCGCCGCACATTCCGGTTCCGTCTATCATAATGGGGTTAAGACTTACTATCGTTTTTACCCCGAACGGTTTAGTCGTAAGGGACACGAATTTCATCATTATAACAGGACCTATCGCTATAACAAGGTCGTATTTTTCCGCCTCAAGAAGCCGCTTCAGCACGTCGGTAACAAGCCCCTTTTCACCGTAGGAGCCGTCGTCGGTGGTAACGTAAAAGGCGTTTGATACCTTACGCATTTCTTCCTCTAAAATAACGATATCCTTTGAGCGGAAGCCGGCTATCACCGTAACGTCCACCCCCATATTATAAAGGGCTTTCGCCTGCGGATATGCTATCGCGCAGCCAACGCCGCCGCCTATTATTATGGCGCGCTTCGGTGAGCCGAACTCGGTCGGTAGCCCCAAGGGCCCCGCAACGTCAAGGATAAAATCGCCCCTGTTTAAAGCAACGAGCTTTTTGGTGGTCAATCCCACCGCCTGAACAACTATCGTGACCGTTCCCTTTTCGCGGTCAAAATCCGATACCGTAAGCGGTATGCGCTCGCCCTTTTCGTCCACGCGGACTATGAGAAACTGTCCCGGTTTTGCCTTAGCGGCAATAAAGGGCGCCTCCACGGTAAGCGAGGTGACGCCGGAGTTCAGCACCTTTTTATCAACGATCTTATACATTAAAGCACCTCCGATAGTTTTGATCTGAGAAGTTCTGTCTTATCGGTCTTCTCCCAGGTGAAATCGGCGTCACACCTGCCGAAATGCCCGTAATTCGAGGTTTTTTTGTAAATGGGGCGGCGAAGATCGAGGGTATCTATTATAGCCGCCGGGCGAAGATCGAAGACCTCTTTTACCGCCGCGGCAATAAGCCCGTCATCGCAAACGCCGGTGCCGAAGGTATCCACCGTTACCGAAACCGGCGAGGCAACGCCTATGGCATAGGCGATCTGGATCTCGCATTTTTGCGCGAGGGAGGCGGCAACTATATTCTTTGCAACGTAACGCGCGGCGTAGGCGGCGCTGCGGTCAGATAAGGAAATGAAGTA
>JAFZIK010000028.1 GCA_017554405.1 Clostridia bacterium | reverse complement strand
GTTTTATCGTATATTACGTTGTAATCGGTGCCGTTTATATTACTCCATGAAACGCTTGAACGGTTGCCGTCACCGTCTACCGCGTAAATATCGAAAACACCGACATACGCGAGTTCAGCGGAATATACGTTTCCGAAGGTGCCGGTATCGGCGTCGTAAACCGAGGCTTTTATTTTAACGTGCGGTTTTTCACTGCCGACGTATACTACGGAATATCCGTTGCTTGTTGCGGACGAGAGCGTCGGGTCCGCCGGTGTGCTGCCGTCGGTAGTATAGTTATAATAAATCGCGGAGTTCTGTTTGACGGTATTAAGATAGAGGTAGAAACCTCTGTCCGAAATATACGGTTCGTCTGAAAAAGTCACGGAACCGGTGCTGAAGAACACCTTATCATCGCGGAATACAGTAATATTCTTAACGTTTACTCTGAAAACGCAGTCGCGGTCGGACGGTATTACCAAAGTATACTCGCCGGCGGGAAGCGAAGCGTCCTTGTAGTAATGAGTGTATCCGTCGCTTTCGTAACTGTCGAAGGTTCTGTGGAGACTGTCGTCGGCGTTTCTCACATACGGTCTGTAAATATTATATCCGCCCGAACCGCCGTCGACGTTTTCATACGCCATATCAAAGGAGAGGACGCCGGAAACGGGCATCGTAAAGGTGAACTCTTCGGAATTATCAACGTAATCGCCCGACTTGCCTCTTACGTTGCTTACAAAAAATTCAACCGGGGTCTCACCCGATGAATAGGGCAAAGCAAGAGAGCCGAGGGCGTAATTGCCGCCGTCGGCGTAAATCTCGGACACGGCGGAATAGTTGCCTTCGCTGAAGCTAACGGCGCGAACGCGGCGGTTAAGTCCGCCGAGCGAGAACTCTGCCGAATATACCGCTCTTGTAGCGGAAGACCTCGGGTCACTCCCGTCAACGGTATAATAAACCGTGCCGGCGCCGTTTGAAACCGTGACGGTGCCGCCCGATACGGAGATTTCCGGCGCGTTGCCGGTGATCGTGATCTCTCTTTCGGCGACCGTGCCTTCAATAACGTTTTCGCCGCAGGTCAGTTTAGAATACGCTTTGACCGTTATAACGTCGTCCTTACTGTAATTTGCAGTGCTTATAGGACCGGTATAAAGCGAACCGTATCTGGGGTTGCCGCCGTCAAGGGTATAATAAATCTTGGCGGTATATCCGTCAGGAATACCGGCGGTTTCGATCGTTATTGCCGACGTCGCGGTATCGCCGCCCTGTCCGTCGCCGGAAATCACGGTATCACCTATGCGGATAAGAGGCTTCTCGAATATGACGGACGAGCCTTCCACGTCGGAATAGAATGCTTTTGCCTTGCTATCATACAAAACCGCATAAAGCGCAACGTCGCCGGCATCGATATCGCTGCTGACTTTAATGCCTTTGCTGCCGATGTATTTAGTCCAACCGGTAGTCGAGGTCGTGTCCCCGATCTGACCTATGCTGTAATATATCGTGTTGTAGCTGCCGCCGTAAAGGATAGCGGCGCTGAGCGTGCAAGGATAGTAAAGGATATCGGTATTGTCAATTTTATTCTTAAAAGCGATCGTGGGACTGAGTTCAAAATCGTAAGTGCCTTCCGATACCGGCGAGGTATATACCGCCGTTCCCGCCTTGTAGTAAACACATATTCCTTTATAGTTTAAGGTTGCGTTTCCGGTAAGGCTGTCAAGATATTCGCTTAAATATCCCGGCTCACTGTCCGAAAGCATGAAATCGTAATTTGACTCGCTCGGAGTATCCGCCGCACCGCCGACCGCGACCTTGATATAGTATTTCTGCGTAATATTGGTTGCGGTGGCGCCTGAAAGATTCAGGTAATCGGTCATTCGGATATTATAATTCCCCGCGCTTCCGTAAACGCCGAGCCACCTGTCACAGTCGAGTTCCCAGAAGTTAGTGCTTACGAAGGTGCCCTTTATGGCTCTGCCGCTTGAATCGACCATAACGGCGCCGATCCGCGCATAATTATCGTTAAACTGTATAGTTACGCTATCGGTATACTCGGTCCAACCGCTGCCTGCCGCGGTAAAATCAAACGCGGGATCGGCTTTATATGCTTCAATAGCGGTATTAAGTCCGGTAAAATATACCTTTGCGCCATCCGGCTCGTTAGACGTGGCGATAGTAACGGTATCGTCGGGCGTAAGGTAATATTCGTTTGCAAGCTCGCTTGTTCCCCAGCGCGCGTAAAGACCGCTTCCGGTCCCGAAGGCGATCCTGGGCGAATATGGAGAGTTTTCATCGAAATCCGTTTCGGGCTCTTCCGAAGTATCCTCCTTCGGAACGGTGGGGTTTAACGGGGTGGTGCTGTCCCCCGGTGTAACCACAACGGTATCGTCCCTTGTTCCGGGCGCGTCAAGCCCCGGCGACTTAACCGGCGATGAACGCACCGGAACAACGGTGCTTACCGGTTCATCTCCGGCAGCATCGCCGTTTGCCGCGGTTTCACCGCCCTCCTTATTATCAGTTATGTTAAGAGGATCCTGCTCCGCGGCGCCTTCGCCTTTTGCAGAGATCTCCTCCTGATTCCCGAGAGAATAGGCAAGAAGCGGGGCGTTAAGACACGCACCCGCCATTAGCGCCAACGTAAGCAGCAGCGCTATCCCCTTACTTATTATTTTTCCGGTTTTAAACATAACAGCACCTCAATTATCATTTTTAACGAACAAACGGTCGTTTGTTAAATACTATCAGAGCGGGTCGGCACCGTTTTCAAAAAACGAAAATAATACCCCCGATTTTACACATATATTCTACCATAAAACGCGCGATAATTCAAGGTATTTCTTTTTGGGAATCAAATGCAAAAATACCCGTTGGATACTGTCCCGCGGGCATTGTTATATATAAAGAAAACCGCCGCTCGAAAAACGGGCGGCGGACAGTTGATTTTATTACGATTAAGGGTTATTGATGATATTCAATATCTCTTCTTTGCGATTTAAGAATACCTCTACAAGCTTAGGATCAAAATGGGAGCCGGATTCCTCCATTATGACCGCAAACGCCTCGTTTGGCGGCATTGCCTTTTTATAGCATCGCTCCGATACCAGCGCGTCAAAAACATCGGCTATCGCCATTATCCGCGCGGACAGCGGTATCTCCTCGCCTTTAAGCCTCTTCGGATAACCGGTGCCGTCCCACCTTTCGTGGTGGTAGGTCGCCACGTCCGAGGCAAATGAAATATAATCCTCATCCGTAACGCCGTTTAAAACGTCGCTGACTACCGTTCCGCCCGCCTCGGCGTGTTTTTTCATCTGTTCAAATTCCTGCTCGGTAAGCCTGCCGGGCTTTTTTAAAATACTGTCGGGAATAATTATCTTGCCTATATCGTGCATCGGAGCGAGGGTGACCATAAGCGATATAAAACGGTCGTCGATCTTATCGGCGTAAACCCCGTCATCCCGCGCGCCGGAAGCAATCAGCCGGACGTAATCACCCGTTCTAAGGATATGACCGCCGGTTTCCATATCACGGTTCTCGATAAGGTTTGCAAGACCGGATATCATATGAAGCTGCATACCGGTAATTTTTTTCTCGTTTTCTATAAGCTCGGATTTAATATCCTGCTGAACAAGGTCGTTATAGTATATGTAGCAAAGGCTTGCGCCTATCGAAACGGCTACGTAGGTTATATTTATGCGATAAAAGGTCATCGGGATTATACCGGCGATAAGGACCACCAGCACCATACCTATCGTTAGAAAATCCCTGTGGCTGAACCTTTTGCCGGCGATCGTCATACCCACCATAAAGTAGACAAGACTTATAAAATAGAAAGCGCCGTATATAAAGAAATAATCCCCGCGGTGATAACCCGAACCGTCAAAATAAAATACGAGCTTGAAGGGAGCGGCAATTGTTTCAAAAATCAGATTAAGCGCAAAAAAGCCGCCGGCGATCTTTGCCTGACTGTGCAGACCGAGGGCGCCGGTAAACAGCACGCCGAGCATCGGCGCTACCGAGAACTGCAACACCGTAATAACCGTAAGCGGTAAGGAATACGCGGGATCGTATACGCCGCAGTAAACGGCAAACTCGGCGGCGCAGCAAAGCATAATGGAAACAAAGGTAAGGATATACCATACCTTTTGGACCCGGGTGAACCCGGAGTAATTAAGCACGTGCAGTGTCATAGCAAGCATCATAAGCTCAGCGAGGATGACCGCGCAGTTATAAAAAACATTCAATTTGCACGACCCCCCTTACCTGCCGTTTTTACTATTATAATGCATGAACGTGAAATTTTCAACCAAATTATACGCTTTTATTTAAAAAAATACCGGCGGCAGCCCGCTGCCCTTTGAAGCAGTCGGCCGGCGCCGGGTGCAAAAGCCTTGATGTTTCAAGCGGTCATACGTCCTTATCTTCCGATACGGTCCTTAGTTTGCTTACAAAATCGCTGTAATCGGAAGCCGCGATCCTGCCGGTCTGTTTACCGTTTATATAGCAGTTATAGGTGTTGGCGGTCACGCGATCATACTTGATAGAATAGTGCTTGCCTTCGTTATCGGTTATTATAATGGTCATATCCGTTTCACCGGGGGCGGTGCTGCCGTCCGAAGAAAAATCGATATATGAGAGTGAAACGAAATCGGCGTAGAAGTTCTGGAAATAATCGGAGGTTATGTGATTGCCGTTGCAGAGCACGTTGAACATCTCTTCGGCACCCTCGGGGTTCTCCGAAATATCGAAGCTGTAAGCTTCATCCTTTAAGCAAAAGGTGATGTTTTTAAGTTCACTGATATGGCGGATATAAACCAGCGTATTATAATAACTGGTTTCATCATTTTTCAAAAACTCCAGAGTGGCGGGCACGGTCTTAACAGTATTCATACCGTATCCGAAAACGGCGTAGTCCCCGTTATCCAGCTCGGCGAATTTATAGGTAAAGCTCTTTCCTAAAGCGGTGAGAGTTACCACCGCGTCGGGATTATCGAGCCCCGCCTGTTTAAGCGTAGCGGGATCGGTATCGAGGGAATAAACGCCCGAGACCGATATTCCGGATGAAAACAGATTCAAAAGCGCGGTCACGTTCTGGGATTCGGCATACCTGCTTACGGGAGAGATCACCTTATAAGCATAAGAAACGTTGATATCATCTTCCGAAACCGGAGTGATAACGATCTTATTCATATAGCGGCTCCCGGAGACCTCTATCTTATCGAATGAAATGAGGCTACCGTTCTCATTTACATAGTTTTCATCGGCGGTATTGAGATCGATCGGTTTTACCGACGAGGTATCCGCAAGATCAAGCGCGGTGAATATAAAGCTATCCGCGGTATCGGAAGAAACTATATAGGTCTTACCGTCAACCGAAGAGCTGAAATATCTGCCGGAATTATCGGGCAAAACAGGACCTATTTCGAAGCTGAAATCTCCAGTTTGCGCCGATGCCACGGAAACCTTGACTTCGGGCTCGAAAGCGGCGTCGCCCGCCTCGAGAAGCGCCGATATTTTGGCGGCTGATATGACCACGTTTTCGGTTTCGGTAGTTGAGATCTTCGTTTTATCGATCCCCTTAAGATACCATATTTTAGTATCCTCGGCGCCGTCCTCGGAAGCTTCGGTATCAGAAAGGAGCACAAATTCGCCGTTAGCGTTATTTACGGTAACGGTATCGAATTTGCCGTTATCGAAATCGAAAACGGAAATAAGTTTGCTTTCAAAATCGGTATTACCGCTGTTTTCCGCCTCTTCCGGTTTTTCGGGTATGAGTTTTTTTATGGCTAATATACTGCCCAAAAGAAGACATACCGCGAGCACGGCGGAAACCACCGTGAGAACGCCTCTTTTGCGCGGCGATTTTCTGCGCTCGGGCTTATGCTCCGCGGGCGCGGAAAAGACCGTGCTTTCCTCTTCCTCTGCTATGCCTTCATCCGGTTGCTTATCATCCAGATATTCACTCATCAGGCGTTTCTCCTTTTGACGTAAATAAATATGCTTATGGCCACTATTATTAGCGGGAGCGCCCACTGGAAGATCACGCGAACGCGATTGGTTTCCTCGGGTTTTGCAATAAAGGTTTCGCTCTTTACGGTCTTTGTTATGAAGTTGAGACCTTCACTGGTGAAATGTGCGGCGCGGTCGGAGCAGGCAAGGGTTATGTTTTTATTCTGATAATCTTCATTTTCTGCCTGTCCGCCGATAAAATCAAGACTGCTGAAGGCGTAAACGTAGCTTGTTACAAGATTATTGTTTTCGTCATAGGTGTAATCCCTCGACTCGATAACGGTGTAACACTGCCTTTCGCCTATTTCCGAATAATCAAGCCCGTCGCCGCTTTCATTCATATCGGCAATAATCGTTGTTTCGGAGCATTTCATTACGCCGTTTACCTTTACTGTGGGACTTACCGGATCACCTGTTTCAAGCGGAATATTATAGGTCGTTATGCACTGACTGATTCCGGACAGTATTGAATCATCAAAGCTATCATCCTGACCGTTTGCAGGTTCTGAAATCATATAGCTGTAATACGGCGTTTCTTTTAATTGTTCATCGATCGCAATGTAACCGTTTATTACTATTCCCCACTGAGCAAGGAATTCCTCAAGATTTGGCAGCCTGTGATCGCAAATGCTACCAAAATAAATTAGTCCCTTCGAAAGCTTGCCGCCGTTTTTAAGGAAAGAAGAAAGCAAGTCGAGCTCACCTTCGATGAAGTCAGCAGTAGGCGCGACGATTACCGCCATATCGTATTCATCCGATATTTCCGAAATGATTTGGCTGCCTATTACATCAAAATCATAGTTGTATTTTTTAAGAAACTCTGTGTAATACTGCGAATAATCTTCGCTCGAATGCCCAGTAAATACAACGCATTTAGGCGTTCTCGCGGAAACGCAGTATGCTATTGCGCCGGCAAGAGCAGTTTCGAGATTGTTGCCCTGTATAGCATACTGGTAGTATACGTTTTCGGTATCATACTGATAAATATCCGCGAAACGGACAACTTTGTATCGTTCGTTGGATTCGCAGGAAACTATCATATCGCCGTAAAAAGGATTGTCATTCTTGTATTTATTAATTAAAAGGTTTGCTTCGGCATCCGAAATATCAAGAAATTCGATTTTAATATTATCGTTATATTCTCCGTATTTTTCGAGCAGAGCAAGAGTCTGTTCATAATAACTCTCATCGTCATAACCGGAAACGTAATAATACTCCGCCGCAAGCCGACTCAGATTACTTACGTAACTATACTTAGCCGATAAAACGGTGATCGTGATCTTATCATTTACGTTCTTGATATATTCAAGGTTTTCGCCATTTACCGAATAGGATTTATCTGGGGTCATATCATATTCAAGATGAAACCTTTTACCCAGCGTATCAACAAGCCAGTTTACAAGGATAAGCGCCGCAAGCACCAGCGCCGTAATAGCGACCGTATAGGTGCCTTTTTTGAGCATAAACTGGTTGCGCAGAGTCGTTTTTCTTTCGTTATTCTCCATTATCGTCTCCCCCTTTATGCCCATCTCTTCTTTTCAAGCGAACGGACGGTAAGGAACAAAAACGCCGCCGTTATGCTTAAAAAGTATACGATATCGGGTATCGAAAAAACGGTTTTCTCGAAACTATCTACAGCCGAAACAAAGGCAAGTTTATCACATATTTTTGAAAGCCAATCGATGTCAACAAGGACTGCCAAAGAAGACATAAATATTGCCAAAATATTAATTACCAATGTTATCATAGCCGCCATTGCGGGACTCTCGGTAAGAGATGAGATAAACAGCCCTATCGATATAAGCGCCGCGCCGAGCAAAAACATACCGAGAAGCGCGTAAAAATAACTGAAAACGTTCACCTTGACACGCCCGGCAACTATTATTTCAAATATTACGGTTGGCGCGAAGCCGATGGCGTAAACGAGAAACGCGGCGAAGAATTTGCCCAACACTATGGAAGAAAGCCTTACCGGCGCGGTCAGTATCAACTGATCCACCTTCTGGCGACGGTCTTCACTTAAAAGACGCATGGTTATTATCGGGAGAGTAAAGGTAACTATCATCGCCATTGAAATAAGAAGTTGCGGAACTAAGGTGAATCCTCCTTCGAAATACCTCGAAAAGAACAGCCCGAAAAAGAAATAGTATGCGGCAAGGAATATATACCCTATCGGGGTTTTAAAGTATGATTTGAACTCGCGCTTAAATATCGCTAACATCGCCGTTTTCCTCACTTTCTTCTGTGTTTACGGGGTCGCCCGCATCGGTGCCGAGCATACGCCGCGCTTCCTCGGTATCCTCAAGCTCTGTGAGCCGCAGGAATATCTGTTCAAGCGAAGCTCCGCCGGAGGAGAGCGAAAGCAGAGTCTTGCCGCTATCCTTGACCTTTGAGAATATCGCCGCGCGGATATCAAAGCCGCTATTTGGCACAATGCTGAATTCGTATGCGCCGTTTTCTTTTTTGCCGAGCGAGATAACGCTTTTTACGCCTTCAACGGAAGCCAGCGCCTTTTTCATATCATCCTCATCACAGATTATCCTTGCGGTAACCGTGTTATCCTGCGCAAGCTTCTGCGAAAGGTTATCGGCGGTATCATCGGCTATTATCTGACCTTTGTTTATGATTATTACCCGCTTGCAGACCGACTGTATTTCGGGAAGGATATGGGATGAAAGTATGATCGTATGATTCTTCGCAAGCTTGGTTATAAGAACGCGCATATCAAGTATCTGCTTCGGATCGAGACCTACGGTGGGCTCATCGAGGATGAGCACATCCGGATTGCCCACGAGCGCGCCCGCGAAGCCTACGCGCTGGCGGTAGCCTTTTGAAAGATTCTTAATAAGTCTGCCCTTTACGTCAGTTATCTTAACAAGGCGCATTATCTCCTCGATATGCGCGTTTTTCGGAAATTTCACCTTTTTTAAATCGAATATGAAATCAAGATATTCCCTGACCGTCATATCAATATAAAGCGGCGGTATCTCGGGCAGATAACCGATGCGTTTTTTTGCCGCCTCGGGATTATTCATAATATCGATACCGTCGACCGTGACCTTGCCCGCGGTATAGGAAAGATACCCCGTTATTATGTTCATTATCGTGGATTTCCCCGCGCCGTTAGGACCGAGGAAACCTACTATCTCGCCCTTGTTTATTGAAAAGCTTACGTTATCAACGGCAAGATGATTTCCGTATTTTTTGCTGAGGGATGAAACTTCAATCATTTTTACGCCTCCCGGTAGATTCATCAGTAACAATTATACCACCGAAGCAAAACATTTTGTAAACTAAATGTAAAACTTCGGGGCAACTACGGATATTTTAATACAAACGCGGCGTTTTGTAAACACTATTTAGGGTGATAAAATGAAAAACGTTTTAAAAGTGTTGCTTGTATTTCTGTTTTGCACGGCGGTTTTCTTCGGAAGCGGATATTATTATCTTACCTATTCGCTTAAAAACGGTCAAAAAACGGTTGAGGAAAAGCAGGAAAACATCCCCTATTACGACCCTCCTGAGAACTGCCGGCTGGATTTTATCGTCCAAAACGGCGATAAATTAACGATTCTACTTGATTTCTACGAAGAAATAGCGTATATTGTATATATAAATAACTTTAATGATAGTTTGGGGGAGTATACAAACTATCCGGAAAGTTACGATTTTAATATTGACTTTGACCTTTTTTCGGCGATCGTCGACCGGCTCGGCGGTGTGGATATAGAAACCGATGACGGGACTTTTCGTTTTACCGGCGTTCAGGTTTGCGATATTATGGCGGGATCCCAGGATACCGAAATACGTCGTGAAGTGATACGCGATATCGTAAAGCGCGTTTCAAACCGCGGTTTTTCGGAGGATGATTTTGTTTGCCTTATAGAAAACTCCGGCTCGGCGCTTTCGCTTCCCACCTGCATCCACTGGCAAAAATACCTTAAAAGTATTTTTAAAAACGCCGTTTATTATTTCTGACAGGAGATATTCGATGAAAAGAATTGCCGCCCTTCTGCTTGTTATACTGTTTATTCCCCTTTGCTCGTGCAGTATCGATTTTAAAAAACTGACGGATGGCTCGCTTTTCGGAAACAAAACAAAGCCTAATGACCCGTTTAAGGACAAATCCGTTGATATAATACCTGCCGACGTGACCGAATACTTAAACGAGCTTTCCTGTTACAACTGTCTTAACGACGGGCAGAAAAAGCTTTACGCCATTTTCCTTTCGGCAATAGAGAATATGGAGCTTGGCGTTATAGATATAACCGAGTATGCCGGTTCGGACGGTTTTTCGGATTCGGTCATAGCGCATAGGGCGCTGCTTTACGACCGCCCGGATGTATTCTGGATGCCTAAGACCTTTTCGGTGCTCTCTTTTGCAGACCGGAACGATAAATACGTGTGCTTCAAGGATTATTACGGCGAGGATGACGGTATCGGATATTACGGCATAACGCGGGAGCAACGCGACCAAATGCGGGAAGAGCTCGACACGGCGGTAGAAATAATACTTAACGGCGCAAAGTCTTACGGCAGCGCTTACGATAAAGAGGTCTACTTCCACGATCGCATCTGCGAAACGGTAACTTATGATTCCGCGGCGGCAAAGGATATAGATAACGCGAGCCGGAATACCGTTTCGGCTTACGGCGCCCTTGTTGAAAGAACGGCGCTCTGCGAAGGCTATGCGAAAGCCATGCAGCTTTTGTGTATAAAATCGGGTATACCCTGCACCGTTGTAAACGGTATGCACGAAGGCGTTCCGCATATGTGGAACCTGATAAATCCGGGCGACGGTCTTTACTACCTTGACGTGACCTTTGACGACGGTTCGAGCGTGGCGATACTGCATTCTTACCTTAACGTAACGAGATCCGATATATCGGATACACATATATTTGACTGTCTTTTCGAACAGGGCAAAGAATACGACAGCTCGGAGAGTCTGAACTTTTACGCGCCCGACTGCGAAAACCGTTCGCTCAACTATTTTGAAAAGAATAAAGCGTATATTGACGGCGACTGCGCCTATGCGATTTTAAACATAGAACGCGCCGCTTCAAAAGGCAAAAACTGCGTTGAGCTTTTAAACAAAACCTCGCTCGGTCTTACGGATGCGTTCGCTCTTTTGCGGGGCAAGGCGGCGGGAACGGTAGTTCTGCAGGAATTCTACCGTTATGAAAACACAAACACACTGCTTATAGTATGGTGATCCGAAGGGATAAGCACTTTTACAAGGGGAGGAATATTATGCGTTCGGTATTAAGGAAGCTTCTGGCAACGGTAATCTGCCTGTTGCTGCTTTTTGGCATGCTCCCGGTAAGCGCCGAAACCGAAGAAACAGCCACGGGTATAAAGAGCTATACCCTGCATTCATATGCTTCTCCCGCCGGGGGCGCAGTTACCGCCGGCGACGTTAACGGCGACGGAAAGGTCAACAACAAAGACCTTACCCGCCTGTTTCAATATCTATCCGACTGGGAGGTTGATGTCAACGCCGATCTCCTTGATATCAACGGCGACAGCAAGGTAAACAACAAGGACTTAACGCGGCTTTTCCAGTTCCTTTCCGACTGGGAGGTTGAAATATTCCCGCAGGTGGTTTGCGATCACGACGGCGACACCGAAATACGCGGCGCGCTTGAGCCCACCTGCGATTCAGACGGTTATACCGGCGATACCTATTGCCTGCTTTGCAATATGAAGATCGCCTCGGGCGAAATAATTCCCGCTACCGGCAGGCACGTCGGCGGCGTTGCCAACTGCCACAGCGGCGCGATCTGCGAGGTATGCGGCAGCGAATACGGTGACAAAGACCCCTCTAATCACGACGGCGGCACCTTCTTCGCAAACGGCTATCCCGCCGGCTGCGATACCGTTGGTTACACGGGCGATATTTTCTGCGCCGGCTGCGGCGGCTACATAAGCAGGGGCGAAGAAACAAGCCCCACGGGTCATACCGGCGGCACTGCCACCTGCCATACTCTGGCTACCTGCACGGTTTGCGGCAAACAATACGGCGATTTCAACTACAATAATCACGACGGCGGCACGGAACTGCGCTACGCATATCCCGCCGGATGCACCACGCCGGGTTATACGGGCGATACGTTCTGCCTCGGCTGCAACACGATAATACAGACCGGAACCTTTACCGAACCTACAGGCCATACGCTCGGCGAATGGCTGAGGGATGAATCCGAGCACTGGCGCAACTGCTCGGGCTGCGCGGTGCAGTTTGACAGAGCGGCGCATACCTTTGTTGATGAAATAACGCCTCCTAATTGTCAGCAATACGGCTATACTACCCATACCTGCACGGTCTGCGGATATTTTTACATTGACAGTTTTGTTCAATCCTCCGACCACGTGGGCGGCGTTGCCACCTGCCACAGCAAACCGATTTGCTCCGTTTGCGGCGCCGAATACGGCGACTACGATCCCGATAACCACGATGGCGGAGTAAACGTTTACCTTGCCTATCCCGCCACCTGCGACGAACCGGGCAATACCGGTTACACCTATTGCCGCGGCTGCGGAGCATTGCTGCAGGGCGGCGAGCAGATACCGGCTACGGGACATAATTTTGGCGCCGTGACCTATCCCGTTACCTGCACGGAGGTAGGATATACCGAGTATACATGCCTTACCTGCGGTAAGAGTTACACCGCGGATTACGTTTATCCGACCGGGCATACCGGCGGCACAGCCACCTGCCACAGCGGAGCGATATGCGAGGTTTGCGGCGCAGAATACGGCGATTACGATTACAATAATCACGACGGCGGCACGGCGATAGAAGACGCCACCGATCCCACCGATACCGAGCTCGGTTATTCCGGCAACGAAATATGCCTCGGCTGCCACCAAGTGATCTCATACGGTAACTATTATGATAAATCGCACGTTCATATGGGCGATCCTGACGCGACCTACTACAGACCGGGCATTTGCTGGCTCTGCCGCAAGGAATACTACGCGCAGATGTCGGCTTACGACTGCCTTAACGAAAACCAGCAGGGCTTTTACCGCCGCTTGCAGAATATGGTGTATTTCCTTGAAATGAGCAAGGTTGACGTGACCGAATATTGCGGCGACTTCTCCACATACGAGGATGATATAAACATCGCGTTCAAGGCGCTCTCTTACGACAGACCGGATATGTTCTGGATGCCGCGGCAGATAAGTATTCCTTACACGTATAATCAGCGCACAGGCAAGATCATAAGCGTGTATCTGACCTTTAATCCCGAAGGATACTACAACACCCCCGAAAACCAACGGGAAGTCTACGGTTTGGACGAAGCCATGCGTGACGCAATGCTTGAGCAAATGGACGCGAAGGTCGATGAGATCGTGGCGCTTACCGCAAACCTTGATACCGATTTTGAAAAGGAGATCCTGATACACGATTATATTTGCGATAATGTCGTATATGACTTTGATACTGCTTTCGGAACCGATTACGACGAAGACGATCCGACGGGTGTCAACCCCGCCGCGGGCGGTGGGTATAACCGGCTGTCCTTTACGGCTTACGGTGCTCTTGTCAACGGTCTTGCGGTCTGCGAAGGTTACTCGCGCGCGATGCAGATTGTCTGCCAGAAGATAGGCATACCCTGCGGCCTTGTTACCGGATACGTAAACGGCGGCGGGCATATGTGGAACATAATTAATCCGGGCGACGGTTGCTATTACCTTGACGTTACCTTTGACGACGTGGATGGGTATTCTGTTCCCGCCATCCATACCTATTTCAATCAGACCAGGGAAGTAATGGAAACAGACCATACGTTTGACGATTTGTATGAAGAGGGCGCTCCGCTTAAATATTACGATTACGACGACGAATGCTGGTATGTAATAGATTATAACTTCCTTTATACCCACGGCGATTTTACCGCCCTTGAGTATTACACAGCCACCGGCGCTTACATCACCGGCAACAATGCCGAGAGCGCGGCAAATTATACAGTGTATAAGTTTAATAACGGTTACACCAGCGTTGCGATTAAATACGGACCGGATTTAGGATACGAAGGCGCTTATAGGGCGCTCGAAGTTGCGTTAAAGAAGCACGGTTTAAAACTTTTAGGCAGTTATAGTATTATTTCCAACGATATCATAATCGTATCGGTCAGCCAATGAACCTTTGGAGGAAAAAACTTGACAGACATTAAAGATATCTTCGGCAGTTTCGTTTTTGACGATGAAACGATGAAGGCAAAACTGCCGGACGGTATATACCGCACATTAAAAGAAGCAATAGACGAACGCAAGGGTATCGACAGTTCGATAGCCGATACCGTTGCGGAAGCCATGAAAAACTGGGCGATCGAAAAAGGCGCCACCCACTATACCCACTGGTTCCAGCCGATGACCGATATAACCGCCGAAAAGCACGACAGTTTTATTTCGGCAACAAAGGACGGAAAGGCGATCTTAGAGTTCTCGGGCAAAGAGCTTATCAAGGGCGAGCCGGATGCATCGAGTTTCCCTTCCGGCGGGCTTCGCGCAACCTTTGAGGCGCGCGGCTACACCGCCTGGGACCCGAGTTCATACGCCTTTGTTAAGGACGGCACACTCTGCATACCTACCGCATTTTGCTCATACGGCGGCGAAGCGCTCGACCAGAAGACCCCGCTTTTGCGCTCGATGGACGCGATAAACCGGCAGGCGCTTCGCATAGTAAAGCTTTTCGGTATGAATGACGTTAAGCGGGTAAACACGATGGTGGGCGCGGAGCAGGAGTATTTCCTTGTTGATAAGGAGCTTTTCGATAAACGCCCCGACCTTGTTTTCTGCGGCAGGACCCTCATAGGCGCAAAGCCGCCTAAGGGTCAGGAAATGGACGACCATTATTTCGGCGTTATAAAGCCACGGGTCGCCGATTTTATGCGCGATCTTGATAAAAAGCTCTGGGAACTCGGCGTTATGGCTAAAACCGAGCACAACGAGGCGGCACCCGCGCAATACGAGCTTGCCCCCGTTTTTTCCAACACCAATATCGCCGCCGACCACAACCAGCTTACAATGGAGATAATGAAAAAGACCGCGGAAGAGCACGGTCTTGTTTGCATACTGCACGAAAAGCCGTTTGACGGCGTTAACGGCAGCGGCAAGCATAACAACTGGTCGCTTTGCACCGATACCGGGATAAACCTTTTAAAGCCCGGCAAGAATGCCAGTTCGAACACGCTGTTTCTCCTCACCCTTTCGGCTGTTATCAAGGCGGTGGACGAGCATCAGGACCTTTTGCGCATATCGGTTGCCTCAGCGGGCAACGATCTGCGCCTCGGTGCGGCGGAAGCGCCTCCGGCGATCATATCGATATATTTGGGCGATGAGCTTGATTCCCTGCTTGACTCCACAATAAAGGGCGAGCGCCACAACGACGTTAACAAGACTAATATGACGGTGGGCACCGATATCATTCCCGCCATAAGGAAGGATAACACCGACCGCAACCGCACCTCTCCCTTTGCCTTTACCGGCAACAAGTTCGAGTTCCGTATGCTCGGCTCCGCCGCTTCTATTTCCGATGCCAACATTATGATAAATACCGTTGTTGCGGACGCTTTGAAGGAGTTTGCCGACCGGCTCGAGCAGTCAGCCGATTTTGAAAGAGACGTTAAAGCCCTTATAAGGGAGACCGTTACAAAACATAAACGGATTATATTCAACGGCGACGGTTATTCGGAAGATTGGAAAACCGAAGCGAAAAAACGCGGTCTATTGAATCTTCAGAACACCGCCGAAGCCCTGCCTTACCTTACAAAGCGGGAAAACATCGAGCTTTTTGAGCGCCACGGAGTATTGGGCGAGACCGAGCTTCGGTGCCGCGAGGAAATACGGCTTGAAAACTACTGCAAGGCGGTAAACGTAGAGGCGAATACCCTGCTTCAGATGATAAACCGCGAAGTTATACCGGCGATAAGCACATACATATCCTTCCTTTGCGACTGCATAAACAAAAAGCGGGCGATAGATAAGGAAATCGACTGCACGGTTGAAACCGAGCTTGCAAAAGAGTTATCCGGAGAGAACACCCGGCTGTTTGAATTATCGGATACCCTCAAAGCCGCCGTTACCCTTGCCGCGAAAACCGCAGATATAAAAGAAGCCGCAAGGAATTATCACGATAAGGTTTTATCGGTCATGCAGGAAATAAGAAGTATCGCGGACAGCGCCGAATCCCGCACCAAGCGGGAGGCATGGCCCTACCCCACCTACGATAAGCTTTTATTTAAAATATGATACGTTAAATCGGCACCCGAGGCGGGTGCCGATTTTTTAACGTTTATAGTCTTTAAAAACTCTTACGGTAAACGATTTGCCGCATCGCGGGCAAACGGTGGTATGCTTTCCTTTTTTTCGCGGGAGCCGAAGCACCGCGCGGCAATGCGGACACTTTTTATATATATGTGTATAATCTGCTTTGCGCTTGCGGACCGTTTCAGCCCTGCCGTTAAATCTGTTGATTATTCCCATTATCGCCTCGTTTTCCCTTGAACGCGCGGGAATATTGCGCGAAAATACCCGAAGAACGGCAATAAGCATAACCGTATAAACGACCGCCTGCAGGATAATAGACCTTATGAATATGTTTATAAACGCAAGAGCGGCGCTGAATGCAAACATAACGAAAAACAGCGTATCCGCGCCGTATCTGCCGCTCATAAACCTAATAAGCCGCCAACGAAAATTCATAAAGCCATTTCCTTTCTTTTTTTACTTCACCCTTATTATATTCCCTATTTTAGTATAAATTGTGAACTATTATTTAAAAAAATTTGTATTTTCGTTGCAACGCATTTTTATTTAGTGTATAATCATTTTATCATAACAAAGAGGGTAAGCATTATGTTTTCGATGGTAAAAAGTGTCGGCATATTCGGCATAGATACCTATATGATACAGATCGAGGCGGACGTTTCAGGCGGACTGCCGAGCTTTGACATAGTAGGTCTGCCCGATACCGCCGTTAAGGAATCGCGGGACAGGGTGCGCGCCGCCATAAAAAACAGCGGTTTTAAGTTCCCCGCCGGGCGCATAACCGTTAATCTCGCGCCGGCGGACAAGAAAAAAGAGGGCGCTATTTACGATCTGCCTATAATGCTTTCCATACTGCTTGCAAGCGAGCAGATAAGAATAAATGAAGCCGACTGCGCTTACTTAGGCGAGTTATCGCTGGACGGCAACGTTCGCCCCATAAATGGACTTCTCGCCATGAGCATAACCGCCAAGCAATCGGGCATAAAAAACCTGTTCGTTCCAAGCGATAACGCGGCGGAGGGCGCGGTGATCGAAGGGATAAACGTTTACGGCATATCCCACGTTAAAGAACTGCTGTCGCATCTTAACGACAGCGCAAAGCTGACGCCGGCAAAGCATAAAGGCGATGCCGCCGCGCCAAACTTTGAAATGCTCGATTTCAGCGACGTTAAAGGTCAGATAGCCGCCAAAAAGGCGCTTGAGGTAGCCGCCGCGGGCGGGCATAACATACTGCTTATAGGTCCTCCCGGAGCAGGAAAAAGTATGCTTGCGAAGCGCCTGCCGACCATTCTGCCCGAGATGACCTTTGAGGAATCGATAGAAACCACCAAGATACACTCGGTTGCGGGAATAATCGATAAAAACCACCCGATAGTTTCGGTGCGCCCGTTCAGGTCGCCGCACCATACGATATCAGCCGCGGGGCTTACCGGCGGCGGAACGGTCCCGAAGCCGGGCGAAATATCACTTGCACACAACGGCGTTTTGTTCCTTGATGAGCTGCCCGAATTCCGGCGCGACGCCATGGAGGCGCTAAGAGGCCCGCTTGAGGACGGCGTTGTTACCGTATCCCGCGTTTCGGGAACCGTGACCTATCCGAGTTCGATAACCCTGGTCGCCGCTATGAACCCCTGCCCCTGCGGCTTTTACGGTCACCCGACAAAGCAGTGCACCTGCACCGCAAATATGGTGCATAAATACTTAAGCCGGATATCCGGACCTATGCTTGACCGGCTTGACCTTCACGTTGAGGTGCCGCCGGTAGATTATAAATCGCTCAGTAACACCGCTAAATGCGAGACCTCCGCCGAAATACGCGCCCGCGTTAACAGGGCGCGGGATATCCAGAACAGGCGATATGCCGGCACCGGCGTTACCTGCAACGCGCGGCTTACGCCCGCCCTGCTTCGCAAATTCTGCGTTATGACCGATGACGCCGCCGCCTATCTTTCACGCAGTTTTGACGAGCTTGGGTTATCAGCGAGGGCTTATGACCGGATACTCAAGGTAGCCCGCACCATAGCCGACCTTGAAGGCAGCGAAAAAATAGAAAAGCAGCATATATTTGCCGCGATCAGATTCAGAAGTCTTGACCGGAAATACTGGGGAGAATAAACGCAGAAGCGGCTGTTCGTTTTTGAACAGCCGCTCTTTTATTTTATAAGATCGCTTAATTTTTTTGAAAAAAAGAAGTTATGAACCATACCGTTAAACTCTATCCAAAGAGGTAGAGTTTTACAGCACCCCGCCCGCGGACATTTTTCGGCGCCGGGAGAAAGACAGGCGACCGAAGCAAACGGCCCCTCTGTAACCTCAAGTATCTCACCCACCGTGTATTCATCCGGCTTGCGGCAAAGCTTATATCCGCCGCCTTTTCCGCTTGAGCCCTTTACGAGTTTTGATTTTACGAGGTCCTTTACGATTATTTCAAGATACTTTTTTGAAATCTCCTGCCGCTCGGCAATATCCTTAAGAGGGATATAGTTATCGCTTTTGGCTTCGGCAAGATCGATCATGATCCTCAGGGCATATCTGCCTTTTGTTGATATCACGGTATATCACCTTCCCTTTTCGCATATTATACTACAAGGTTAATAGGTAAATCAACCGTAAAATTAAATTTTTTGTGTTATTTACCTATTGACATAGTAGGTTTATATGTTATAATGTTTGTATCACAGGAATATAAGGAGGTATGGATCTTGAAAATATATGCCGATAACGCGGCGACCACCGCGATGAGCAAAACCGCCGTTGAAGCGATGATGCCATATATAAATGATTGTTATTATAATCCTTCAAGTCTGTATTCCTGCGGTCAGGCGGCAAGGGACGCTATCGAGGCCGCCCGCGAAACGATAGCGCGATGTATCGGCGCCTCTGAGCGTGAAATAGTATTTACCTCCGGCGGCTCAGAGGCGGATAATCAGGCAATAATCTCCGCCGCAAACATAGGAAAGAAAAACGGCAAAATGCATATCATATCGGATAATATCGAGCATCACGCCGTTCTTCACACCCTTAAAAAGCTCGAAAAAGAAGGCTTTGCGGTGACCTATATACCGGTCAAGGAGAACGGGATCATAAGCACTAATGATATTGAAAACGCCTTCAGAAGCGATACCTGCCTTGTGACCGTTATGTATGCAAACAACGAGATCGGCACCCTGCAGCCGATAAAGGAGATCGGCGATATCTGCAAAAGGCACGGCGTTATATTTCATACCGACGCGGTCCAGGCGGTAGGGCGAATGCCTATCGACGTTAAGGCGCAGAACATCAATATGCTTTCGGCTTCGGCTCATAAATTTCACGGCCCTAAGGGCGTTGGCTTTCTTTATGCGCAAAAAGGCATAAAACTATCAAGCATTATAGAGGGCGGCGCTCAGGAACGCGGCTTTCGCGCCGGCACCGAAAACGTTGCGGGTATAGTATCAATGGCGGCGGCGCTCGAAGAAGAAATAAGCCTGATGGATACTAACGCAAAAAAGCTGATAAAACTCAGAGACAGGCTGATCGCCGGTTTATCCGAAATCCCCCATTGCGCGCTGAACGGCGACAAACAAAACCGCCTGCCTTCAAACGTTAATTTCTGTTTTGAAGGGATAGAGGGCGAATCGCTGTTACTGTTGCTTGACGATAAGGGCATTATGGCTTCCTCCGGCTCCGCCTGCACATCCGGTTCGCTTGATCCGAGCCACGTTTTGCTCGCCATAGGAAGACCGCACGACGTAGCGCACGGCTCACTGCGGTTATCGATCGGTGAAGACACTACGGAGGAGCAGGTAGATTATATCATTAAAAGCGTTAAAGAAACGGTAGAACACCTAAGGCGATTTTCGCCGGTTTGGCGCGACCTATCCGCCGGCAAAGCCGAGTTCATTTTATAAGGAGGAGCAAATATGCCTTTATACAGCGAAAAGGTGATGGATCATTTCAGGAACCCGCGCAACGTTGGCGTTATTGAAAATGCCGACGGTATCGGCGAGATCGGCAACGCGAAATGCGGCGATATAATGAGGGTCTACCTTAAAATCGATAACGATATTATAACAGACGCAAAGTTTGAAACCTTCGGATGCGGCAGTGCTATCGCATCAAGCTCAATGGCGACCGAAATGATAAAGGGTAAACCGATAAGCGAAGCGTTGGAGCTTACAAACAAAGCGGTTTCAGAAGCGCTCGACGGATTGCCCGATTATAAAATGCACTGTTCGGTTTTGGCGGAGCAGGCGATCAAGGGAGCCATTGAAGACTATTACAAAAAGGAGAAACAAAATGAGTAATTATAAATTTGAAACCTTACAGATACACGTGGGTCAGGAAAAGGCGGATACCGATACCGATTCCCGCGCGGTGCCTATTTATCAAACGGCGAGTTACGTTTTTCATAACAGCGAACACGCGGCGGCGAGATTCGGTCTTGCGGACGCCGGTAATATTTACGGCAGACTTACAAACTCAACGCAGGAGGTGCTTGAAAAACGGATAGCCGCTCTTGAAGGCGGCGTTGCGGCGCTGGCTGTAGCCTCCGGCGCGGCGGCCATAGCATACACGATTGAAGCGCTCGCGCAAAAAGGCGACCATATCGTAGCGCAAAAAACGATATACGGCGGCACATATAATCTGCTGGCGCACACCCTTGCGGATTTCGGGGTTGAAACGACCTTTGTAAACATACACGATCTCGCCGAAGTTAAAGCCGCAATAAAGGAAAACACCAAGGGTATATTTATAGAAACGCTCGGCAACCCGAACAGCGATATACCCGATTTTGAAGCCGTTGCCGAAATAGCGCACTCAAACGGCATTCCGCTTGTTGTTGACAACACTTTCGGCACGCCCTATCTTTTAAGACCGATAGAATACGGTGCGGACATAGTTGTTCACTCGGCAACAAAATTCTTAGGCGGTCACGGAACAACGCTCGGCGGCATAATCGTGGATAGCGGCAAGTTTACCTGGTCGGCGGAAAAATATCCGAATCTTGCCGCCCCTAACCCGAGTTATCACGGGGTATCGTTTACCGCGGCGGCAGGCGCGGCGGCGTTTGTTACCTATATCCGCGCCATACTCCTGCGCGATACCGGCGCCGCTATATCACCCTTTAACGCTTTTCTGCTTTTGCAGGGCGTTGAGACCTTATCGCTTCGCCTTGAAAGACATGCGGAAAACACTAAAAAGGTGGTTGAATACCTATCCTCGCACCCGCTGGTCCAAAAGGTCAATCATCCTTTGGTTGAAGACCACCCGCAGCACGCATTATACGCCAAATACTTTAAAGACGGCGGCGGTTCGATCTTTACCTTTGATATCAAAGGTAAAAGAGAGGAAGCATGGAAATTCATCGACGCGCTTAAAATATTTTCACTGCTTGCAAACGTAGCCGACGTTAAAAGCCTTGTTATCCATCCGGCTTCTACCACACATTCGCAGTTATCCAAGGAGGAGCTTGCGCAAGCGGGCATTTTTGAAAACACGATACGCCTTTCAATAGGCACCGAGCACATAGACGATATTATAGCCGACCTTGAAAACGGCTTTAATGCAATAAAAAGTTAAAGGAGATAATATTATGTCAAAGATATATAAAGGAACTGTTGAGCTTATCGGCAATACGCCGCTGGTCGAGATCACGAATATAGAGAAGGAGCTTTCGCTTAAAGCAAGACTGCTTGTAAAGCTCGAATACTTCAATCCCGCGGGAAGCGTTAAGGACAGGATCGCAAAAGCCATGATAGAGGACGCCGAGCAGAAAGGTCTTTTAAATCCCGGCTCGGTAATAATAGAGCCCACCTCGGGAAACACCGGTATAGGTCTTGCCGCGATAGCGGCGGCAAAGGGATACAGGATAATCCTTACAATGCCCGAGACC
>JAFZIK010000027.1 GCA_017554405.1 Clostridia bacterium | reverse complement strand
GCTACCATAACCGATCCTGAAGACTATGCCGCATACGATGAGATAGGTTACGGCGATCTGCTTTACGGCGGCGATCCGCTTCCGAGCAGAACGCTTGCAGTTAACAACAATAAGCTTATATTCACCTACAATCGCACCTCTACCACCTATTCCACGGTTCTTAAATACCGCTGGATAGCAGGTGATCCGGCTAAGTTCTCCCTGTCCTTCGATACTAACGGCAGTGACGACGTATCGTATCCCTTCTGCGCGGTAGCCAAATATCCGAATCAGTCGGGTTACGGCGCAACCGCGGGCGAAAACGGCGCGTGGCAGATAGACCCCACGCAGGATAGCCTTATGGTAAATATGTCTTCACCGCTGACTATCGGCGGCGCTTACGATATAGAGTTCGGCAGACTTAAGGTGATTTCGGGTCCGCGCACCGGTAAATACTTTGTTTACTTAAAGGTCAACGGCACGCTTATCCAGTCGCGTTACTATCAGGTAAACAACGATGGGACGTATAACAGCACCAGCCTTTCAAGGAACATAGTATTCTCGATATACTCTTCGAGCGGCAACCTGATATTGCCTTACGGCGAGGAAGCCATCCTTACCCACACAGGTCTTGTAGGTGATATCGACGGCGGCGGCGTGGTCAACACTGTTGATTTCCCGAAGTTCAGAAAGGTATTCCTCGAGAGGGAAAGCTTAACGGCGGCACCCGAGACGGCGCTCGATTATAACAACGACAGTAACGTTGATATACGGGACTACGTTTCATGGAAAAAGCAGTTGATCCTTTCCAACAGTTACGTAAAATCGGGCAGCTTAAAGCTCGGTATGCAGGAGCATCTTTTAGAGGATGAGACCAAAACGGCGGCTTACATAGCCGATGCTTCGGCGACTATGGGCGCCAGCGTATATCGCCTCAGTATGCCGATCCACGAGCTCTATTACGTTACTACCGTAAACGGTGTTGGCGTCAGAACCGAAAATATGGCAAAATTCAAAGCGCAGATCGCGGCGCTCAAAGCGCAGGGCATAAACGAAATACTCTACGTTACCGATTCGTTTATACTGCCTTACGGTTATTCAAGTTCGGTGACCTGTCATAACAAGACCGTTCCGAACCCGAGCAACGATATGGTAAACTACATGGCGTGGCTGAGCGTTAACGCTACGGCGTTCAAGGCGCTGGCACAGGAATGCCCCGAGATCAAGTATTTCGAGCCGTATAACGAGATAAACCTCTCCGATACGCGCCTTGAAAAGCCCGGTTGCGCCTGGGACGCTACCAGCTTAACGCAGTCTAATTACAGATATACAACAGCCGAGAGAGCCGGTATTATGGCTGACCTTTGCTGGTATGTTACGCAGGCGGTCCGTTCGGTAGATATGGCGAATCAGGTAACAACGCCTTCTATTTCGGTAGGTTCGGATTCGATAATTGAGTCGGGATTCTTAAATACCTTCTATACCGAGATAGAATCCGGCAATTATCCGCGCGGAAGCAGTGTGGGCGATAAGCGCAAGGACAATTACTTTACGATAGTTAATATCCACGCTTATCCGGAATATTCCGCCGTATCGAGCACCCGCACGACCAACGTAAATAACACGGCTACCCTCATAGGCAATAATATTTACGACGTTATGCAGAATCATATGGACGGCGGCAGAGTATGGCTTACCGAGACCGGCGTTTCGATCTACGCCACCAGGACCGAGTCAAACGGCGCGGATCTGATCACTAAATTCCTTAATAAGATAAACAGTGATCTTACCTATATAGATACCGCGATCTTCTATAAGATCGGCGATATATCTTCTTCTATCACTACTCTCGAATCGGAAGAAAACTTCGGCCTCTTCAAGTCGGGCGATAATGCTATTTCGTCTTATAAGTATAAGGCGAAGGAGACTGCGAAGGCGGTATACAGCTACTTCCATAACAACACCACCGATTATACGGCGCTTGATAACTTAAGGAACAGATACGTTTCATAGTTTAAATAAGTTCACCGTTTAACGGCGATCCCCTTTGGGGCTTTAATGCCCCAAAGGGGAAAAGGGAGTAACCTCCGCGGGGAAACATTTACCGCTTGTAAAGGGCGGGGGAAACTGATTAAATAATAATATCGGAATAAAGATAAGAAGCCTTATCTTTATTCGAATGTTATTATTGTAGACTTACTGTCGATAAGGACAAATCGGTTTTGGAAGGCGATTTTTGTCCGGGTCTTGCCTTAAAGCCTTGACATACGTCGGTATGTCTGCGTTTCTCGGCTTCGACCGACAACCGAAAATCGCTCCTTACAAAACTGCTTCGCACCTGAAAAAGAAAAAAATACGAGAAATTTTTGGTGCGAAGGACGAAGTAAGGCTGACGCCTTACAAGGACAACAAGCCGAAAAGAGCCGGATTTTTCCTTTTCTCAGGCGTTTTGTCCTTATCAACAGTAAGTCTAAGTATAAGAAATATATTGGAGGTCTTTAACATGAAAAAAGCAAAAAAACTTTCAGCGGTATTTCTTGCCGTATGCGTGGCGCTTGTGATCCCGTTTGCATCGTTCAACGTGATCGCCGCGGCGCCTACCGCCGTTTGCACGGTGGAGGTAACCGAGCAGAACGCCGGGACCGAGAACTACTGCGTTGCGGCTGACGTTACCTTCGAGAGTGAGTATGAGTTTACCGCCGGTCTCTTTACGGTAGAAGCGGAAAACTTTGCGATTTCCGATTGCACCGTTAAAAGCGCTGTAGGCGGCGAAGCCCCCGAGGTGCAGTTTGAAGCCGATACCGGCAGGGTGATCTTCACGGGCTTCAGCAACAGCGAGCAGAACGATTTCAGATCGTATACTTCTCTTACCCTCACCGTAAAATTGAATCCTAACGGCGGGCAGACCGGCAACGAGATAAAGGTCGCCGTTAAGAATATAAACATCGCAAACGTTGATGAAGTTAAATTCATTACCGCCGATGCCGAAGGCACGGTGCAGGCGGCGCATAATCATACCGTCGGCGATACTTTTGAAAAGAACGAAACCTATCACTGGAAGGTTTGCACCACCTGTCAGGCGGAAGTAGATAAAGCGGCGCATACTTTTGATACCGCCGTTACGTCACCCACCTGCACGGCGGGCGGATATACCACCTATACCTGCACGGTCTGCGGTTACAGCTACACAGGCGATGAAACCGATCCCACCGATCATACCTTGGGCGATTGGCTTACCGATGAAACCAACCACTGGAAGGTTTGCTCGGGCTGTGAGGGCATATTCGAGCAGGCGGCTCATATAGAGAGCGACTGGATAATCGATACACCCGCCACCACCGAAGCGGCCGGCCACAGGCATAAGGAATGCACGGTATGCGGCTATCACACGGCAGAAGAGGATATCGAAAAGCTCTCGGGCGATCATACTCCAGGTGATATAAATAACGACGGCTCTGTTAACAACAAAGACCTTACCCGTCTCTTCCAGTATTTAAGCGATTGGGAAGTTGAGGTAAACGCGGCGGCGCTTGACGTTAACGGCGACGGCTCTGTCAACAACAAAGACCTTACACGTCTCTTCCAGTATTTAAGCGACTGGGACGTTGAAATTTTCTGATATAACGTGGCAAACACAGATCATATCTATCGTTAAAGGAGAAAAGTTATGAAAAACAGGTTCAAAAGATTTTTGGCGATCATGCTTTCCATCGCGATATTTGCAACGTTTGCCGCGGTGCCGATGGCTGCCGTTGCAAGCGGCTCGCCGCTTAAATTCGGTAACGACGGCAAGTTCAAGATCGTTATTTTTTCCGACGTGCAGGATCAGTTCCCCGTTCATCAAAGGGTAATAAACATAATGCGGCAGGCGATAACCCGCGAGGAGCCCGACCTTGTTGTGTTCCTCGGCGATATCACCGAGCAGAACATAAAGGACCCCGAGGTAGATTACAGAAGAACGGTTGAGCAGATATTTGCTCCCGTGGTGGAAGCCGGCATACCCTATGCCGTTGTGTTCGGCAATCACGACGACCAGAGTTATTATAGCGGCCAGCGCACCGATAAGGCGGCTATGCTCTCTGTGATCCAGTCGCTGGGCGATTGCCGCACGGTAGACGCCGACCCCGATCTTTACGGCACCGGCACCTGCAAGATCCCGATCTATTCATCGGACGGAAGCGCGGTTGCCTTTGACCTCTTTATGGTGGACTCCAACACCTACCGCACCCCGACCGACGGCAACAGCGGATATGATAATCCCCACGCCGATCAGGTCGCCTGGCTTGCGGCTAACAAAGACGCTGGCGTAAACTCAATGGTGTTCCAGCATATTCCGATGCCGGAGATATACAATCTTCTTAAAGAAGACGCAAACGGTTCAAAAACCTACGGTGATAAGAAATATGCAAAAGAATTAAACGAGAATGCCAGCGGCTATTTAGGCGAATTCCCGAATCCGACTTATGCAAGCAATAACATGGGTGAGTTTGAAACGCTAAAAGAAATGGGCGGCGTTTTGAACGTATTCACCGGTCACGATCACTTAAACGATTTTACCGGCACTTATGAAGGCATCAGCATGACCGCCGTTCCCGGTATGACCTATTTTAACTACGGTAAAGAAGAGGTCCGCGGTTACGGCGTAATAGAACTTGATGAAAGCGATACCGCGAATTACGATTATCACTCGGTCAAGTTCTCGACCCTTGACGAGGAAGCGGGCGGCACGCAGGAGACTACCTACGATACCTACGACTTAGTGACCTATGCCGATCTTCGAAAGAACGGCGATCCGCTGCCCGAGACCGATTACAATATCCACGGCAGCAACACCTTTACCTATGAGGGAACTTCACCCTCCCACTCCGCGATATTCAAATTCCGCTGGACCGCCGGCGCCGATAACGTGGGCTTCCAGTTCTCGTTCGATGAGGGCGAAAACGGAAACATCGCCTATCCTTTCGGCGTTTGGATAAAGAGACCGAATCAGGGCAGTGCCGGTTCTTTCGGCGCGTGGCACCTGCGTCCCAACCAGGCGGACCGCCTTGTAAATATGAAGGCCGCGGTAAAGCAGGGCGACGTTTATAACATAGAACTCGGCAAGCTTAAGATCCTTACCGGCGAGCCTCAGCACGTTGGCGAATATTATCTTTACTTAAAGGTAAACGGC
>JAFZIK010000026.1 GCA_017554405.1 Clostridia bacterium | reverse complement strand
TCGGGAGTATCGTAATCGTCCACAAGCGAGGAGGATATCTCGTTGCCGTTACTGCCCCAGAACGCCATAAATATCTCGCCCGATTTAACGTTGCACTGAACCGAACCGGGGTTGGTGGTATAGTAACCCTCGCTGTCAACAACGTTTGCCGCAACGTATGCGCTGTCTATCAGTTCGTCATTGATCTTAATATATACGTAGTATTTTTCTCTGTTGGGACCGGTAGCAACCTTAAGGCGACCGTATTCTATATCATATTTGCCGCCGGGGGTCAGCGCGCTGGCGAGCTCCACGTGCGAGCCGTAACCGGGTCGCAGATACATATCGCCGTTAGCATAGGTATCGCCCGGGCCACTCAGCCATGCGCCGAACATATACTCCATATTATTGTGTTCGGCTCCCGCTTTTTCATCAAACGACATCTGGAATTTCGCAACGTCGCCTACCTTCCAGCGATATTTGAATACAACGGAACCGGTATCGGAGGTGCGGTTATAGGTAAGGGTCGTGCCGCCGCTCATATTCCTCTTATCCGAGGGAACGGGACTGCCGCCTACCGACAGATCGTCATAACCTACTTCGTCATAATCATAGTAGGTTTCGGTATATGCGGGATTGGTAAGTGTAGCACCGCCGCCGCCCCAGAAGGTGATATACATTTCGTTAGAAATCTGGCAGGCGGTAGAACCGGGATTCGAGGTATAGTTGCCGCTGCCGTCAACAACGTTTGCCGCAACGTAATCCTCGGCTATAAGCACGTCGTTTATCTTTAAATACATATAGTATTTGCCGGTGTTACGGCCGCCTATGACCTTAAGGCGCGCAAACTCAATATCGTAGTTTTCCCCTGACTGAATAGGCGCGGGAAGCTCCGCTTTAGGTCCGTAGCCCGGTCTGAGCCATACGAGTCCGTTCGGGTAATTTGCATCCGACGTGGCTAAATACAACTGCACGCCGAACATATAGTTAATGGCGTTCTCTGTGCCCTTTCTATCGAAAGAAATCTGGAACTGGGTTTCCGGATTTGCATTTTTCCAGCGGAGTTTGAGTATCGCCGAACCGTATGTGGTCGTTTTATTATATGTGTAGGTTGCGCCGCTTCCCGATCCCTCGCTTGAGACAGGGTTGCCGTTTTTATACAGATCGGTATACCATACTTCATCAGCGGTTTCATAAACGTCGGGATCCGGTGTTGCGGTTATATAGTTGCCGGACGAGGCGGACGTAAATCTGAGATAAGAAGGATCATACGCCTGGTTGTTTGCACCGTAGGTGCCGTCACCGTTATCGCCGTCATAGTAATAACCGTAGATAAGCTCGCCGTCTACCTTAACGTAAACGTAGAATTTACCGGCATTAGAACCGGTGGCAACCATAAGTCTGCCGTGTTCAATATCAAAAATATCGCCTTCGGATATCGGCTCGCTCATCTGAACGATGTGAGAAGCCACTGAAGGATCAAGGTGCCACGCACCGTTTTCGCCCGCCGCCGCGCCGAGTGCATCATAGTTCGGTCTCTTTACCGCAAGGCAGAAGGGATAAGCATTACCTGACCATTTATCAAAATAGAAAACGTAATGCGGATCCGCGCCCGCTATCCAGCGGTATTTGAAGACAACCGAATAAGTCGGCGAAGTTCTGTTATAACCGAACTTCGGGTCGCCGCTCATTGACAGCTGCGTAGCCGTTACCGGACTGCCGCTTTGCAGCAGATCATAATAGGTAACTTCGTCGTAGGGCTCATAGGTTTCGGGAACGGGAATAGCGCTTATCTTGTCGTTTCCGCCGCCGCCCCAGAAGGTAAGATATATTTCGTTAGAAAGGTGGCAAGCCGTGGAGCCGGGGTTAGAAGTATAGTTGCCGGAACTGTCAACAACGCCGGCAGCGACGTAACTTTCGGAAATAAGCACGTCGTTAAGCTTGAAATAAACGTAATATTTACCCGCGTTAGCGCCGTTTTTGACCTTTAAGCGCGCGAATTCAACGTTATAATACTCGCCGTCTACGATGTTTTCCGAGAGTTCGTTCCAGGCGTTTGCGTCATCAAGACCAGGACGGAGTCTTATAGAACTGTTTGTCTTGCCTTCGCTGCCCGGCGCATAAAGTTGAGCGCCGAACATATAGTTAATGGCGTTACTACTGCCTAATTTATCGAAAGAAATCTGGAATTTTGTTCCCTCGATCGCTTTCCAGCGGAATTTGAGTATCGCCGAATAGGTTTTTGAAGTGCGGTTATAGGTGAACAGTTTACTGCCCATTGAGGTTTCATCCCCGAGCAGACTGCCATTGTAAAGCAGGTTTTCATATCCTATCTCGTCATAATCATAGTAAAGCGCATCCGGATCAGAGTCGGGGATCGGCTTTAATCCGCAATCATAAGTGCCGCCTAAAGCAAATTGGATACTGTCTTTCAATGCTTTTGAATCAGTAATTTCGCTTTCCTGCACGTATACTTCAAATATGAGTGTGCCGTCTACCTTAAAATAGGAATAATACTTACCGGCGTTGGTTCCGGTTAAAACCTTAAGCCGCCCTATTTCAATATCGAATTCATCGCCCGAGGTTATTGAACCCGCCGATACCGACGTGTTGCCCGGAGCGTATCTCTTTTGCCACGTAGCGGATGCACCCGTGTTTATGCGATACATAAACGGGTCGGTGCAATACTCACCCGGATACATTTGCGCATAAGAACACGCTCCCGCTACCCAGCGGAATTTATAAATAACCGAGTGCGTTTCCGACGTTACGTTATAATGATAAAGCGTATTTTGTGATGATAACGTTACGCCGCTTGATGACAAATGATTGTTGCCGGTATCGAGCAGGTCGGAGTACTCTATAATGTCAAACGCATAATAGGTCTCACCCGCGGGTGTGGCGTTTACCGCCATCGGCGCCGTGAAGAGAGACGCAAACATACCGATAACGAGTATTACCGCCAAAAGTTTTTTAAGTGTTTTGCTCATGTTTTTTTGCCTCCGAAAAAAGAATTATATAAAAGCCTTAAATAAATGCTTTAATAAACCTTCGGTATCTTCCGGGGCAACAGCCCCGGAAGATCGTTATTATGCGTTAGGCGTATCTGCTCCTCAGACTCGTAAGCGCGCTGTAATCGGTGGAGCCGTTATGGGTGAACTTGTAAATCGCCTTTGCGGTCTCCTTTGCCGCGTAACGCTTGGAGCTTGTGGCGTTATCGCCCGAATAGAACAGACCGTAATAGGTTTCCGAATCGCCTGCGCCGGCTGATGACGAAATATCAGCGATTTTGTAGAATATAACGGTATCGATAAAGGTAAGATTAGTGTTTATCTTATTGAGATACTTGGTTATAAGGTCCGCACCGTAGGTATCACTGCGCGTGGAATCGATGGAAACACCGGTTTCGGTCATCCAAACGCGGCTGCCGCCGTCATAATGCGATTGCATAGTAGTGTAAACCGCGCTTACGTCGTTCGCTATGGTGTTAACGTTGCTCTGGCGTGTGGAAGAGCTGTTTGAATACTGCGGATAAGTGTGGATATTAACTATCGTAAAGTAGTTATCAATGCGCTTATCACCTACCGCGTTATCGGTGGGATAGCCGCCCGATTCAATGGAGCTGTAAAGGAGGTTAAGGAAGGTGCTCTGCAGATTAGCGCCGATGTGCGAGCCAACGCAGATCGAAGGCGTTGTTACCTGATTTGCGGGATCCGCCGCCTTAACTTCTTTTGAAATATACCAGCAGAGGTCGGCGATTATGCCCGCCTTTTCCTGAACGGTATATCTGTTGCCCTCCTGCTCGCTCGTAGTAGCGTTCCAGGGTGTGCCGTATTTTTCAAACCTCGAAGTTGCGAGGTTTATCTCGTTGAACGGCTCGAAGTATTTGATCTCGGGGCACTCCTCGGCAAGTTCGCCGAACGCCAGCGAGTTTACGGTAAGCCACGCGATATAGTTTTCGGTATCGGTTTCGGGATTCGGCACCGTCTTATGGTGGCAATAGCTGGAGTTGTAATAACCGTAAGGCAGGATAAACGAATCGGTAACGTAAAGTATATCGGTTATACCTTGTGACGTGAGCGCCGATACCTGCGCCTTGAACTTCGCCATATTGGTGCTGTTAACGGTCACGCCGTTGGTGCTTGTGACGGTATAAAGGTTATGGATCGGCATACTGAGCCTGTAGGTAGAAGCGCCGATCGTAGCCGTAGCGTCGGCAATATAGGCCGCCGTCTTTGTGGCGTCTTCCAAAAGGTGCTCCTGCATACCTATCTGCAGACTGCCCGATTTTGCATAGGTGTTGGTGGGCGATAACTGCTTTTTCATAGCAACGTAATCGCGAACGTCCACAACGCCGTCGTTATTGAAATCGGCGATACCTTCGGGACTGCCGCTTATATCCACCTCGTTTATGATGACCTTTCCGAGGTATCCGAAATCGTAGGTATCGATCGAACCGCTTGAGCCGCCGAAATCGCATTTGATGCCGGAATGTTCAAGAACGTCCGGTGCGCCGTATGCCCTTATCTTATTGCCGTTTGAAGAGTAGATCGCAAATACGATGTTGTTTGAAAGACAGGTGCTGTTATAGGTGCCGTCGCTGTTAACTTCATAGTAACGCGACTGGATAAGCACGCCGTCAACCTTAAGGTATACGTAGAATTTACCGACGTTTGCGCCGCTTGCTACCCGTAGTCTGCCGAATTCGATATCGTAAGCGCCGCCGACGGTCAGCGGACTATCCATATTTACAAGCAGACCGTTCTGGGTCGGGTCTATCTGCCAGGCGCCGTTAGCGCCCGCGGTTGCGCCGTAGCCCGACTGATTCGGGTATTTTGCTACCGCGCAGAAGGGATAGGATACGTCGCCGTCACCCGTAGTGTTGTTTGTATCAAAGGACAACGAGAATTTAGCCGGGTCGCCCGCTATCCAACGGTATTTGAATATCGCGGAATAGGTCGGCGCGGTGCGGTTATAAGTGAATATAACCTTATTATTAATGGCGGTGGTCCTGCTCGGGAGCGGTGAACCGTCAAGCAGCAGATCGTGATAACCTATCTCATCGTATTCCTCATAGGTTTCGGGGATAGGTGTTGCGGAAATATAGTTATCGGACGTAGAACTCGTAAATCTGAGATAATCATCCGTAAACGTTCCTATTTTACTGCCGCTGCCGTAGGTGCCGTCGCCGTTATCGCCGTTATAGTAATAACCGTAGATAAGCTCACCGTCTACCTTAACGTAAACGTAATACTGACCCTTATACGGACCGGTAGCGACCTTAAGACGGGCGTGTTCAATATCGAAATGATCCCCTGCGGATACAGGCGAACTCATCTGAACGATGTGCGAAGCCACGGAAGGATCAAGATGCCACGCACCGTTAGCGCCCGCCGCCGCGCCGAGTCCGTCGAAGTTCGGCCTCTTTACCGCAAGGCAGAAGGGATAACCGCTCGCCGCCCACGCATCGAAATAGAAAACGTAGTGCGGATCGGCGCCCGCTGTCCAGCGGTATTTGAATATAACCGAATAAGTGGGAGAAGTCCTGTTATAAGCGAACTTCGGGTTGCCGCTCATTGAGGTTTGCGCCGCCGTTACCGGGTTGCCGCCTGAAAGCAGGTCGTTATAGGTAACTTCATCGTAAAGCTCATAGGTTTCGCTATATGCCGGATTTGTAATAGTGGCTCCGCCGCCGCCCCAGAAGGTGATATATATTTCGTTTGAAATCTGGCAGGCGGTAGAGTTCGGAGCGGAGGTATAATTGCCGCTGCCGTCAACAACGTCCGCCGCAACGTAGCTTTCGGCATACAAAACGCCGTTCATCTTGAAATACATATAGTATTTGCCGATATTTTCGCCGTTTGTAACCTTAAGGCGGGCAAACTCGATATCGTAGTTTTCGCCTTCTTCAATCGGGCTTGTGAAATCAACGCTCGGTCCGTAACCGGGCCTGAGCCACACGCGCCCGTTCGGGTGCTCCTCACTCGCACTATAGAGCTGAACACCGAACATATAGTTAATGGCATCGTTGCTGCCATTCCTGTCAAAGGAGATCTGGAACTGAGTCGCCGGATTGGCGGCTTTCCAGCGGAGTTTAAGTATAGCGGAGCCGGAAGAGGAGGTCTTATTATACGTATACTTCTTTCCGGAGCCGGATCTTTCCGCCGCTACGGGTTCGCCGTTATAATAAAGGTTTGAATAGTATACCTCATCGTAATCCTCGTATGTTTCAGGTTCGGGAGGCGCGGGTATCGCACTTATTGCATCAGCTCCGCCGCCGCCCCAGAAGGTGATATATATAAGGTTAGAGAGATAGCAGGAGGACGCGCTCGGACTTGAGGTGTAATTGCCGCTTTCGTCAACAATGTTTGCCGCAACGTAAGATTCAGCAATCAGCACGTCGTCGAGCTTAAAGTATACGTGATACTTGCCGGTGTTAGGACCGCTTTTAACCTTAAGGCGGGCAAATTCAACGTTATAGTAAACGTCGGTTTCGATGTTATCGGTAAGCTCTACCCAGGCGTTGGCGTCGTCAAGCCCCGGGCGAAGTCTTATAGAGTTGTTATCTCTACCCTCGCTTTCCGGCGCGTAAAGCTGAACGCCGAACATATAGTTAATGGCGCTCTCTGTTCCCTTTCTATCGAAAGAAAGCTGGAATTTTGAGCCCGCGACCGCTTTCCAACGGTATCTTAAAATCGCCGAATAGGTAGGTGAAGTGCGGTTATAAGATAACAATCTGTTACCGAGTGTGGTTTCACTTGCGAGCGATGCGCCGTTATAATTCAAATCGCCGTATTCTATCTCGTCATAATCATAATAGAGCGCGTCATAAGCGGAGGTCTCTTCCGGAGCGCCGTAGGGCTTAATGTAGCAGTAATGGCTGCTATCGTTAAGATTCATCTGAACGGCATCATCAAGATAAGGCGTGGTGTTGGCGTCGTCCGCCGCTACGTATTTTTCAAAGATCAAAGTGTCGTCTACCTTGAAATAGGTATAATACTTGCCGGAGTTTGCGCCGCTTGTCACCATAAGACGGGCGAACTCAAGGTCAAGCTCATTGCCCTCTTTTATGGTGTAACCGATAGCCGAATTAAGGCTCGGATTACGCTGAACAAAGTTTGTATCGTAAATACGGTAGGCAAAGTTGTTACTGCTGCCGTAAGTACCCGGATGAACCTGGAACTTGATATCGTTACCGGCTACCCAGCGGATCTTATATATCGCCGAATGTGTAGGCGAAGTAGCGGTGTAGTAGAACTTGTTATTCTGACTTGTAAGCGTTCTGCCGCCCGTCGGCAAAAGCGCGCCGGAGGCACTGTCCATATGCAGGTCTTCATAACCTATCTCATCATACGCCGCGTAGGTCTCGCCTGTGGGCGTTGCGCTTATCTTGTTGCCGTAAGAACCCCAGTCGTCAAACACTAATTCGTTTGAGAGGTGGCAGGAGTTACTGCTTGAAGTGTAATAACCGTATGCGCTGGTAGTAGAATAGGTCTCTTGAACAAGAACGTCGTTCACCTTTAAGTAAACGTAATACTCACCCGCGTGTGAAGCGGCGTTTTCCATAACCTTTAAACGCCCGAGTTCAATATCGAAGATGTCGCCTTCCGCGGGCGCCGAGGCCATTTGAACTAACAGTCCGCCGTCAGTCGGCTTTAAGTGCCACGCGCCGTATGGTATGACCGGAGTGCCTTCATTAGTTGGTTTCTTTACCCAAACGCCGAACGGGTAGGTCATTAGGTTATCTCCGCTTCTGTCAAACGAGAACTGAATACCAAGCTGTGTTCCAACCGTCCAGCGGAATTTAAGCTTCGCGGAATATGTCGGAGAGGTTGCTTTATAGGTAAGAATATTTCCTCCGCCGAAAGTAAACTCATCATCAAGCGCGAGGTTATTCTTTAAAAGATCTTCATATTCGATTTCATCGTAGGGGTGATATAAGCCGTCCACAGCGCCTGCAGACGGGGTAAGCGCATCGATATAAAGGGCGGCTACTTCGCTTTCCGAGCACACCTTATCGCGGAAACGCACAAAGGCGATATCGTAGGAGGATCCGCTGGAAAAATTACCGGAGCTGTTACTGTTACCGCCGATATAGTATTCATAGTTTGCGTCGAATTTTAATACGTTGGCTCTCGGGTCAAAATAATTGTTATAAACGCCGTTAAGATAGGCTTTCATACGACCGCTGCTGCCGAAATCAGGATCCCAAACCGCAACAAGATGCACCCATGTATCCGCTGTTTTTGAAACGCTGTAATCACCTTGATTATAGTTTACTGCACGGCTTTTTCTTTCACTGCCGTTAGAAGAAGTATCGCCTTCAAAGCTCTGTTCATAGGAAAAGTAACCGCCCGAGCCTGAATACCTTAATCTGATACCGTACTCGTTATACATACCGGAAGCCAAATCAAAGCTTGAGCTCGGAGCCGCGGGTAACTTATACAGAATCTCAAAAGTATAACCGTCCTGCATTTTGTTGCGCGCGGTTTCGGAAAGCCGGTAACCGTAGCCGGATGAACCGTTAAAGGTGGCTACCGTTCTGTTAAGCGTGCTATCAAAGGTATAGGTAACGGTTGAGCCGCTGTTTGCATTAACGCTGGCTGTATTTATATAAGAGGCGTTGCCGGAGGTCTCTATTGCGTTGCCCGCCGAAAAATCAACGTTAAAGGCATAGGGGCTGGTTATGGAGTCAATATCGCTGAACTTGACCGAATGGTAATCGTAGGTCGAAAGATCGCTTTCGTCAAGCTCGATAACGCCGTAACCGCGGACCGCCTCGTCGCCGTAGTTAAAATAGGTCATACCGGGAACAGCGGTCATTTTAATGCCGTTATAGGTGCCGGTAAAATCGTTTAAGTGATCGTGACCGGTGAACACGCCGAGCACGCCGCCCATACTCTGCAGCGCGGCAAACTCGCCGGTGTTGTTCTCGGAATAAGGCGGGCAGGGAAATTCGCCGAGTGAACCGGTGGCGTTAGAATTAAGCGATTTTGCATAGGTAACGCCGCCGTAGGTCTTGGTGCCGCCGGCATCAACCGTTACAAGATTATATATTTCGGGCATCGGGATATGCTGGAAAACAAGAGAATTCTTGCCCGCGTCCTTGTTAGCCGCAAGCCAGGCAAGCTGGTCGGAATGGGGGTTATCGTAACCGCCCGAGCCGGTTATCGGATCCTGATAGGTGTTGGAGTCCACCATAAAGAGGTCGAAGGCAACAGAACTGCCGTCCGATGAATAGATCGGGATCTTGCAGGTGCCGGTGCCGGTAAGCGAAGGATCCGGATCGGTGGTGCGGCAATCGCCTATCGTCCTGTAAACCGCGAGCATATCGTCCTTATCGGCACGGGTGCCGCTATAATAGCTTTGGTTATCGTGATTGCCGAAAACAAAGGCATAAGGAACGCCCGCGTCGGCTATAGGCGCGAGTATCTGACCGAGCAGCCCCGTAAAATCCGTATCGGTAGAAGGGGTCTTTATGTTCATCTCGGTCTGGTCGCCTAAAAGCACAACAAGCTCCGGCTCCTCGTAATCGAGAACCTGCTCCATAATACCGTTAAGGCGCGCAATACCTTTTGCATCGCTTAAATTTTCCTGGATATCGGAAAAAATAACGATCTTGAACTTTCCGTCACTGCCGAACTTGAGGTTGGCAGGGTCGGCGCTCGCCGTCATCACCGGTATCGCGGCGAAAAGTGTTACGATCATACAAAGAGAGAGTATGACCGCCAAAGCTTTTTTGAATCTCTTGCCCATGGTTTTTCTCCTTTAACGTAAGATTTTATCTATATACATTTATTTAATACCTATAATAATGGCATCGGAATACCAACAACGCCGTTATTGGCATTCCGCCGCCGTTACCGGTAGCGGACACTGCCATTTGGGGCGCAAAGCGCCCCAAATGGCATATTTATTATTTCTTAGTGCTTTTGCAAAGGTTACTTTGCTTAACCGATATCGTTCTTCATTTTCTGATAGTCGCGAACGTCAACAGCGCTATCGGAATTGAAATCGGCGATTTCCGCGGATACGCCGCTTACTTCCTCATATTCGAGGATGACCTTACGGAGTATTACCATATCGTCCGCGTCGATATCAAAATCATCGTCAAGATCGCCCTTTATGCCGCCGTAGGTGCCTATCATATTGCCGTTACTGCCCCAG